>JANQHK010000130.1 GCA_028282685.1 Phycisphaeraceae bacterium
CGACGATTACGACTACGTCAGTTTCAACCATCAACCCACGTCCGGCTCGAGCTCCACGATAGCCACCGGATGGGAAGTCGCAGACGGCACCGCCCCGCAGCCCTGCCTTCGGCCTGTTCCTTGATCCAGCGTTTGTAAGTCTTGAGCGTAACGATGCCAAGAATGTCTCGAACCTGATGATCAAGCTCAGCGCCGATCTTCAGCAATAACGCTTTTGAGCGACGAGTTTGGTTTTTGTCCAAATACCGTCCTTGCCGAGATCAAACATTGGCACAGGGATCGCTCCCGCTGCCGACAGGCATAAGTCCATGGGCCCGATGAGCTGTTGTCGGCCGGCGGGGGCCGAAATCACAAGATCAGAACCGCCAGGTGAGTTGCACGTAGAAAGAGCGGGGCACTTCGACGCGGGTGGATGTAAAGATGAGGTTGGTTTGTTCCATGTGTTGGTCGTCGAGCAGATTCTGTCCCCAGAAGCTCACTTCCAGGTTGTTGGTGGGGTGCCAAGTCACGCCGGCATCCAGACGCACATAGGAGTCAAGCACGGGATAATCCGGATTTTCCCAGGCGTAAAGGACGCCATTCAACTGAATCTCCGGGGTGATATCGTAGGTGGAACTGATCCGCACCTGATTTTCGGGGGTATAGTCATCGATGGTCGTATCGTTGCGATCGAGATCCATTTTGATGTAACTGTAAACCGCTTCAAGTTTCACGTTGTCCAGCGGCTTCCAGTTCACAGCCAGTTCCATGCCAAAGCTGGTGGCGCCTTCGAGGTTCATGTACGGGTTGCCGGGCGGAGCCCCCGGAGCGACGAATCCCACAATGTCTTCGTACTGATTGTGATAGGCGGCCAGATCGACGGTCAGGTTCTCCAGCGGCTTGACCCGATATCCCGCTTCCAATGACAACAAACGCTCGGACTCAATGCCGATGTCGCCCATGGCGTCAATGGGAATGACCGATCCGCCGCCGCCGTTGATGCGTGCCAGAGTCAGCGCGATATCGTCTTCCGTGCGTGAGGGGGTACGCACCGGGCGTGAAGCGGCAGCCCAGAGCGTATGCTCTTTGTTCGGCGTCCACCAGATGCGCCCGCTGGGTTGCCATTCCACACCGGTATAGTCGTTGTGCTCCAGCTTGGTTCCGGCCATCAGGTGGATCGTGTCGGTCAGGTTCCAGGTGTGCTGAACAAACCCGCTGAACAGCGACGAGCCGTGCGATTGCGGACGAAATTCGATAAATCGCCCGTCATTCATAAAGTCCCTGGTGTAGCGGTAACCCAATCCCCACACCGTGTCGTGTTCTTTCTCGCTTCCCCAACGCATGTTGTGACGCCAATCGAGATCGTAGGTGTCGCGGTACATACCCAGACCTGAGAAGACGACGCGATTGGTGCGATCGTAATAGGCCTGAAGCGACCATCCCTGGTCGTCGGAAGCGTTGGCGCGCTCCACGCGGCCGAGGATGTGGTATCCAGACACTTCGCCGTCGCGGATGTCCACCTCCGTATCCATGGTGCCGACCCCGGCGCCGGGAACGGGCACCGCAATTCCCTCACCGATTCGATCGCTGTAATGGCCGCCGATGGAGACGGTGGCGGTGATGTGATCATCCCATTCGTGGTCGATGCGGAAGCCGCCGCTGAACAGTTCCCAATCGTCGGGGCGATCGAAATCGGTCCCCAGGACCTTGTATGGAGCGTGCTGGAGATACTGGCCCCAGACGCGATACCAGGTGGATTCGCCAATCTGCCCGCCGTATCGGGCGGCGACCAGGGGTTCGAGTTCCGTGCCGATGATGCCGGTGACGTAGCCGCCCTGAGTGTCCTTGGCGCTGCGGGTGGTCACGTTGATCACGCCGTTGACCGCGTTGGCGCCCCACAGCGTGGCGCCGGGGCCGCGCACGATTTCGATCCGATCCAAATCTTCGACCAGGACGCTCTGGATATCCCAGAAGGTGCCGGCGAAGGTGGGATCGTAGATGGTTCGCCCGTCGATGCGCACCAGCAGCTTGTTTGAAAACATACTTTCGAATCCGCGGATCGAGACGGACCACTGGCGCGAGTCGAAACGTCCGACCGTGACGCCGGGCGCCAGGCGCAGGATCTCCGGCAGCAACTGCAGGCCGGACCGGCGCACATCGTCCCGGTTGATGACGTACATCGCCGCGGGCGTGTAGAACCAATCCTGCGCCACGCCGGCCACGGAGGTGACCTGGGTTTGCATCAACTGCTCCAGGTCCATGGTGGCGTACGGATTGATGACCAGAGTTTCGTTGTCGGTTTCGGTGATCGCGGGCTCCGCCGCATCCACGTAATCCGCCGTGTCCCCCAGGGCTTGACCGTTTACGCACAAACCGATCAAACCCGTGAAAGCCACAAGCTTGACAACCCGGAGTAAGGTCGTGCCGTACATGGCGTCGCCTCCCGAAGAAGAATGTTCTGATAAGCGCATCGGTCGTAGGGGTTGCGCACTTTAACCGTATACCCTTATTGGACGGTGCTGCGGATGCGAGGTGTTTTGCCGCCCTCTCAGCGGGTGAGGCCGGTCAACCAGCGGACCTGGCGCGGCTCAAGCGTCACCAAAGCATCGCCTTTGAATTGCTCCGCGGAAAGCAGATCGACGCAGCCCTGCTGGGCCAGCTTCGGCGCGGTCTGACGCAAGTCCAACGTCACCGGGTGATCGGACACGTTGTTCAGTGCGACAATAATCTGGCGGCGGTCGATGCTGGTGCGACGCACGGCGAACACGGCCGGGTGCGGACGCAGAATCGTCTGCGGCGCATCGGGATGGAAGGCCGGCTGGGCCGAACGCAGCGCCAGCATGCGGCGGTACTCGTGGAAGATACGCCCCTGCGTGGTGGTGCGACGATCGAGTTGCGCCAGCAGTTCGGTTTCGTCCCACGTGTGGCGGTTGATGGCCCGGTGATAACCGAGCTGATGGACGGCGGCGGTGTCGTTGGGTGTGCCCAGCAGCGAATGAATGTACATGCCCGGAATACCGCGCAACACCATGGCGATCGCCTGCGAACAGAGGAAACGTTCGACCTTGGCCTTGCCGGAGCGCTCGCCGGGTTGGCCCATGGCGTCGAGGTAGGTGATGTTCAACTCGTAAGGGCTGACCGAGCCGTCGGCGTTGCTCTTGACCGAGACCAGCCCGCCCTGGCTCTTGACACGCTCGATCAGCCAGTCGATTTCCGACGAATCGAGCAGCCCTTCCAGCGGACGCACACCGATGCCATCGTGGCTGGCGGTGAAGTTCAGGAACGTGCAGCCGACCGGCGGGGTCTGGAGCGATTCGGCCCAGTCGGTCAGGTGTTCGGCCGATCCGCGCTGCATGGCGTGCAGCAGCAGCGGCGGAAGGGGGAAATTGTAGACCACGTGCGCTTCGTCGCTCTTGCCGAAGTAGCTGATGTTCTGATCGTGCGGCACGTTGGTTTCCGTGATCAGAATCACGTGCGGCGCCATCAGCTCCAGCACATCGCGGAACAGCTTGACGATTTCATGCGTCTGCGGCAGGTGGATGCACTCGGTGCCGATCTGCTTCCAGAGGTAGGCGATGGCGTCCAGGCGGATCATCGTCGCGCCCCGCCGAACGTAATCCAGAAGGATGTCCAGAAACTCGAACACCACGTCCGGATTGGCGAAGTTCAGGTCGATCTGATCGTCGGAAAAGGTCGTCCAGACCCAGCGTTCGCCGATGTGGGTGTCGATGCGCGTCAGCAGCGGATGCGAACGCGGCCGGACCACCTGCGACAGATCCACCTCGGGATCGGCCTCGATGAAATAGTGGCGCGCCGGAGCGATGCCCGCGGCATATTCCCTGAACCAGGCGCTGTGGCGCGAGCAGTGGTTGACCACCAGATCGAACATCAATCCGAAATGCTCGCCCAGTGAAGCGATGTCGTCCCAGTCGCCCCAGCTCGGATCGACGTGCCGGTAATCGATGACCGAAAATCCGTCGTCGGAAGAGTAGGGAAAAAACGGCAGGATGTGCACGTGATCGATCGTGCCGCGCAGGTAGGCATCGAGGAAACGGCTGAGCGTTTCGAGCGGCGGTTCTTCGGGCCGATGGATCGTGTGGGCGTAGGTGATCAGCAGGTTGGTGGCTTGGTCCCAGCGGGTGGGGCCGATTGCCGGGCTTTTGCGTTCGTAGTAGCCGATCAACAGCCGGAACCGCTCCATGCACTGGCCGTGCGCATCGCCGTAGAGCCGGGCGAAACGGGATTCGATGCGGTTCATCAGATCGCGACTGAGCTGATCCATGGCGTTTGCCTGTGTGGGCGGTTAGTCCATCAGCACGTTGGCCATCAGGGCGCTGAGTTTGCGCCGGCCCACTTCGTAACTGAAAAAGCGCGTGGCGATGGTGTAATTGAAATCGGTGACCTCGCGGCTGTGGTCCTCGTCTTCGAGCAGGCGACGCACCTGCTCCACCGTCTTGCGTGTGACAAAGCCGTTAATCGCCGGCAACTGGAATCCGCGCGGCTCGATATCCCGCGCGAAGTTGGCGTATCGGTTGATCACCACCGGCTTGCGGAAGTAAATCGCCTCCAGCAAGGCGTTGCCGAACCCTTCGTACAGACTCGGATACGTCACCAGCGACGCGAACGGATACACATCCCACAGCGTGTAGAGTTTGCGGCCGGAGACGTCGAGCTGGCGCTGGTCGGCCAGGCGATCGGCGATGAAACGCACGTCCACGCCCGACTCGTTGGCCAGCTCGCTGATCATGTGCATGTAGTCGTAGCCCTCGTCGCCCGCTTCGTGCGTGATCACCAGCTTGTAACGCGGATCGCACAGCATCTGCATCAGCTTGATCGCATGCTCAATGCCCTTGCGCGCGACCACGCGCGTCGGCTGAAGGATGATCACATCGTCGTCGGCGAAGCCCAGTTCCTGGCGGAAGTCGGACGAGTAATCGTCCGGCTCCGGGGCCGGGTGTTCAAAGTCGAACAGGTTCGGGCAGAGCATCGCCGGAATGCCCTTGCGCCAGCCCAGCTCTTCCTGCGCGGTCTGGTTGATGACCACGTGCTGGACCGTCGGCAGGCGCGGCGGGAAGGCCATGTCGATGTAATCGTCCACGCCCGTCGTCTGGAACCGCTCCCGCTCCCAGTAGAAATCGTGGTGGTGGGCGATGGTCGGAATGCCCGTCTCGGCGATAAACTCCGTCAGCGCGATTCCCAGCGGCACGTGCATCGGTATCGTCAGGCAGTTCTGGGGCACCAGCAGGTCGATCTCGAACTTATCGCAAAAGCGGTACAGCGTGCTCTTGAGATAAGCCGTCAGGTCGTGGATGCGACCGGTCATCGCGCGGGAGCGCTTCGGCTGGTTCATCACGTTCTTGTTGATCCAGGCGTTGAACGGATGGTTGAACGACGCCTCGGGCACACACATGCTGACCGAATCGGCGCGGTCGAGCCGACCGGCATACCAGTAGCTGGTGTGGCCCCCCAGTTCCCAGAGAATCTGGGCCCACTTGGCGCTCTCCAGGGAGACGCCGTCGTTGCCGGCGAACCGCGTTGAGATGAATCCGACTCGGTGTGACATCGATCGTTCAACCGCCTCCAGCTCGCCCATCGCCCGCCGGTCGTCAAGTATGCTATAGTAGTCGCTCTAAAGGTCAATTTCGGTCGATTGTCCGGCCGCCTTCAACTTAACGATCACGGGAACCCGATGCCCCCTGGCCCGGTCCAAGCCGATTCCCAGCGTGAGCCCGCCATCGAGCGGTTGCTGGGGCGTTTGCCTGAATTTCGCGACGCCGCGGCGCAAATCAAGGAAATGCTTCTGGCCAACCTGGTCATGATCGGCGAAATTCCCTCGCCGACTTTCGACGAGCAGCGCCGCCTGCGCTTCCTGCAGGATCGTTTTGCCGAGTGCGGCCTGGTCAACTGCTCCACCGACGAGCTCAACAACGCCCTGGGCATCATGCCCGGCGCCGAGGAAGAACGCCACATCCTCGTCGTCGCGCACGGCGACACTGCCTTCGCCCGGACCGAAGATCACACCATCTCCGTCAACGAAGATCACGCGATCGGGCCCGCCGTGGCCGACAACGCCCTGGGACTGGCCGCCGTGGCCACCCTGCCCACCCTGCTCGATCGTCTGGGCATCGCGTTGCGCAGCAATCTGGTCCTGATGGGGTCCAGCCGATCGCTGGGGCGCGGCGACCTCGAGGGCCTGCGCTTCTTCCTGGAAAACAGCCCGTTGAAAATCGACTACGGCGTGTGCGTGGAAGGGGCGCAACTCGGCCGGCTCAGTTACAACGCCATCGGTATGCTCCGCGGCGAGATCATCGTCGAGGTCCCCGAAGAATACGACATCAGCCGATTCGGCGCTTCGCACGTCATCCGCATCCTCAACCGCATCATCAGCCGCATCGAGCAGATTCCCCTGCCCGCCGAACCCAAGACCACCATCCTCATCGGCTCGATCAACAGCGGCAGCACCTACAACATCATTCCCAACCGCGCCGAGATGCGCTTCGAGGTGCGCAGCGAATCGGCCGACATGGTCCGCCGGCTGCACGATCACATCCAGCAAATCGTCGACGAAATGGTGGTCACCACCCGCGCCAACGTGGTGTTCCACGTGGTCACGCAGCGGGAGCCCGGCGGCATCGCCTTCGCCCATCCGCTCGTCCAGATCACCCGGCGCGTCATGGACAATCTGAACATCGAGCCGCAGGTCAGCCCCTCGCTCAGCGAGCTGGTCGCGTTCATCCGAAACCAGATTCCCGCCGTCACCCTCGGCATCTCCAACGGGCGCAACCTCGGCAAAACCAACGAAGCCATCATGATCGAACCGATGTACACCGGCCTGACGCAACTGCTGGCCGTGTTGATCGCCATCGACGAGGGGCTGTGCGATGTCGATTGAACAGTGGATCGAAGCCAATACGCACCACCACTCCGAGTACTGGGACCTGAAAAAGATGGTCCGGGCCAAGGAGGAGCAGAACCTGCGCATCTCGTTGTGCATCCCCACGCTCAACGAAGAACGCACCATCGGCAAGGAAGTGGTCATCTTCAAAAGCGAACTGATGGACCGCTACCCGCTGCTCGACGAAATCGCCGTGATCGATTCCGGCTCGACCGACAAAACCCTGCAAGTGGCGCAGCAGTTCGGCGCCGATACCTACCTTTCCGCCGACATTCTCCCCGAACAGGGCTTCAAACGCGGCAAGGGCGAAAACCTCTGGAAAGCGATCTACCAGCTCACCGGCGACGTGATCGTCTACGTCGACGCCGACATCGCCAACATCCACCCGCGTTTTGTCTACGGCCTGGTGGCGCCGCTCATCGACTCGCCGCAGATCAAGTACGTCAAGGCGTTTTACGATCGGCCGTTGGCGTTCAGCTCCGGCGTGCGACCCAGCGGCGGCGGACGGGTGACCGAAATCCTCACGCGCCCGCTGTTTTCCCTGTTCTTTCCCGAGTTGACCGCGATCATCCAGCCGCTCAGCGGCGAGTATGCCGTGCGACGCGAGGTGCTCCAAGAAATCGCCTTCCCCATCGGCTACGGAGTCGAGACCACCCACCTGATCGATGTCTACAGCAAGTACGGTCTCGATGCCTTCGCCCAGACCGATCTCGACCAGCGCGTCCACCGCAACCAGCCCACCATCGACCTCGGCCGCATGGCCTTCGGCATTCTCCAGGCGTTTTTCAACCGCGCCACGAAGCTGGGCAAAATCCAGGGCGTGCAGGACATCCACCGCGTGCTGCGCCAGTTTCAGGCCGACAGTGATCACTACCGCCAGGTCGAACATCCGATCGTCGAAGAAGAGCGCCCGCCCATGCAGACGATCGACGCGTACCGCGAGAAGTTCGGGTTGGATGGGTAGGGGCTTGAGTCCTGAGTCTTGAGTCACGTCATTGCCTCGAAATGCAATCACATAGCCGGTTTTGAAAAAACCGGTCCACATCCGTCATCCCCGCGGTTTCGTGTCACCCCAATACGCTGATTCGCATACAATCTTCAGATATGGCTTCATCGTTTTCCCTGGTCATCGTGCATTACCACCTGCGGACGGGCGGGGTCAGTCGCGTGGTGGAGCGCGCGGCCGAGGCGCTGCGGCAGCGCGGGGTGAACGTGGCCGTGATGGTCGGGGAGGCCCCGCCGGATGATTCGCCGCTGGCCGGCTCGGCCGTGGTGGTCGACGGGCTGGGTTACGATGAGCCGAATCGCATGGCCGACCCGGACCTGTTGTACGACCGCATGACCGCCGCGGCCCGCGCGGCGCTGGGCAAAGACCCGGACCTCTGGCACGTTCACAACCACGCGGTGGGCAAGAACGGCGCGCTGCCGATCGTCGTCAAGCGTTTGGCCGAGCAGGGATGCCGGTTGCTGCTGCAATGTCACGATTTCGCCGAGGACGGCCGACCGGTCAATTACGGCCACCTGATCGGCGCCACGGGCGGCGGTGATCCCTCAGCACTGGACGATTGGCTCTATCCGCGCGCCGAGCACGTGCACTACGGCTTGTTGAACCAGCGGGACCGGAATTTGCTGATCGATGCGGGATTCGATCCGGACCTTCTGCACGTCATATCCAACCCGGTGGTCGCGCCGATGACGGAACAAGCGACCGACCCGCCGCGCACCGACAGCCGACGGTTCATCCTGTATCCGGTGCGTGCGATTCGCCGCAAAAACCTCGGTGAGTTTTTGTTGTGGACGCTGCTGGGACGCGAAGACGAGCGCTTCGCCGTGACGCTGCCCGCCACCTCGCCGACCGAAAAACCGTACTACGAACGCTGGAAACAATTCGCCAACGAGCAGCGAATCGACATCGAATTCGATTACACGCTGACCAGCGGTCTGCCCTTCAGCCAAATCCTGCGCTCGGCCGATGCCTTGGTCACCACGTCGATCGCCGAAGGTTTTGGACTGGCGTTTCTCGAGCCGTGGCTGGTCGAGCGACCGATTGTCGGGCGCAACCTGCCGGACATCACCGACGATTTTCGCGCGCACGGCGTCGACCTGTCCCACCTCTATCACCGCCTGGACGTCCCGGAAAGCTGGTTCGACGGTTTGCCCTTGGCCGAGCGGCTGGAGCAGTCGCTCGCCGCCACGCGCCGCGCCTACCGCAAGCCGTGCGAATACCGGCATGTCGATCGGGCGCTCGGCTCGATCTGCCGGGAGGGGGGTATCGATTTCGGTCGCATCGACGAACCGCTGCAGGAAACGGTGCTCCGCCGGTTGCAGTCGGATCCGGGCGCGGTGGAAGCGATCCGTCCCGGTTCGTTGAATCCGTCGGACGCATGCGATGCACAAACCATCGAGAAAAACGCCTCCATCGTCCGCGAGCAATACAATCCCAACAGCTACGCCCATCAACTGCGCAATCTCTACGGAGCCATGCTGCTGACCGGGCCGGGGACTGTGGAGATGCATTCGGCCTCGGCGGTGCTGGATGTCTTCCTCGATCCCGAGCGGTTCAACATGTTGCGAGCCGTGCATGAATAAGACCGATGCCGACAACCCGCGCGCGGCGCTGATCGATCCCATGCGTCGGTTGCTTTCGCCGTTGGAGCCGATTCCGACGGGCGTGTCGCCGCGCGTCGATCCGATCCCCGGAATCCGCGCCGTGGTGTTCGATGTGTACGGGACGATGGTGATCAGCGGCAGCGGAGATGTGGGCACTGCCGCGGCGACCAACACCGCCGAAGCCCTGGACGCGGCGCTGCGCGCCGTCGATCTGAATCCGCTTACAGCGCAGACGACACCGCGGGGCATCGCTTTGCTCGAGCAGTGCATCGGCGCCGATCATCAAGCCGGCCGGGCCGAGGGCATTGCGCATCCCGAGGTGGATATCCGTCGCATCTGGGCGCAAGTGGTGGAGGCATTGCGTGCTGAATCGTTGCTGGCTCCGCCCGGGACTTGTATTTCTTACGAACGCCTGGCGGTGGAATACGAATGCCGCGTCAATCCCACCTGGCCGATGCCGGGGCTGGGGCAGGTGTTGCATGCGTTGGGTGATCGCGGCCTGTCACTGGGCATCGTGTCGAACAGCCAGTTCTACACGCCGCTACTGTTCGAGGCGTTGCTCGAAGCGTCCCTGGATGGATTGGGTTTCGATCCGCAGCTATGTGCGTGGTCGTATGTGGCCCGCCGCGCCAAGCCGGATGCGGCACTGTACCGCCCGGTGGCCCGGGTGCTGGCATCGCGCGGCATCGCGCCCGAAACCGTGCTCTACGTCGGCAACGACATGCGCAACGACACCCGGCCCGCGGCGCAGATGGGTTGGCGGACGGTCCTGTTCGCCGGCGACCGCCGCTCCCTGCGGCTCCGCGAAGACATGGCCGAACTGGCCGACGTGCAGCCCGACGCCGTTATCACGCATCTGAATCAATTGCTAACGTTGACCGATTGACGCCCCCGGCGCACGTCTTCATCATAGAGCGTCCCAATCCCCCCTTTGGAGCCGCCATCATGCGTTACCTGTTGTTGACGGTGTTCGCCCTCATCGCCGCTGTTTCCCAGGTCCAGGCCGACTGGCCCTGTCACAACGGCCCCGACCGCAACGCGATCATCAACCCCGGCAACCTCGCCTCCGACTGGCCCGCCGACGGCCCGCCCGAACTCTGGCGGAAAACGTTGGGACACGGCTTCGGCGGACCGGCCATTGTCGACGGCAAAGTCTACGTGCTCGATCGCGTCGGCAACGAACAAGACAAACTGCGCTGCCTCGATCTGAAAAGCGGCCGGGAACTGTGGCATTATGCCTATGCCGCGCCCGGTAAACTCTCGTTCGACGGCTCGCGCGCCACACCCACCGTCGATGGCGACCTGGTCTACACCATCGGCCCGTTCGGACACATCCTCTGCTTCAATGCCAAGACGCGCAGGCCCGTCTGGAAAGCCCACCTGCTGGATGACTTCAAAAGCGCAAGCCATCAGTGGGGCGTCGCGCAATCGCCGGTGATCTACAAAGACCTGCTGATCATCGCGCCGTGCGGAAAAAACGCCGGCGTGGTCGCGATGAACAAAAAAACCGGCCGGGTCCGCTGGCGCTCCAAGCCCATCGGCAATCTGGAATACAATTCCCCGATTCTCACCACCCTCCACGGCGCCGACCAGATCATTCAGCAGACCAAGAAAAACGTGGCGGGGATTGATCTCAAAACCGGACGCATCCTCTGGCAATACGACGGATACTACTGCAAATGGCCGGTGCCCAGCCCCACGCCCATCGGCGACGGGCGCATCTTCATCACCGGCGGATACAACGCCGGCTCGCAGATGATCCGCGTCACCCGCACCGCTTCCGGATTCACCGCGAAAAAACTCTGGGAAATCGAGAAAATCGGCGCGCACGTCCACAACGCCATCCACTACAAGGACCACCTCTACATGCTCTGCAACACCAACGAGCGCAAAGATGGGCTGGTCTGCGTCGATCTGGACGGGAACATCAAGTGGCAAACCGGACGCGCGTCGAACTTCGACAAGGGCGGCCTGCTCATCGCCGACGATTCGCTCTACATCGTTGAAGGGCGCAAGGGAACGGTGCACCTGGTGGATCCGAACCCCGCAGCGTTCAAGCAGATCGCCGAATCGCGCAAATTGCTCGACGGAAAACAAATCTGGTCCCCCCCCGCGCTGTCCGACGGCAAGCTGGTCGTCCGCGACCAGGGCCAGATCAAGTGCCTGGATGTGAGCAAGAAGATTCAACCGTAGGCCGACTCGAATCCATCGAAGATTCTCCATGGGCCGCGCACTTTACAACCTCGGCAAGCTGGTCGGGCCCAGGTGGCGCAAGGGGGTGTGGGCGTGGAAATCGCTGACGGGTACGGAAGCCGAGCGCATCGCCGCCGAGTACGAAGTGGGACGTGACCTGGCGGCGCAGATCGATGCGCAGATCACCGTCTCGGAACGCGCCGAGGACCGTCGGGCGGTTGAAAAGATCGCAGCACGCCTGTCATCCTGCCTGGCGGACAAACGCATTCGCATACGCGCGGCGGTGCTGCCGTCCGACGAACCGAACGCCTTCGCGCTGCCCGGCGGTTTCATTTACCTGCATACCGCGCTGCTCGATCTGAGCGGGAGGCGGTCCGGCGAAGTGGCTTTCATCTGCGCCCACGAGATCGGCCACGTCGTGCGCGGTCACGCCATGCGGCGCATGATCGAGCAATCCACGTTGAACCTGGCGTTGCTGGCCAGTCCGACGCGGGGCGCTCTGGGCGGTTGGATGAAAAAGGCGGGGTTGAAGTTTTTCACCAGCGCTTATTCGCGGGAAAACGAGTTTGAAGCCGACCGCTTCGCCATTCGCCTCATGCAGGCCGCAGGATTCGATCCGCAACTCGGCCTGGCGGCGCTGCAACGTCTGGGTCGGTTGGAAAACCGACACACCAACCCGCTCAGCCAATACCTGTCGACCCATCCCCCCGCGGCACAGCGCCTCGCCGAAGCGCGCACGGCAATCCGGTAAACGCTAGAGCATCTTGCATGGTTTGTGTCCGGTCCGAACGAGCCCGGCATGAATGACGCAAAATGCTCTAGTTCAATTCCTTGATTTCGATATTGCGGTAAACCACCGGCGCGCCGTGACCGGCAAAACCGAAGTGTCCCTTCGTGCGCATGCGCCCTTTGAACTTGGCCAGGTCGTACATGGTGTCCGCCTGCTTCACCTGCGACAGGTCGGCATCGGTAATCACCGCCCCATTCAATTCCACGGTGATGCGGTGTCCTTTGACGGTGACCTTTTCATGATTCCATTCGCCCACCGGGCGCAGGTAGCCCCGCTCCGCCGCCACCTGCCCGTAAACCGAGCCGTGGTACTGCTGCGGTCTGAGGTTGGCGAAGCGTTTGGCGGTGTTATCCAGCACCTGCAATTCGCACATCCCCACGTACGCGGTGTCGCCCCGGCCCGGATAGCGAATCGCCAGGCCGTTGTTCCCGCCCGGCGGCAGCTTGAAATCGAAACGCACGACAAAATCTTCGTACTGCGTTTCGGTGTAGATCGTGCCGTGCTTCGAGAGCAGCGTGCCGTCCTGCACGGCGTTTTTGTCGGTCGGCCCGACCCAGCCCTCAAAATCCCTGCCGTTGAAAATCGACTGGAAACCCTCCCCGTCGAGCGTACGCAGGTAGTCCGCTGCCTCGTCGGCGTCGATTTCACGAATGAACAGGTTGCGCCATTCGATCTTCCCGCCGTGCGTCTGCAACTGGATCGGCCCGTCGGCGGGAATCGGCTTGCCGGTTTTTTTCTCAAAGAAATTGTGCAGCGGGGCGTCCTGGACAACGCGCTTGCCATTCAGCCAGACATTGACATACGACCCGATCATCTTGATGCGGAAGTGATTCCATTCGCCGGCCGGTTTGTCCGCCAGCACCAGCGGATCCTTGCCTGGAGTGCCGGGGGGGTTGTTCCACAGTCCGCCGGAGCCCTTGTCGGCGCCGTGTTTCCACTTGGGTTTGTCGGTGTGATCCCAAATCTGCACTTGCGGAATGCCGCGCAGATAGATGCCGCTGTCAGCCCCTGGCGCCATCTTGCAGTCAACGAGCAGTTCGAAATCACGATGGTTTTCGTTGGTAGTCAGGTTCAGGCCCTTGCCGTCGTTGACCAGGATGCCGTTCTCCACGCGCCAGTGTTTGTGGATGTCGGCCTGGCTTTCGGCGCGGAGTTGCGCCGCTTTCTCGGCGCCGATGTGGCGCTCACGGAAATGCTTGTAATGCTTGGTGCTCCAACCCCACCAGCCGGTCAGGTCCTTGCCGTTGAACAGAGCGGTAAAGCCGTCGGGCGGTTGGTTCAGTGGTGCGGGCTGGGGCGCGGTCGTCGCCGTCTGACATCCGCACGTACCACAGACAGCTATCGCGGCGGGCAACGTCCAGATCAGACTAAGAGCAATCATGCTGCGGGTCGGTTTCATAGCGGGCTTCCTTTTCGCTGGTGGGCGGCGTTGGATGAGATACGGCTTCTGCGGTGGCTGCCGCGGAGACAAGGCGATCCGCATACTGTGAACCATGACGTACGACATGCCACCAGCCCTTCAACTGGCCGAGATATTTGGCCTTGGACAGCCGGTAACGGTCGCAACGCATGCGATCGCCGAGTATGGCATTGACTGCGATTTTGACATGGTATTGAACGAGGCGGCTGTAGAGCCGCACGATCTGCCGCAAGGCCAGTCGGCGATTGGGAGTTCGTCCCAGCCGCCAACATTCCAGCAAGGCATGCGAGACCGACCCTTCGCGCCTCAGACGGATCATGTAATCGAACGTCGTCCGACGGGACGGAATCAAGTGCCGCAGCCGTATGGCCGGCTCGTACCACACCTCGCGGCCTTCGCTGCGGATGTAGTGGATCATCTCGTAATCCTCCCCCGAGCACAGCACTTTTCCGAGTCGTCCGACCAAGGCGGACCGGGTCATCCATACGCTGTTCAACAGACACTCGCACCGCACCACCATACCCGCGCCCACGATGTAAGGCGTGACGTCATGATCGAGGCGACGAGCTTGTTCTCCCAGGTCCTGCTCGGCGAAGATATGCTTATATTGCCGGGCCAGCGCGGGCGGATCGTCCTCCAGAAACACCACCTCCACCCGGCCGCCGAAAGCGCCTACCTGCGGGTGCGCCCGCACGAAAGCCACCGCATGCTCCACCCAGTCGGCAGAGAGAATATTGTCGTCATCGATAAACGCGACGTACGGCGCGCGACTGTCACGCAATCCCCGATGACGCGCCCACACAATGCCCTGCTTCGGCTCGACAACCCTCCGCAGATTCGGGATGCGGCCCGACGCGATGAATTGATCTACGACGTCCGCCGTGTCATCGGTGCAGTTGTTGTCGACCACCGTCACCGACCACGCCACATCCGGCGAGGTCCGCTGCTGCGCGATCGCATCGAGCGTCCCGCGAAGCAGCTCCATGTTGTTGTAGGTGCAGATGACCAGCTCGATCTCAAACACACTCATGAATTCATCCGGTGGAAAAACAGCGTGGCCCACGTGTCATCGGCCTCGGGCCACCGCATTGTATCTCAGACCCGGTCTTCTGTAACCGCCCCGCCGATCGAATCTTTCGCATACCCGACGGGGCGACGATTACCGACCACGCGACGAGAGAAGTGCGGTTTGAGATGTGCGACGGCCGCTTGATGCCGCGAACAGCGAAGTGAGTTGCCCTGATGGAGCAAAGGATCCCTTTCTCACCAAGGACACGTCGCTCGAATCTTGGGCTGACTCGATTCTTCAATTTGTCGGGTGTGGCAGGATCAAGCCACACGGTCTTCACGACATCGTGCGCCATACCATTTTCATCGTCGATCACTTCCAGGCAGCCCTGATCGTGTTGATCCTCGATGGGATCGGTGAGCTTTCCCAAGTGCAGAAAAAGCTCAGTCGTCTTCAAGAAGCCTACCTTGAAGACCTCGTATCCCTGGAGGAACTTCGCTCTACAAAAAACAAATTGCAGGTCCAAAGGGCGTCCCTCAGAGAGCGATTAGCCAAAATCGAGGGACGACTGAATGGAATACGACTCGAACCGGTGGGGCATTTTCTTAAGTGTTGTAAACAAACAAGTTTCGTCGCCCAAGGCGACGACCATGAAGCCAAACGAGACTTTTACCGAAAAATCGGCTCGAACCGAATCATGAAGGATGGCGAATTGTATTTTGAGCCACGCGGAGCGTGGAATGTTGTTGCAACATCAGGACTTCTAACAAAACCGCCCCGACGACGCGTGAGTGTAAAAGGGAGGTGAACATGGGACTAAAAAGGCGGTATATAGATGAACAGAAATCCGCAGAAAAATAGGGATTTCGTGCAGGGCGGGCGAAAAAGTGAAATGGGACTGCACTTCTGAAATCCGAGGTGGGTTTGCGATATATGGGATTTCGAT
>JANQHK010000134.1 GCA_028282685.1 Phycisphaeraceae bacterium
CGACGATTACGACTACGTCAGTTTCAACCATCAACCCACGTCCGGCTCGAGCTCCACGATAGCCACCGGATGGGAAGTCGCAGACGGCACCGCCCCGCAATCGGTCAGCCAACGCATGGAAGTGAATGGCTCACCCGGTGTTTACCAACCGTATGGTTTATGTGCCTTCGGCCACCAAGGCAAAATGCACGATGAAGCAACCGGTGGCGTTGACAACCGTCGGCGCCACTATCTCCCACCCCTTGGTTGTTATGCGCAACATGATGCAAAAAAATATCTCGATTCTAGAAATCTATATGAATATTTGCGTAGCCCCGTCCTCTAACCCTTCAGATGACGGGTGTTTTTGAATTCGGGTTTTCTGTTTTACCCCCGTGTGACCCGAATGTGAGCCAGAATGGCTTTTCGGATTGAGTAAACGGCCGGGCGCACCCAACGAGGGGTACGCACCGACCGTGTTTATGGAGGACTGCTAGCAGCGTGATCGCAGGGATGCCGGTGGAGATAGGCGCCCTTCGTCAAGGCCAAGCCAGCTGGAGTCAGTCATGGTGAAAATGGCTATGCCGCCATACGACTTGAGTGATTGGTTGAACGTCTGGCCATGACGGCATCACGCGGAGAATCCGGGGGCAGCTTGGCCATGGATTCGACCCGCTCCACACGGCGACAACCGACCAGACACAGTCCCGACCGAAGCGGTTCGATACGAATCACACGACAATGCATTTCATCTGAGGAGTGACGAGGCGTGACCTGCACACGCTCACCCGAACTGGGCAAGCCCTTGGCTCCAGCCAGGTAGGCCAGGCCGGTATCGGAAATATCGAACAGCCACCCGGGGCGACGGGGCTGTCGGCCTTGCCGTTGCCAAGTGACCGGAAGATCGTTGCATTGCCAGCGTGCGGCACGTCGGCGGTTACTGTAAGTCGAGTTTTTGCTCATGGGTAACTCCTTGAAAACACAAAAGATGAACGATGGGTTGTACAGGGGAAACGATTCAGCGAAGCGCCAAGCCGAGCGGTCGGATCGGGTGCAGGATGCACTCGAATGAGAAATGATCGCCATCAGGCGCCTTGGGCAACCGTTTATATTTAAGCCGCGAGACGGAACAGTGATTCGATGAAGTGCGCCGCTTCCACGACGTCGGGATCAAACTGGTGTCCCTTCTCACGACGTAATTCCTGCAGGGCATCAATCAGCGAACGTGCTGGCTGATACGATCGGTGTGTCATCATGGTAACCAGCGCATCGGTGACACACAGTACCCGCGAGCCGGTATGAAGCTCGGATAAGTCGGCACGGTTGCACGTACCGTCGAAGCGCTGATGATGCTCGCGGATCATGCGGACGATGGTTTCATCGAAGCCCAGCCGCTTGGCGATGTTCGCACCGTATTCAGCGTGCTGAGCAACGATGGCTCGCTCCATCAGTGAGTAGCGCGTGGGCTTGGCCAACAGCGATTCGGGAATCATGCATTTACCGATATCGTGCATGCGTCCAGCCAGGGCCACCTGCTGCTCTGTCTGGCTGTTTAGTTGCAGCACGCGCGCAATCTGGCGGGCCATCTCCGAAACCTGCTCGGCATGACTGGTCAGGTGCTCCCGTTGCGTCGAGCCCAGCCTCGGCAGTATGTCGCTCAATATTTGCTCGAAGCGCTGCTCGGGGGACAAGTCCTTCCGTTTTGCCAGGTCGTTGAGCCGATGATCGATCTCGGCCATCGGCCAAGTGCAAACGCGATTACGCCCCCAGCACTTGGCCAGGTACATCGCGCGATCGACCTTGTCGATCGCATCCAGATTCAGTTCATCAACCGGCACCTGATGCAAGCCGATACTGACCGAAATGTTGATCGCCTGGTCTTCCCATTGCACCGTCCGATGCGCGATGCGGTCGCGTAAGCGCTCGGCCCATTCCATGCATTCAGCCAGCGACACCGAACGCCTTAACACCAGGATTTCCTCACCGCCCCAGCGGATCACGATATCCGAACCACTGACCTGGGTGAGCAGGAAGTCGGCGATCTGTCGCAGGGTTTCATCCCCGGCGTTGTGACCGAAGGTGTCGTTGATCTGCTTGAAGTGGTCGATGTCGATCAGCGCGATGGACATGTGCTTGCGACGATCGTTGACCCAGCGCTCTTCTTCCAGGCAGCGCTCGAAATACCGGCGATTGTTCAGGCCGGTCAATTGATCGGTTTCGGCCAAGTTGGCCAGGTGACGTTCGCGCCGGTCCTGCTCGCGTCGCTCCTCGCATCGACGTTTGGAATCGCCGATGGCGTGCTCTGCGCTGCGCCATAATGCATCGCTGTTCATGGCTTGATCTTTCGGCACGAAGTCGACCACCCCGCTGCGAAAACAATCGATCACGGTCGATTGTTCCTTGCTGGTCGAGACAATCACCACGGGCGTCGTCTTTAAGTGTTCAGCCGCCTCATGGACTAACTCGTTCGCCCGAAAGTCCGGCAGATTGAAATCGACAACGACACAATCAAAACTCTCTCGCTGGATGCAACTGAGAAACTCACTACCCGACGAAACTACCCGCACATCCGCATTCGGACGTTGATTAATCAGTGCCAGCAGCAGCAGGTGCTGGTGATCCTGGTTGTCTTCGACGATGAGAATTCGAAGTGAACCTTGCTGATAGTCCTGATCCATCGCAAACCCCCGGAAAGAGAGGTGCCCCGGTTTACTACCTGGCCATTCCCAGTATGAGTATCTTCTCGACTACATTGGGATTCCCATCAAACATATTTCGCAATTTCACTGAAGGTGACCGGCCCGGCAGCTTCACGATCGGTACAACATGACCAAACATCATCTCTTCCCACGCATGAATAATGCATTACCCGGCATATCCTTAAATTCCACTTTTTCCTTGACTTAGAGGCGATTGTCCGATAATTTCCATATATTCGTCGATACCGGGGTTCTGGATGGCAACCGATCGGATAAGCCAACCTTGCCAATCGTATGCATACCCGCGATGTATCTGTGGAAAATTTGCGCCTTTAAGTAATCGTACTTGGCGGTTGAATCGTTCAGCTTGGGGATATGCCTTTATGGCTGTACCAGTCTGTTAGCTGATCTCGAGCACGTGTTGTTGATTCAAATGTAAGTCGCATACCGGGTGGACCCTTGGATTGCGATGCAACAAGGAGACGAACATTGACTACAGCCGAGCACGATCAAAACCAGGAACAGGATGAGAATCAATCGGTCGATTTGACCGGTGATTCGACCGACCGGGCAACGGTAGTCGGTATCGGCGCTTCCGCCGGGGGATTGGAGGCGTTACAGCGCTTCCTCAAAGCGCTGCCCCCGGATACGGGTATGGCGTTCGTGGTGGTGGTTCACCTCTCGCCCGACTTCCGCAGCATGATGGATGACCTGCTGTCCAAGTACACGCGGATGCCGGTCAAGCCCGTCGAAGAAGGTCAGATCGTTGCGCCCGATCATGTCTACGTGATTCAGCCGGGCACCAACATCCGCCTGTGCGGCAATCACCTGGAATTGGCCCCGCAACACCGCGGACCGGGTCATGCGATCAACCTGCCGGTCGATATCTTCTTCCACTCCCTTGCCGAGCACCGCGGCGAACGGGCGATCGGCATCGTGCTCTCGGGCACGGGGACGGACGGCAGCCGCGGAGCACGAGCCATCAAGGATCACGGCGGCATCGTCCTGGTGCAATCGGAAGATTCGGCGAAGTTCGACGGGATGCCCAAGGCGGCGATTGTCGCTGTGCCCCCGGACAGCGTCCAGAGCCCCGAAGAACTGGCCGACACCATCACCGAAATCGCCTCATCGCCCTGTTCCACGGCGTTGCTGACCGAACAACAGGGAGATGAGCAGGCGGGTTTGATCTCTCAAATTCTGACGCTTCTCAACGAAGCGTGCGGCAACAACCTGTCGTACTACAAGAACACGACCCTGGCCCGTCGGATCAGTCGGCGAATGCAAATCCGCGCCACCAAGACGCTGGCCGATTACCGGGCGCTGATTGAAGAAGATGAGGCCGAAAGCCAGGCGCTCTACCGGGACTTGCTGATTGGCGTGACCTCCTTCTTCCGCAATCCCGACGCCTTCAAATGTCTGCAACAGACCATTTTCAGCGATTTGGCAAATGCGGATCATTCCGAGGCGCCTTACCGGATATGGGTGCCGGCCTGTTCGACCGGCGAAGAGGCCTACTCCCTGGCCATCCTGGTCGATGAATTGCAGGGCCAGTTGAAAACGCGTCGTGATGTGAAACTGTTCGCCACGGATGTATTTCAGCAATCCCTGGAGTTCGCCAGCGCAGGGCTGTACCCTGAAAGCATCATGGCGGACCTGAGTACCGATCGCCTGACCCGCTACTTCAACCGACGAAACCAGGGATACGAAGTGTCACGGCGGCTGAGGGACATGATCATCTTTGCCCGGCAAAACGCCCTGGAGGACGCACCCTTCACGCGCATGGACCTGGTCAGTTGCCGCAACTTCCTGATCTATCTCGAACCGGACCTGCAGAAGAAGTTGCTCGCGATCCTGCACTACGCCCTGCGTCACAAGGGCATCCTGTTTCTGGGCAGCGCCGAATCCGCGTCCATGCTGCCCGATGAGTTCGAGACAGTCGAAAACAATGCCAAGGTCTTCCGAAAAAAACGCAACGTCAATCTTCCCATCCAGACCCGACGATCCGCAACGCTCGATCCCGAGTACATGGTCATTCGCACGCCGATCGCCAGCGAACAACGCAAATTACAGGGCAACGGCGAACTGGCGCACGTCATCGATTTCCTCTCGCGCGAAGATAACCGCACCACCATCCTGGCCAACATCAACCAGTCCATCAAGCATGTATTCGGAGATGCGGCGGGGGTAATCCGCCCGATGGAGGGCCCGGCCACGCACGAGGTCACCCGGTTGGTTGTTGAGGAATTGTCGGTCCCGATCACCACGGCGTTCCACCGACTGAACAAGGGCGAGAACTCGATCCTGTACTCCAGCATCATGATCCAAGTCGACGGCCAGTCATCTCAGGTCGATCTGCGCGTGAGCAAACTGCCGGCAACGCGGACAGTCGACGAGCACTTCCTGATCGTCATCGACCGTAAGGATGAAGCCAACGTTGCGGAAAAATCTGTAACGATTACACAGTTGGATCACGACGCCGATCGGCAAGTCCTGGAACTCGAAAGCGAATTGCAGCAAACCCGCGAATCGCTTCAGGCGATGATCGAAGAGATGGAAACCACCAACGAAGAACAGCAATCCACCAACGAGGAATTGATTGCCTCCAACGAGGAACTGCAAAGCACCAACGAAGAACTGCACTCGGTCAACGAGGAACTGCACACCGTTAACGTCGAGTACCAGAGCAAGATCGAAGAACTGACTCAGATGACCCAGGACATGGATAACCTGATGGCCAGCACCGAGATCGGTACTGTCTTTCTCGATAACGATCTGTGCATTCGCAAGTTCACGCCAGCAATCACGGAGATCATCCCACTGGTCAATCACGACATCGGGCGAAGTATCGAAGCGTTTACCGTCAAATTCGATGCACCCAGCTTGATGAACGATATCCGCGAAACACTGAAAAACGGCAAGCGATTTGAACGTGAAGTCAGCGACCGGTCGGGTCGGGTGTTCCTCAAGCGGATACTGCCCTACCAGGTGGAGCACAATCAGATTGACGGCGTGGTGATCAGCTTCATCGACATTTCATCGCTCAAGCTGGCCCAGCGATCGCTGCGCATGGCGTTGGATGCGATGAAGGCGGGGGTCTGGTCGTGGGACCTGAACTCCAACGAGACGATCTGGGACGACCGCATGGAAGCAATCTTCGGCCTGGAGCCCGGCGGCTTCAATGGACACATCGACATGTGGAAGAGCATGGTTCACCCCGATGATCTGCCGGGCGCCCTGGAAGCGGTCGAATGGGCCAGTGCGGAAAATCGAGAATGCGACATGGTCTACCGCGCCACTGCGGATGGTGAAAACTGGCGATCCATTCGGGCGCTGGCGCTGACCGAGCAGGATCCCAGGGGCAACGCCATCCGCATGACCGGTTTGTGCGTCGATGTGACTGACGAAATCGCCGATCAGAAAGCACTGACCGAGAGCGTGGAGCGGTTCCGGGAGATCACCGACACCATCAACGAATTGTTCTGGATTACCGATGCGGAGGAAATGCAATTCATCTACGTCAGCCCCGCCTACCGCAAAACCTGGGGGCGCGATCCCGAGCAGTTGTACAAGAACCCGCTGGACTGGCTGGAGGCCGTTCACCCCGACGATCGCGATCAGGTCCGCCAGGCCTTTACCGAACATGCCCTGAGCGGCGCCTTCGACGAAACCTTCCGTATCATCGATCAGGATGGCAACATCCGATGGATCCGGGATCGCAGCTATCCCATCCGTGACGACCGGGGGCGGGTCGTGCGGATCGCCGGCGTCGCCACCGACATCACGCAATTGCAACAGGCCACCGTCAACCTGGCCCGAAGCAACGAGATGCTCGAGCAGGCCAACCAGGACTTGAGCCAGTTCGCATCGATCGCATCGCACGATCTTCAGCAGCCGCTGCGCACCGTCTCCGGTTACGCCTACCGGATTAACAAGCAATACAACGATGAATTATCGCAGGATATGAAGCAGATGTTCGGGCGGATCGAGCACGGCGTGAACCAGATGCAGGGTTTGATCGACAGTCTGCGCGAATTCACCGATATCACATCAGGCGTCGTCACGGTGAATGTTGTGGACCTGGCGGTGTTGTTGGATGAGGTCATCACCGGCCTGGAAAGCGATATCGCCGCCAATCCCGGAACGGTCATCGAATACGATAACCTGCCCTCGGTCGTCTGTAATGAACAACTCGTTGGACAGGTCTTGCAGAACCTGATCTCCAACGCCTTGAAGTATCGATCCGGGCAGCCCCCGCACATCCGGATTGAAGCCGATGAGCGTGCGAATGAATGGGAAATCCGCGTCAGCGACAACGGCATCGGTATCGATCCCCGTCACCAAGAGCGCGTCTTCCAGATCTTCAAACGTCTCGATCCATCTGAGCAGGTCGAAGGCAAAGGCATCGGTCTGGCGGTGGTGAAGAAGATCGTTGAACGGCACGATGGACACGTCTTTTTCACCCCCAACGAAGCCGGTGGCACCACATTCACGTTTACCATCAGTAAATCCATATCACCCCGGGAGGCCGTAACCCATGAATAGCGCAGCCCGAAGCACACCGTTGCGGATCTTGCTGGTCGAAGACAATGAAGACGAAGCCATCTTCGTGCGCGAGGCGTTGTCTGACCAAATCGCGTTGGTTGAGGTGGTGGTGGCCGGAGATGGCAGCGAAGCACTGAATCTCCTCCGCGCACATGCCAGGACCGACGCCCAGCCCGACCTGGTGTTGCTTGATCTGGATCTGCCCACCGTATCCGGCCACGAAGTGCTGGAGCAGGTGAAATCCGATCCCCAGTTGTGCGAGATACCGATTATCGTGCTGACCACATCCAAAGCCCGGCAGGACATCCACCGCGCCTACCGCGCCCACGCCAACGCGTTCATCCACAAACCGCAACGCTTCGCTGACTACGAGGAAGTGACCCGGCGAATGAAAGAGTTCTGGCTGGGCCTGGCCGCGTTGCCGACCCAAGCGGGTGATGAAAAATAGCATGCGGAATGTCCGAAAATGCTGAGCAGGACAAGCATTGCCCCTCCCCGTGAATTGATCCAGAAGTTGTGAGAGAATCCAGACGGCCGGAAGCCCGGATCACGCGGGCTGGCTGTATGGTTTCTTGCATCAGGACAAGTCCATGCCCCATGATTTGGGGACATGAAGCCGAGGAATCGGCAGATTAAAGATTGGATCAGGCCGCGGCGGAGGTTTCGTCAGCGTAGCGATCCCGAGCTTCGAGGAACAGCTGTTCATGTTCGGTGAATGCCTCAATGATGTCGGGATCGAAGTGAGTGCCGGTTTCTTCCAGGATGATGCCGCGTGCAACATCGTGGGAAAACGCATCTTTATAGACCCGTTTACTGCTCAGGGCGTCGTATACATCGGCCAATGCGACGATGCGGCCGCTCAAAGGGATATCCTCACCAGCCAGACCGTGCGGGTATCCCGAGCCGTCGAACTTCTCGTGGTGCGACAGAGCGATATCGTGGGCCATGTGGAGGAAGCGAGCGTGGGGGTATTGTTCCAGCGCTGCTTTGAGCGTCTCGGCCCCGCGCAGGGTGTGGGTTTTCATGATCTCGAACTCGCGGTCGCTGAGGCGGCCGGGCTTGAGCAAAACGCAATCCGGGATGGCGACCTTTCCGATGTCGTGCAATGGACTGGTCAGATAAATCAGGCGAATGTATTCCTCGTCCACTTTCTCACGGTGCTTTTCGGTGCCGGCCAGGTGTCGAGCGATGATCTGCGAATACGTGCGCACCCGATCGAGGTGAGCGCCCGTTTCCGGATCGCGCGATTCAGCGAGCTTGGCCAAGGCGAAGAGGGCCATGTCGCGCGTTTCCAAGCCGAGGATTCGCCGGCCCGTATGCACGCGCATGGCCAATTCGGCGGGATTGAATGGCTTGGTGATGAAGTCGTCCGCTCCGGCCCTCAGGCCTTCGACCACATCCTGCGGCCGATCCTTGCCGGTCAGCAGAATGAAATAGATGTACCCGTGGAAATCTTCCCGCCGGATCGCTTGGCAGAGTTCCAGTCCACTCAGGCCAGGCATGTCCCAGTCAGAAACGACCAGCGAACAGGGCTGGTCCTGCATCAAACGCAGAGCTTCGCTGCCATCGCAGGCCTCGATTACTTCGCAATCGGTCTCGATCAGGCAGTGACGGAGCATCTGGCGGGTGATTCTTTCATCGTCGGCAATCAGGATTCGCATGTTCAGTACTCCCAAAGGCAGTCATCATCGTTTCCTCGGCGCCCAGCGGGGGGGACGTCGAGCGGGTTGCCGCGGTGTCTCACGCAACTTGGTGATCGGGCGTGGGAGAGGAAAGTTGATCGGCCCGCACCACGCGATTGCGACCGGCTTGCTTGGCGTAGTACATCGCGGTGTCGGCGTGATGGACCAGATCACCGCGGCCGGTTGACAGATCCGCAACACCCAGTGAGCAGGTGATGGATATCCGCTGGCAGCGATACTCGATTCTCAGACTTTCCGCGGCCTGTCGGATACGTTCAGCGACGTTGGCGGCGGTGTCGACATTGACGCCGGGCAGCAGGACGACGAACTCTTCGCCGCCGTAACGACAGACCAGGTCTTTACCGCGGCAGGTATCCAGCAGCATTTGTCCAAATTGACGTAGGATATGGTCGCCGCAGGCATGGCCGTGCTCATCGTTGATCTGCTTGAAATGATCCAGATCGATCATGATGCATGCCAGAGACTGGCATTGGCGATCAGCGGCGGCCAGTTCCTCCGGCAGCCGTTTTTGAAAAAAGGTGCGATTCCACAAGGCGGTCACGCCGTCGATCATCGCCTTTTGCTCCAGCGCATCAAACAAGTACTTGGTGCGCAGGCCGACCATGACCCGGGCCTGCAATTCGGCGGTGTCGAAAGGTTTGTAGATGTAATCGGAACCGCCGAGTTTGAGCCCGCGTATTTTTTCCTCCACGGTGGCTTCCCCGGTGATGAAGATGACGGGGATGGTTGCGGTGGCGGGATCGGCCTTGAGGCGCTGGCAGACTTCAAAGCCGTCCATGCCGGGCATCTGCACATCAAGAAGGATCACATCGGGCAACAAGGAGACGGTCATGGCGATGCCGGATTCCCCGCTGTAGGCGGTGTACGTATTGACATCGAGTTCCTCCACCACGCGACGAATCATGGCGCTGGTGACCTTGCAGTCCTCGATGATGAGAATGCTTTGTTTCATGGAAGCTTTCCCTTACACGATGGCGCCAATACCCCGGTGTTGCGTTTCAGGGCAGGGCCGGCTATTTCGCTACGGTTTTGATCAGTCGCTGCACGGTGGGGATGTACTCCAGGCAGCGGCGCAATTCCTCATTCAGTTCATCAATCTGCTCTCGCAGGTGTTGCAGTTGTCCGGCCTTGCCCGCCTCCTCCATCTCAAAAGCGATCTGCTGCAGGGTCTCGGCTGCGAGCATGCCCGCAGCGCCTTTCAAGGCGTGGGCGTGTCGGCCGGCCTGCTCGGGATCCTCACCGGCGACGGCCTGGCGAATCTGGTTCAGGTATTGACTTGCGCTGGCTTGGAACTGGTCCAATATGGATCCGACGAACATCGCATCGTTCATGCAGTGTTCCATCAGGGCCTTGACAACGATGGGTTGATCCACTGTGTCGGGCGGTTGTGCTTGTGCCGGCGCCCGCTCGCTGCTTTGTTGAGCATTGGCAGGCAAGTCATCAGGCAACAGGGCCTTGATGTTGTCGATCAGTATTTTCGGATCGATCGGTTTGGACAGGTACCCGTCCATCCCCGCTTTCAGACAACGCTCGCGGTCGCCCTTGATCGCATTGGCGGTCAGGGCGAGGATCGGGATGTGATGGTTGAGTCGGCCGTCGGCCTCCATGGCGCGGATGTGACCGGTGGCCTCGAAGCCGTCCATCTCCGGCATCTGGCAATCCATGAGAATCAGGTCGTAGTGTTGGGATTGGACGGCGTCGAGGACTTGGCGTCCGTCGGCGGCAACATCACAATCAAGTCCGGCCCGCTTGAGTACCTCGCTGGCAAACATTTGATTGACCGGATTGTCCTCGGCCAGGAGAATACGCGCGTGGGGGATGGGGGCGCTTATCGAAACGGGGGCATCCGGAATCGGGGTCCGTTCGCTTGTATCTCCCGATTCCTTGACGGACCATTCGATCGGCACCTCAAACCAGAAGGTGGAGCCGACACCTTCGGTGCTTTCAACGCCGATTGTTCCATCCATCAGATTGACCAGGGATCGGCAGATCGACAGCCCCAGACCGGTCCCGCCGTATTTCCGCGTGGTGGAACTGTCGGCTTGGCTGAACGATTCAAACAATTGAGCTTGTCGATCTTTTGGGATACCGATGCCGGTATCGGTGACTTCAAAACGAATCAAGTTATGATCGTCGTTGTTGGAACATAATTTGACGTTGACAACAATTTGCCCCATCTCGGTGAACTTGGTGGCATTGCCGATCAGATTAATCAGAACCTGACGCAGTCGCACATCATCGCCGTGCACGAGCCGCTCGCCGAAGTCTGACTCAATCCGACAAGTCAGTTCGAGTCCCTTCGTCGTGGCGCGCGGCGCCATCATCTCCACGGTTTGTGTAACCATCTCTTCCAGGTCGAAATTCTGGGGATTGAGTTCCAGTCGCCCGGCTTCGATCTTGGAAAAGTCCAGAATATCATTGATCAAAGCGAGAAGGGACTTGCCGCTGGTTTGGCAGGCCTTGACGAATTGCTGCTGTTGGGGATCAAGGCGGCTGTCCATCAGCAGTTCGGTCATACCGATCACGCCGTTCAGCGGCGTGCGCAACTCGTGACTCATGCTGGCCAGAAATTCGCTCTTGGCTTTGCTGGCGGCCTCGGCCTGTTCCATGGCTTGGGTCAGCTCGCTTTGGATTCGCTTGAGCTCGGTGATGTCCACAAAACTTTCCAGCAGGCAGCGCCGCTGGCCCAATATGATCGGTACTGCGGTCTGGAGTACGGTCTTGCGCTGCCCGTCGGCGGTTTTCAGCTCCCGTTCGCCAGTGCTGGCGCCCTGGCTCGAGTCGAATTCCGGACAGTCATTACAACCGGTCGGACAGACGAAGTAATGGCATGGCTCGCCGACGACATCCTCACGCTCACAGCCCATCATCTCCAAGGCGATGGGGTTGATGTCGGTAACCTTACGCGTCTGCTCATCGACGACCATCACGCCGGCCTGGATGCTGTTGAGGATTGTGCGGAACTGCTCTTCGCTATCGCGAAGAGCTTGCTCATCTTTCTTAAGCTTTGTGATGTCCTCTTTGATCGCGACGTAGTGGGTGATGCCCCCTTGCTCATCAGGCAATGGGGATATGGCCGCGTGTTCCCAATACAATTCACCGTTTTTTTTGCGGTTACAGATTTCACCGTGCCACACTTCACCCTTGGCTAACGTCTGCCACATCTGCTGGTAGAACTCCGGTGGATGTTTTTCCGACTGGAGAATGCGCGGGTTTTTTCCGATCGCCTCCTCCGCACTGTAGCCGGTGGTGCGAGTGAAAGCAGGATTGACGTATTCGATCGTTCCATCCAGATCGGTAATGATCACGGTTGCGAAGCTGTGTTCGACGGCACGGGATAACTTGCGAAGCTGGTCCTGGAAACGTACGCGTTCGGTCATGTCGTCGATGATGCCATCGAGGTAGAGCAGGGCGCCATTGTCGTCGTATATCCCCCGGCCTTTCTCGGTGACCCATCGGGTCGAGCCATCGCGGTGTAGAACGCGGTATTCGAGCGCATAGGGCTGTTGCTTAGCAACAGCGGCGTTCACACCATCTGCCACGGGTTGAACATCGTCGGGATGAATGATACTCACAAACGATCGGACCGCATTATCGATGAAATCGGAGGCGGGATAACCGCTGACCGTTTCGATCTGGTCACTGATGAACTGCATCGTCCAATGCTCATCACACACACAGCGGTAAACAACCGCCGGCACGCGTGTGACCAGGGATTGGAACTCTTCGCGGCTCTTCTCGAGTGCCGCCTCAGCTTCCTTTCGGGCGGTGATGTCGAAGCGGATGCCAAGGTATTTTTCCGGTCGGCCCGAATCGTTCAGAAAGGGCACGATCGTCGCGTCCACCCAGTAGAAGCTGCCATCCTTGCATCGGTTGCGGATTTCGTTGTGCCAGACTCGGCCCGAGGAGATGGTCCGCCACATGTCGCGAAAAAATGACTTGGGATGGTACGCGGAATTGACGATCCGGTGGTTCTTGCCGATCAATTCGTCGCGCGTATATTGCGACATTTCACAGAACTGATCGTTTACATACGTGATGATGCCGCGTGCGTCCGTTTCGGAAACCAGCGCCGAGGCGTCCAGCGCCGTCTTCTGCATATTCAGCCGATAATTCAGTTCCTGAAGGTCTGCTGTCTGTCGATCGACCTTATCCTGAATCTGGCCGGAGCGTTGCATCAGGTTGTACAGGTACGCTGCGCTTAGCAACGTGACCGTTATACCTAACACCGCAACGAACCATGGAGTCCAGGTGCGGATTTCAGCAATGAACGCTGGGGCGGGGGCGCAGGAAATAGACCATTGTTGGCTACCGACTTGGATGGGTAAGGTCGTACGGTAACGGATATTGGTGTCGGCAGACGAAGGCACGGCAGATGCAGACGCCTTGTCGCGAGTGCGGGAGAAGTGACGGGCAAGCCGGTTGTCAGGGCGGGGATTGATATGGCTGTGGAGGGTGATGTCGATACCGCCCGGAAGTGATTTCGTCATGGCATGGTCAATGACGACGTCACAATCCAGGACGCCCCACACAAAACCCTCAAGAGCGGCCAGTCGTTGATCTGAGGTTTCTGCCACAGCACCGGACTTGTACACCGGTTGCATCACCAATATCCATGATTTGCCCCACCGCTCCGGGATGAGCCGGTAGTCTTCCAGCAGGACCACCTGACCGGATTCAGCGGCCCGACACATGGCCTGACGTGCGATGTGCTCCGCCGCGAGATCAAGTCCTTCCCGGATTCCATGATCGGACCAGGAAACGACGTATTGAACCGGAAAATATTGGGAACGACTTGCCGCGGATCGCCAACCGTCACCCGGCACGATCTGCCGGATTGTTCCGTTCCGTTCCTTGTTTTCATATGGGTGGCGATCACCGCCCACGACGCACGGCGCCCAGCCCAAGCAGACAAGGGAAGGGACGTGGCCGTAATCGTGACTGACAAACGATTCAAACTCGCTGAAGTCGACCTGTTGAGAACTGTTGAAAAACGCGACGACCGCATCGAGTTCTTCCAGTTCCAGGTGTATCTGGTTTTCAATTTGCGTGGCACGCTCGGTGGCCAGATGCCGAAAGCGGGAAAAAATCAGCCGTGTCTCGTTATGTCTCAACAACGCAAACAACAGCATGGAGGTCACGAATCCTGCAATCGTAACCATGAATATCAGCCAACGCCCCTTCCGACCATATCGATTGGGCGACTGATTCCCCTCTTCTTGATCGCTACCCGGCTTCATCGAAATGTCATGCCTCCCGGATTCTGCCACAGCAGCTATTCTGCTGGAAAACAATTGCGACTACAGTTGTTGAATTTCGGGTTGATTGAACACGGACTTTATGGGCCATGCCCTATCTGTGTAATGATTCGATAATATCGCATTATGAAATCGAATAACCAGAACGTCTTGACATGAGCTTAAGAGCCCGTCCGTTTTAGCCGAATATTTTTTCGATCATGAGGGCGCCTATTCGTTCTTCAACAAACCATCTCACGGGGTGAAGAGAGAAAAAGAACAGCGATACATACACAGAGTCAATGCGCCATGGCACATATCTTGATCGGCGTGTCAAAAAATGATGGACAAGACAAGAATGACTTGAATGAACCCGCAGAAGACGAAGATTAACACGACTTGCATCGCGATGCGAGGGGTACCAGTCGAAGATGTTCGACGTTTGCTTGGTGGATGATCTGGAATGTGACCCGCATTCAGGGATCAAAATCGATAGAAATCGATAACAAACGATCACTTCTAAGATTGCTCAAACCAACAACACCTCCGGCACCTAAGCGATATGTCGTTAGTATACAAAGACTTGATTTTTATGCCCACCAAACCGGATCAAAACCCAAGGGAAATGCCAATACGAACGCGACTTATAGAGTAAGGATAATTGCTTGCCCCCTTCATTCAAGGACCGTATTAGCCGACTATGAAGATGCTGTATGTACGGAAACTATCATTATCTCATGGCTTGAAAGAGCCACTCGATGTCACTGCGCTCACGAGGACACAAACTTCTAAGGAATTGGTATCGCAAGCTTTACCGGCGGGCTCGCGAGCAAGGACAACACTGCACCGTACGCCAGCCATCTCCGGACTGCTGTGACCTCGAACTTATCGAGCAGCGCGTGTTGCTCAGCGCGATCACTTCGGTGCCCATCGGCCCGCCCTTGGATGTGGAGACGACGGGCGTGGCCGCTTTGATGTCTGATAATCGAATCGATCAGGCGGTGACGCGGCGAGAGCTGGTCTTTGTCAGCGATGATCTTGACGGGCACAGGCAACTGCAAGTTGATCTGCTGGATCGATCGCCTGATTACGATCTCGACGTGGTGGTGCTCCGTTCGGATCGCCACGGCATCGAGCAAATCGACGAAAAATTGCGGCAATACCGCGATCTTTCCGCTGTCCATTTTTTCACGCACGGTACAGAAGGCCATATCCACCTGGGCCATTCCCCGCTCAACCAAGTGAGATTAGCCGACTACCACCCGTCCCTGGCGAACTGGGGCAAAGCCCTGACTGCGGGGGGAGATTTACTGTTCTACGGCTGCGATGTGGCGGCAGGCGACGGTAAATATCTGCTGGATGCAATCGCGCAAGCCAGCGGCGCGGATGTGGCGGCTTCAACCGATCGCACCGGCCATACCGACATGGATGGCGATTGGACACTGGAATACGCCCACGGGGCTATCGAAAGCCAAGTGATTGTCGATCGCGCCACGGCCAACCGGTGGCGGACTTGCCTAGATGGTGGGATAGCATTCGGCGGCGCAATCATAGCCACGACGGACGATGTCGCCTTGATATCGGGTGCGCCGATGGTGGTGGATGTGTTGGCCAACGATATCGATCCCGAAGGCGACCCCCTGAGTGTGACTGAAATCATCGATACCGCGGCCGGGGATACCGTTACAACACTGACGAATCCAAGCGATACCGCCACGCTTGCGACCGGCACCACGGTGATGCTGCGAACCGATGGGCGGCTGGAGATTGTCGCCGCAGCCGATGGGATTGAATCGTTCGACTATCGCGTAGCAGACGACACCGGTGACGACGCGACCGGCACGGTGAATCTGACCATCACTACCGATGAAGCGACGGCCCAGACATACGGCCTGATCACCACCTGGGATACGACACAACCAGGCGCCAGCGCCAACGATAGCATTGAAATTCTTGCTGCGCCCGGCAGCAGCAATTTCACCATCTACTGGGGCGATGGCACGAGCACCACGGGAGCGAGCGGCAGCACCTCGTACACCTACGCAGCGCCCGGAACCTACACCGTGACCATCGTCGGTGACTTCGCCGGTTTCAATTTCGCCGGGGGCGGCGATGTCCAGAAAATATTGACCGTCGAACAGTGGGGCAACATCGCGTACGACGATCTGGACGAAGCTTTTGAAGGCGCGGCCAATCTACAGATCAATGCGTCGGATGCGCCAGACCTGACGAACGTCACCTCATTAAATGATATGTTCAACGGCGCCGCCATCATGAACGCCGACCTGTCCGGTTGGGACGTCTCCCGTGTCACCGGTATGAGAGGCATGTTTCGGGGCGCTTCCGTTTTCAATCAGGACATCGGTGGCTGGGATGTCTCCAGCGCCATCGACATGAGAAATATGTTCTATGAGGCCTCGGCCTTCAACCAGGACATTGGCGATTGGGACACCTCAAGCGTGACCGGCATGGGCAGCATGTTCCGCTCCGCCCGCTCTTTCAACCAGGATATCGGCAATTGGGATACCTCCAGCGTCATCGGTATCGGCTACATGTTCTATTACGCTGATTCTTTCAACCAGGATATCGGTGATTGGGACATGTCCAACGTCACCGGCATGAACTACATGTTCTATCGGGCCTCGGTTTTCAACCAGGACATCGGCGGTTGGGATATCTCCAGTGTTACGGGCATGGAAAATATGTTTCGTTTTGCCGCCTCCTTTAATCAGGATATCAGCGGTTGGGATGTGTCAAGCGTCACCAGGATGACCGGCCTCTTTTATAGCGCATGGACGTTTAATCAGGATATCAGTGGCTGGGACACCTCCAGTGTTACCACCATGAATCAAATGTTCCTTTCCGCCTCAAGCTTCAATCAGGATATCGGCGGCTGGGACACCTCAAGCGCCACCACGATGCAAGCCATGTTCAATAACGCCTCGACCTTCGACCAGAACCTGGGGGGATGGGACATTTCCAATGTCACCAATATGCAAAACATGCTCAATAGCACCGCATTGTCCGGTGACAACTACGACGCCACGCTCATCGGCTGGGCCGGTCAGACCGTGCAGAGCGGTGTCACGCTGACCGCCGGCGGCCGGTATTACAGTGCCTCAGTTGCAGCGCGCCAATCGCTGATAGACGGCGCGGGCTGGACGATCGCCGGTGACACCCTGAACCTTCTGTCTCAGATCAGTGGAGTCGAGGGAACGGTACTGGATTACGAGGTCGGCTCCGGTGCGGCGCCCATCACATCGACGCTGACGGTCAGCGACGGTGACAATGCCAATCTGGAATCGGCGACAATTCGCATCAGCACGAATTACGTGAACGGTGAAGATGTGCTGACGTTCCTTGACCAGAATGGGATCGTCGGCGTGTGGGATGACGTGACGGGAACGTTGACGCTCAGCGGCACGGCCACGTTGGCCGACTACCAGACGGCGCTGCGCAGCATCACCTATACCCATACCGGCAGTATTCCCTTGGCAACCATACGCACCGTGAGCTTCACGGTGAACGATGGCATCGCAACAAGCGCAGAAGTCGACCGGGAGATACTCATCAACGGGCCCAACACCGATCCGAGCAACGTCGGCACGCTGCCCACCGACATCAACGTCACCGAAGACGTGCTAAGCGATGTCGATCTCAGTGAAATCGATATCGCTGATCCCGATGCCGGCTCAGGTAATCTGACTGTCACACTGACCACCGGTGCAGGTGGGAATCTCTACGCCAGCGATGGCGGCGGTGTTACCGTCGCAGGGTCCGGCACCAACACACTCACACTCACTGGCGCCCTGACTGATCTGAATACGTTCCTTGATGCCGTTGGCAATATCCAGTATCAGCACGCCACAGCCAACCTCAATGGCAATGATGCCGACACGATCCAGATCGATGTGACCGACAACGGCAACACCGGCTATGGCGGCGGAGGGACGATCACCTTCGGTACGGTAGACGTCGACATTGCCGCGGTAAACGATGCACCGGTGCTTTCCAACATCGGCGGGGATGGCCTGGTCAGTACCGATCTGGGATCAGGCAACGACCTTGGCTACGCCATCGCCGTACAGGATGACGGCAAGATCATAATCGCCGGCTATAGCAGCAATGGCAGTGATCATGACGGGTTGCTTGCACGATACAACGCCGACGGCAGTCTGGATACCACCTTCGGCACAGATGGATTCGCCTTGCAGCCGATCGGTACCGGTACGGATGTCTGGAGAGAGGTGGTCATCGCCGACGACGGCTCAATCCTGGCCAGCGGATTTACGTGGAATGGCAGCGATTACGATATGGCTGTGGCCCGTTACCTGAACGACGGCGCCCTGGACACCACGTTCGCAACGAATGGCATATTCACCATCGATATCCTGGGTGGCACGGATTACAGCTATGGAATCGTCCTGCAAGACGATGGCAAAATGGTCATCGGGGGCTATACCTCTGATGAATCAGAAAGTTCAAGGAATGGCGCAGTGGTTCGATTGAACACCGATGGCAGTCTCGACACTTCCTTCGGTGGCGACGGGATTGTGACCACAAACATAGAGCATCGGTTCTGGGGATATAAACCGCTGATCCAGACCGACGGGAAGATACTCCTCGGTGGATGGGCCGAGATGTTCAGCACGGGTTTGGATTTCGCCGTAGTCCGCTACAACACCGATGGCAGTCTGGACACCACCTTCGGCGGGGGAGACGGCATTGCGACCCATGCGTGGACCACCACGCACGATCTCGGCTACCCCATCGCATTGCAGCCGGATGGTAAAATCGTTCAGGTCGGTTACTACAATCCCGATCGGGAATTTCTCGTTGCTCGATTCAACAGCGACGGCGCCATCGACACCAGCTTCGATGCCGTCGGAATGGTCCTCACCGATATCGGCTCCGGTGATTCTTCTGCCTGGAACGTGACAGTCCAACCCGATGGCAAAATTCTGGTAGCCGGGTACAGCAATGACGGTAGCGGAAACGACTTTACGCTGGTCCGCTACAACACCGATGGTAGTCTGGATACCAGCTTCGATGACGACGGCATCCAAACCACGGATTTCTACGGCGGAGACGACATAGCCAGGGATGTGCAGCTTCTTCCCAGCGGCAAAATCCTGGTCAGTGGTCTGGTCCATAACGGAACCGATTACGACATTGCCCTGGTGCGATACAACACCGATGGCAGTGTCGACACCACCGTGTTCAGCCCAACGCCCTACACCGAAGACGGTCCGGCGGCTGTGCTCGACATCGATGGAGCCATTGCCGATGCCGACCTCGACGGGCGGAACGGAGGGCTGGGCAACTACAGCGGCGCCATACTTACCTTGGAGCGTAACGGCGGAGCCAACCCGGAAGACCTCTTCTCGTTCAACGATGGAAACGGCATCTCCCTGGTGGACGAGCAACTCTTCAAGAACAATCGGGTCATCGCCGCTTTCGATACCACCTCGACACCGGGGCAATTGGTCGTTACGTGGACCGATGCCAACGGCGAACCTCCCACGACGGCCGATGCGAACAACACACTGCGACAAATCACATACACCACCGGCACCGATACCCCGCCCGCAAACGTACCTCTGGTTTGGACCTTCAGCGACGGCAATGCCGGCTCGCAAGGCATCGGAGGGCAGCTGCAATCAGCATCCGCCAGTGATATTGAAATCACCGCGAATAACGATGCGCCGGAAGTGAGTTTGAACAACTCACTCGACTCGATTTCGGAAGATGTCGACACCACATCACCAATCAAAGTCGCGGATATTCACATCACCGATGACGATCTGGGCACAAATGAACTGACGCTGACGGGCAGCGACGCAGACCTGTTCCAGATCACCGGAGAGGAACTGTACCTCAAGGCCGGAGTGTGCCTGTGGGAGTTCACCAGCAACACACTTGAGGTGACGGTACAGCTCAGCGACGCGGACCTGCTTCCGAATCCGAACGACGACATCAGTCTCTCCATGGATGTGGTCCGGGTGATGATGCGGCCGACGACAATTCCGGACCCCGACCCTGACGCCAGCGAGGCGAATGAACCGGACCCCGCTCCCGAGGAACCGTCCGAAAAAGAATCATCAGGCGACGACCATGACGAGAGCGGTCCTGACGAACCGGAGAACTCCCCGAAAGCTGGAGATGGCTCATCGGGTGTGGCCCAATCGGCCAGCGCCAAAGCACAACAAGCGGTGCTGGGCATAAAAAGGCGGCAGACCCGGGACGACGCCCAGGAAGCCGTGCACGGCCCCCAGCTAACCGCTCTCGCCCACAGACACATGGAACGCTTGGGCCGGGATGTCGGTTCGAGCAACTCGGACCTCGCGGGCAGTACAACGTCGTTCATCCAGAAAATCCGCTCGGTAGTACAGAAGCCAAGTTCTTTAGGCCTGACCACGGATCTGATCTCCGGTTTCAACGTGCCCACGGCGAGTGTGGCGTTGATGGCCAAACAACTACAAACCGAACTGTCGCAACATGCGACGTTCCAGCAACTGCAGATCGGTTCCGCCCTGGCGGCCGGCAGCGCATTGACCGTGGGATATGTCGCGTGGCTGCTGCGCGGCGGCTCGCTGTTGGGCAGTCTGCTGGCGAACCTGCCCGTGTACTACCTGCTGGACCCCCTGCCGGTACTCAATGATCGCGAATCGCGTAAGCAGTCAAAACGCGGGATGTCCCATAACGTCGACGACGAGGAAAACAAAATTGATGAGCTGATCGGATAAACATGAATCCAAATCCGGCCAATAACAACGATATCTGGGATGCTTAAGAAGCTGAACATCGCGCCTGCTACACGGCTGAGTCTTGGACTGGTGTTTATGACAGGCACCGTCCTGATGACCGCCGATCTGCTCGGTCTGATCCCCAACACGACCGACGCGGCGATCAGCGCGCGGATTCACACCAGCGAATCCGTCGCCTACTACGTCGCCGATGTCATGAGCCGCCAGGATACCGAACGCGCCCAACAGTTCGCCGAAAACATAGTCGAGCGGAACGAAGACTTGCTATCCATGGCGCTGCGCCTGGAAAACGGGACCACCGCGTTCCAGACAACCGACCACGATGAGCATTGGCAGAATCAGTCGCTTGACAAGTCCACTCCGAATCAAATCGTTCTCCCCCTGAACAACAGCGAGGGGGCATGGGGACGCCTGGAACTGGCCTACATGCCCTTGGGGGGGAGTTGGGGGCTCAGTTCAGTCGCCGGGTTGTTGCTGTTCACCAGCGTCGGCACCTTCGGAGTGTATCGCCTGTACCTTCGCAGGGTGCTCAATCAGCTTGATCCATCGTCGGTCATACCCAAGCGCGTTAAAGCCGTCTTGGACACCATGTCCGAAGGCGTGCTGGTGATGGACGGCAATCGCCAGATCGTTTTGGCCAACGACCCCCTGCTCGATGCCCTGGGCATGCCCCTGGACAGGGTGTTGGGAAAGAAAGCCAAAACGTTGCCTTGGAAACCGTTTAACCCAACCACCGAACAAACCACTTGGCCCTGGGAGCGCGAGGACGAGAGCGACGGGCAAGTCCACGGTGAAGTGCTGACAGTCACCCATGCCGATGGCCGCTCACGTATTTATGTGGTCAACACAGCCACAATCCACGGCGCCGATGGCCGGGCACGAGGCATGCTGGCGACCTTCGACGACATAACGGGAATCGAGGAAAAGAACGTCGAATTGCAACAAATGCTCCAAGCTCTTGAGGCCTCCCAGAAAGAAGTGGCCAACCAAAACGAACAGTTGGCCCATCAGACCGAAAAGCTCAAGGAAGAAGTCTCCGAGCGCAAGCGCGCCCAGCAAGAAAGCGAGCAACTCAACCAGCAACTTCAGCGCGCCTCGCACCAGGCCGGCATGGCCGAAGTGGCCACCAATGTGCTGCACAACGTTGGCAACGTTCTGGCGGCGGCCAATTCGTCCCTGCATCTGATCGGTGACAAACTCGCTCAGAGCCGTATCCCCCAGCTTTCAAAAGCCATTTCCATGGTCGCGGATCATAAGAACGAGCTGGGACGGTTTCTGGAACAGGACGAAAAGGGCAAGCTGATTCCCGACTATCTGATTGACCTGACCGAGTATTTGAGTCATGAGCAGCAGTCCATCCTGGATGAACTGAAATCGCTTGATCAGTCCATGGATCACATCAAGGACGTGGTGCACATGCAGCAAACGCTGGCCAAGATCGGTGAGTTCTCACAGGACATCGACCCCGACACCATGATCAAGGAAAGTCTGCAACTGGTGCGATCCAAGATCGAGCAATACACCATCGACGTATCGATCGACAACCGATTCGACCAGACCCTGTGCACCGAACGGCACCGCTTGCAGCAGATTCTGGTGAACCTGATTTCCAACGCAGCCGACGCCGTCATGAACAACGAGCCCGATGAACGCCGTATCCGGATCCGTATCGATCCCACACCCGAGCAAATGTGCCGGATTGTCGTCGAGGACAACGGCATCGGTATCCCCAAGGACACCATGCCTCAACTGTTCAAGCATGGTTTCACCACCAAAGAAGACGGGCACGGTTTCGGTCTTCACAGCGCGGCAAACGCCGCCAAGGAAATGGGCGGTTCTCTGACCGCTCAATCAGAAGGTACCGGCCAGGGCGCCCGCTTTACTCTGGAATTACCTAGTACATCTGTCCGGGAGGAGAAATCTGATGTCTTACACATTTAAGCCCAATCGCCGAATCCTTCTGGTGGACGACGAGGAAGCAATCCACAACAGCATTCGTAAGTTGCTGACCGCTCATTCCGGCGCCAGCAACCTGAACCGTGCTGAAGTGGAGTTGTTCGGCGTCGAAGAGGAACTGGCGTCCGCAATCACTCACCTCGCGTTCGAGATTGACTCAGCGTTCCAAGGCCAGGACGCCGTGGCGATGGTCGAAAAGGCCAAGGAAGAAGGCCGCCCCTACGCCATGGCCTACGTGGATATCCGCATGCCTCCCGGATGGGACGGTATCGAAACAATCAAACGCATCTGGCAGATCGCCCCGGATATCCAGGTGGTCATTTGCAGCGCCCACTCGGATTACACTTGGCAGCGGATCATCGAGCATTTGGGTTACTCCCACCAATTGCTTGTACTTAAGAAGCCGTTCGAGCACATCGAGATCGCCCAGTCCGCCTGCGCTTTGACCGAGAAATGGAATCTGACCCGCGAGGTCAACCAACGCTCATCGAGTCTTGAAAACCTCGTCAACGAACGTACCTCCGAGCTCAATGACGCCGTGGAGCAGTTGCAAAAGACAAACGGCAAACTGCAATACGAAGTCTGCGAGCGTCGCAAGGCCGAGCGGCAGTTGTGGCACAGCGCCTTCCACGATGAACTGACCGGCTTGCCCAACCGCTCCCTGCTCAACGAACGGCTGGAACGCTGCATGCTCCGACGCAAGCGCGACCGGGACTATCGCTACGCCGTTCTCTTTGTCGATCTGGACAACTTCAAGGTGATCAACGATAGCCGCGGACATCGCATCGGCGACGAATTGCTCGCGGAGGTCGCCAAGCGATTGCACACCGGAGTGCGCAGTCTCGACACCATGTCGCGCCCGTGCAGCGATACCACCGCCCGCCTCGGTGGAGATGAGTTCGTCATCCTGCTCGACGGTATGGCCAAAACCTCCGATGTGTCGGTCGTCGCCCAACGCGTTCTGGAAGCATTGATCAAGCCCATTGAAATCGACGACGAACTGATGCACGTATCCGCCAGCATAGGTTACACGACCGATGCCGAGGATTACGACTCGCCCGAGGATGTGCTGCGTGATGCCGACACCGCTCTCTACGCCGCCAAATCGAACGGCAAAGGCATGGCCTGCGAGTTCATCCCGGAGATGCGAGCCCAGGTGATGACACGCATGCAACTTGGCCAGGACCTGCGCACCGCCATCGACCAACGTCAACTGTTTCTGCAGTACCAACCGCTCATCTCACTGAAGACCGGTTGTATCTCCGGGTTTGAAGCCTTGGCGCGATGGAACCATCCCATCCGCGGAATGATCCTTCCCTGCGACTTCATCCCCTTGGCCGAGGAAACCGGCGACATCCTCGCGCTGGGCAAATGGGTCATCGAAGAAGCCACCCATCAGATCAAGACCTGGCAGCGCCGTTACAGTTGCGCCGCAAATCTTGGGGTAAGCGTCAATGTCTCCGTCGCCCAGATCAAGAACGCTGAACTGCAGCAAAGCATTACCGATATCCTTCGTGAAAATCAACTCGATTCCGGTCAACTCGTTGTCGAGATTACCGAAAGTATCATGGCCCAGCTCAACAAGGATATCGACAGCTTCCGAAAAACCCTCCACGATATGGGCATCCGCCTGCATCTCGATGACTTCGGTACCGGATACTCCTCGATGCAATACATCGAGAAGATGAAGCCCGACGCCATCAAGATTGCGCGCACCTTCCTTAAGAAGGTGGCCGAAACCGGTCAAGCGCGGTCCACGATCGAGTCCATCGTCAGTCTGGCGCGAAAACATGACATGGAAACTATCGCCGAAGGCGTCGAGGTGATCGAGCAATTGGATGTCCTGCAACAGTGCGGCTGCAACTATGCACAGGGTTATTTCTTCTACCAACCGCTCGATGTCGAAGGCGTGGAAGAAATCCTCGCTTCCGGCGGCCTGCAATTAATCAGTCCGATCCATGAATTTGTGTAATACACCAACCCCGTCGGGTCGATCATCGTCATCGGGTTGTTACCGACGTAGCGGTAGAGGTTCGGATCCCCGGCGTCGAAGCCCGTCGGATCGGTCGTAAGGAACTTGCCCGTCGCCGGATCGTAATAACGCGCACCGTAGTAACCCAGACCCGTGGCGCGGTCGCGTTCCTGCCCCGTGTAGCCATAGTCGAAG
>JANQHK010000150.1 GCA_028282685.1 Phycisphaeraceae bacterium
GTCCACGTTGCCGAGCACCCGACCGACGTACCGGAGCAGCGGGCCCTGGTACGCGGCCACCAACTCGGCAAAATCCCCGTCCATAGCCACAGCCACCGGGCTCGAGCCCGCTACGGTTTCGCTGCGGCTTGCTGGGCTGCTACTCACGGGCCATCCCCTTGCATTCAACCTGTTAGACGCCGATGTCGTGATTTGTTTAACCCATTGTAAAAAAAACACATCCCCGGGGCGGAAAAACCGCATTGCTGCACCGTGACGTCCGATCTATCATCCCTATTGATGCCCTGGGAATCTCGAATTACCGACGAAAAACGACGCCGCATCGTGCTGGCGGCGCTGATGCTCGCTCTGCTGGGCGGCTCGACCGCTCTGGCCATGCTGCTGACCCGGGACCGCAACCCCCGCTCTCCGGCCTATTGGCAGGACGAAAAACTGGGCTCATTTGAAATCCGCCGCCCCGCCAACTGGCGGATGACCACCCAGAGCGAACCGAGCGGACTGGTGGTCGCGTTGGAAGATCCTTCATCCCTGCAACGCGAAATTTCGATTCGCCTGATCAACATCGGCCGGCCGATCGATCCGTTGGCGATCGTCGACAATTGGCTGGACAAGAATGCGCACCTGCAACTAAAAGGCCACAGGGCATTCCGCCTCGGGCCGGCGGTGGGCCATTATGCGACCGGCTATATGCATGTTCGCCACGGTTCGACGCAGATCATCCAGGGCCAGATCATACTGGATGTCACGCTGGACGGTCGCACCCATCTGTTATTGCATCTGACTCAACCGGGAACAACGCAGGCCGATGTCCAGACGTTGATTGACATCGTCAGAACACTACGCGATACGCGCTTCGTCGCAGAGCGCCAATCCATCGAACTCGGCGAAGCGACGGTGAGCATTCCCGAGCACCTGGTGGCGTGGCGGCCGACCGATGAATCGCTGACCGGACGATACGATCTGACGCCGGACGGCGCCGGTCCGTGGGCGAAAGCGCGTTTCGTACGTCTGTCGCCGCGTCGGTTGAATCTGGCGCAGCTGCTGCCGGAAGCCCTGGCCGAATGGGGCGATGATGCGGAGCACGCCGAGCAGCTCGAGGCGATACGGGCGGCGTTTGAAGGACTGGACGATCCGGAGGAACTGATCCGTGGATTGCTGTGGATGATGCCGCGCCAGGTCAGCACGCATCAGGATCCGTCGCAACTGTACGCCGTCAGTGAACTGGCCGGCAAAACGGTGCATACGATGATACTGGAAGATGGGACGCGTTCACCGCTGTTTCGCGCGGTGTGGGTGGTGCGCGGCCCGGAGAAGGTGGTGGTGCTTATGGAGTTATTGGCGTCGAGGAAAGAGATTCCCACCGCTCTGCAAGCGGCCCGGAGCGTGGTGGAGCAGTTGCATTGGACCGTTCAGGAAAACCGCGATCAGGAAACGCAACCATGATGCAATGTCGCATTGCCATAGCGGAACTGGCTCTTCTGGTGGTGCTGATCGGCGCCGCCGCGACCGGCGCGCGTGAACTGGACGAGACGCGCTGGCGTGATAACGCCTACGGGCTGTCGCTGCGGCCGCCGGTGGGCACGCAACTGATCGAACAAACCGGCGACACCTACCTGGTGCGGATTCTCGATCGCCAGGGCAGGTTCCAGATCGCCGCTTCGGTCAAGCGCTCGCGGAAAGCGCTGACGATGAATGAAACCGTCACTTCCATCACCGAGCAGATGTACCATGCGCAGCCGACCGTCTCGCGCACCGAGCCGGAGAACAGACAGGTGGCTGGGCGTGAGGCGGCGGTGATGTATTTCACGTATCCGCAGCCGGCCAAGGGACCGGACGTGGTCGTGGGCTATTGCGTGGTTCGCATGGATGCGAAGTCGTTCGCGGTGCTGGAGCTGCACTGCTCGACGGAGGAAGGCGAAACCCACCGCGCCATGTTCAAGAAGGTGATCGGCAGCATGGAACTGGCCGACCAGCGCGAACTGGCCAAGCAGCGCGCCAAGGCCATCGAACGCGCCACGCAATGGCTCGGCCGTACCCGATCACCGGAGAAAATGAAGGAACTGCGCGCGCGGTTGCGCGACAGCCAATACTTTCGCATTGTCGATGGAACCCAAGACATCGGTTACATGCGCATCCACCAGGCCACCGAAACGATCGATCTGCGCAGCAAGAATCAGCAGGGCATCCGGGTGGAAATCCAGTCCCGACTGGTCAAGTCCGACCGCTCGACCATCGATACGCTGGCAAAATTTTTTCTCTCCGACGACGACACCACAGAGCTGTGGACCGTGGCCACCACGCTGCGGCAGCCCGCACCCAATCGCCCCGAGCCGATCAAGCAGACCTTCACGGAAACGGGCCTGCGCAGCGGCATGAACATCAACATCACGGTGAACGGGCCGCGCGGCGCCGAGCAGTTGCAGTTCGAGCAGCCGAAGCGCGGCTACCTTTCTCAGGTGGAGGCGAAGCTTCTGCCGCTGATGATGCCGGCCGATCGCGCCGCGACCTACGGCTTCTACTGGTACAACAGCGCGACCAACAAGATGACCTATCGCACCGAGCAGGTGACGCCGACGCTCAACGGTTTCGTGATTACCACGCGGCTGGGTCCCAACGCCCCGGCCCTGCGCGCCACATACAACGCCGAGCGGTTGCTGGTCGAGCAGCAACTGGGTGCCGAGCGCAAGCTGGTCGCCTCGGACAAACAGACGATCCTGCGTCTGTGGCGGCATCGTTAACCCGCCCGATCCGTTGCCGTTGTGAAAATGGGGCCGCGTTGCATGCCCTGCGCGCAGGACCTATCCTTGAAGGCAATTCACACGCGATACGTCTGCCCGGTACACGCCAAGAGACACGCATGCCCAGTATCAGTTACGACGGACAATCGTTCATCGCCGACGGCCGACGGCTCTGGCCGATCGGCGGCGTCATGGATTACGCGCGCATTCCACATGAATTATGGCGCGATCGATTGAGCGCGATGCGGCAGGCCGGGCTGAATACCCTCTGCACACACGTCTTCTGGAGCTACCACGAGCCGCAACCCGGCACATTCCGATTCGAGGGGCGGGCCGACCTGCGGCGCTTCGTCGAACTGGCCGCGGAACAACAGCTGTGGGTCATCCTGCGCCCCGGGCCGTATGTCGGGGCGGGATGGGATTTCGGTGGTTTGCCCCCGTGGTTGCTCGAACGGCAGGACATGAAACTACGCCAGGGTGATCCGGCGTATCTTCAGGCCGCGGCCGGATACCTGAATGCGGTGATGAAGCAGGTGCAGGATTTCCAGGCGACGCGCGGCGGGCCGATCCTCGCCGTGCAGAATGAGCACCACTGGTTCTGCCACAACGATGAGCAGGCCGACAGCTACCTCAATCAGATCACACGCTATCTGCGTGAAGCCGGCTGCCGCGTGCCAATTTTCAATACCAACAACCTCTGGCAGCCCGTCGACGGGACACTCGATGCGTGGTCCGGCGGGGAAGAACCGCTGACGATCAGCCGGCAACTCGGCGTGGTGCATCCCAATGCGCCGCGTCTGCTGACCGATCTGCCGATCACTCGGGCGACGCATTGGGGCAGGCACGCCCCCGAGCCGCTCACACCCGGGCAGGCGATGCGCCGGCTGTGCCAAGCCACCGCAGGCGGTGCGTCGATCATCTTTCAGCCATTCCACGGCGGAACCAACTTCGGTTTCGACGCCGGCTGCGAAAGCGACGATACCGCCCTGACTACCGCGCACCTGCCCGATGCGCCGCTCGGCCAGGCCGGACAGCGCAGCGAAGTGTACGATGCGATCAAGCGTTTTGCCGTCTTTCTGTCTCGTCATCCCCGGCTGTTATCCAGTCTGCAGGTGGTGGATCAACACACCATTGCCGACACGGGCGTCAGCGTGGTGCAACTCAACAGCCCTCACGGCAAACTCGTGATCGTGCTGAAAAGCGACCAATGCAAACCGCGCAGCACCAAACTGCTCACTCCCGACGGGCGGTCACTGACTGTTCACTTCGGACACGACCTGGCCGCGTGGACCGTCCTCGATGCCTCTCTTGACGGGCTGGCCACACTCGACCGGACCAACCTGCGCCCGTGGGCATTTCTCGACCGGCGCTTGCTCGTCCTGTTCGGCCCGGCGCGCACCGAAGCAACGGTCTGCATCGACGGCGCCACGCTGAGCGAAACCGTCCCCGCCGGAATCAAACCGTTAATCGTCCAACACCGGGAACTGACGGTCTGCATCTGCAACGAATCCCAGATCGACTCGGCTTACATCCGCGAGGAACGGTTGTACCTGGGCATCAATGGTTTCGATGCCGAGGGCAATCCGCTGCGGCGCGGCAATGCGGCGTCGTATCCGGTGATTGAACCCGACGGGACCATCCGGCGCGAGCGTTTCAGCGGCGCCGCGTCCAAGCCCACCGCACCGCGTCTGGGGAAATGGCGCGCCGCGACGCGTGAAACTTACGTGAATGGCTCGGCCTTGCGCTTTGCCGCCATCGCCGGGCCGCGAGCGCTCGAGCAATGCGCCACCGATTTCGGTTACGGCTGGTACCGATTGCGCCTGCAAAGCAGCGCGGCAAAAAAAGTCAACCTCATGGCTCCCCTTGCCTCCGATCGTCTGCACCTTTACCAGCAGGGCAAACTGCAATCCGTGCTGGGATTCGGGCCCAGCGCCACCTCGCCGAATCAACCGCTGCCGATCCAGCTCCAGGCCGGGCAGACCGACCTGGTCGTTCTGGCCGACAACCTCGGCCGACTTCAGCACGGCAACCGGCTCGATCAGCGCAAGGGCCTGTTTGGTCACCTGTATCATGTCAAGACCGTCCGTCTGCGGCGCGCCGAAGCGAAAACGGAACCGACTCCCGATGCGTTTGCTCTCAGCGGCTTCATCGAGGGCCTGCGCCGGGGGGACACCACACCGCGTCCGCATTACACCTGGACCATCGAACACCGCCGTCGGACGCCGTTGATTCTGACGTTGGCGGGCGAACGGCCGGCGGCTTTGGTCCTGCTCAACGAGAAGCCGATCGCGCTGGACGCCACGTCGGGCGTGAGCTTGCGGCTGGTGATCGAGCCCGATCAACTGAAGCGCGGCAAGAACCGCATTACGATGGCCTCGCTGGCCGATCCGCCCGCGCGTTACAATCCGAACAAGGTCGCTGCCCTTTACGAAGCCGTCGACACCCTGACGAATAAAGCCGGCTGGGCCTTTGCGCGATGGCAGATGCCCGATGAACACGAGTATGACGAGCTTCCGGCGCGCTCGCCCGCCGTGCCGACGTGGTTCGCCGCATCGTTCAGCATCAGGAACACCGAGGCGCCGCTGTTCCTGGAACTGCACGGTGTGAGCAAGGGACAAGTCTACCTGAACGGATACAATGTCGGACGGTATTTCGTGGCCACGGCAACGGGCAAGCACGTCCCGCCCCACCGCCGCGTTTACCTGCCCGAGCCCTGGCTGAACGCCGAGGGCGAAAACGAACTGATCCTCTTCGACGAGCATGGCAAGACGCCGGACAAGTGCAAGCTGGTGTACGGGCGCGGAGAACCAAAGCGGAGTTCCCCATGATTCTGATCACCGGCGGAGCCGGATTCATCGGCAGCAACCTGGTCAAGGCGTTCAACGACGCCGGGCGCGATGACGTGGTGGTCTGCGACGATCTGACCGATGCGGCCAAGACGCCGAACCTCGCCGACCGGACCATCGCCGACTATCTCGACGTGCAGGAACTGGCCCAGGGTCTGGCGGCGCAGACGCTCAACCTGCCCATCACCGCCGTCTGCCACCAGGGCGCCTGCACCGACACGATGGAAAACAACGGCCGATACATGCTCGAAAACAACTACACCTTTTCCAAGCTGCTGTTCGACTGGGCAGCGGCGCGCCAATTGCCGTTTGTTTACGCTTCGAGCGCCGCGGTGTACGGGGCGAGCCGCACGTTCACCGAGAAACCGGAGAACGAGTGTCCGCTCAACGTTTACGGATATTCCAAGCTGCTGTTCGATCAGTACGTCCGACGCCGGTTGAATGAGATCGAGTCCACGGTCGTCGGCTTGCGTTACTTCAACGTCTACGGCCCGCGCGAACAGCACAAGGGACGCATGGCCTCGATGATCCACCAACTCCGCCAGCAGGTGTTGCAAACCGGCACGGCCCGGCTGTTCGAGGGGTTCGGCGGCTGCGGCCACGGTGGGCAGAAACGCGATTTCATTTACGTCGGCGATATCGTCGCCGCCAACCGTTACTTCCTCGAATCGTCCAAGCCGATCAAGGGCATCTTCAACGCCGGCACCGGCAAAGCGCGCACGTTCAACGATCTGGCCAACGCGGTCATCGACACCCTGGGCTGCGGCCGCATCGAGTACATCCCCTTCCCCACGGAACTGGTCGGCAAGTACCAGTCGTACACCCAGGCCGACACCGCCAACCTCCGCGCCGCCGGATTCCAACTGCCGTTCACCGAACTGGAGGACGGCGTACGGCAGACAATGCAATCCGAACCGTAAGCCCCCGAGCGATCCGTACACGAAAAAAGAAAAAGCGTTCTGTCATTGAGGAAATGACCGAACGCTCTGTCCCACGGGATATGATGAGCGGCCCTTTGGCCGATGTGTTTACACCAGGGCGTTCAGCGCATCGCCGGTGGAAGCGGGCATCGCCTGCGAGCCGTCCGAGGCATACGTCATCGACAGACTGGCCTGGAACGACATCGACATCGCCGTGCCGCCCCCTCCGCCGCCGAGCATTGCAAGCAGGTCGGTGGCGGTCTGCATCATTTGCTCATCGTCTTCACCGAGCAGCACCGACATCACCAGCAACAGGAAGAGCATCTCCAGCGACTTCTCGAGATCGAGACTGTCGGTGGCGCCAATGCCGGACGCGGCGCCAATGCCGGACGCGGCGCCAATGCCGGACGCGGCGCCCTCGAGCGAGAGCAACTCGCCGATCGAACCGGTTGAGGACGTCACGCCGGAAGTGCTGTCCATGTACATGGCCGAGTAGGAGGCACTGTATTCGATGGATGAAATCTGGCTCATGGTCTTTCTCCCTGGGGATATCGCTGACCAAGAACCAGCAGCGGGCATACCTGGGGCATGCCAAACAACTGAGCCGCGCTAAGCCATGCAGAGACAGCCGTTAACGTCGATTAGCGAATGATGGGAATGTAACGATTGTAGCGCGTGGTGAGTTTTTCGATTCATCCGCGATGCATCGTCTGGCCCGACTGCACTCCACCCAGCGCCTCAGCCGACCCAGAAGGCGATCGTCATCCAGAAGAACAACCAAAGAACTTTGCGTCTCACGAAACACCTCACGCACAACGAGAACAAAACCATTATACCACAGCCGCGAGGCCCGATAATTCATTTGGTGGTTTACCGGTGGGTAACGTGTGCAGTATGAATGTGAAATCCGTCAAGCCCCGCCGTTTACAGCGGATTATTCCAGGTCATCCTCGTCCGCCAGGTGAAGTGTGTCGATCGCCCGGTGGATCGTTTCCGTATCAAAGCCCCGCCGCGCCAGGTAGCCCCAGAGCCGGCGTTTGCGCGTGGCCGTATCGCAACGCTGCATGGCGGGCGTCGCCAGGCGCTGCTCGGCAAGAGCCCGCGCATCTTCAGCCGTATCGCGCCCCTGCTCTGCCTCGTGGATCAGCCGGTCGATCAGAGCGGCATCGAGTTTTTTCTGGATCAACTTGTGACGCAACAATCGGCTTCCGGCCGGCTTGCCTGCACGAACCCGCTCGATCACCGCCCGGCCGTACGACGCATCGTCGAGCAGATTCATGCGCTCCAGCGTCGCCATGGCCCGAACGATGGCCGGCTCCGCGTGGTCGTTGCGCTCCATGCGCTGACGCATTTCGTTGCGGCTGTAGGACCGGCGGTTCAGCAGACGCATCGCGTAACGCAGCGCCTTGTCCGCCTTCAATTCCCCCTCGACCCGGATGCGCAATTCCGCATCCCACTCCCGGCCCACCGCCAGTCCCAACTCCGTGATGCGAGCATCCGGCAGCGCGCCGACAAACTTGCGGTCCACGTATATCGATAACCGCCCCGGCGAGCGCTGGGTGGCTTTCATGGCGGTGATGACCGGATGATCCATGGGAACTATATTAAACACAGAGAGCCACAGAGGACCACTGAGAGAATCCAAAAAACGGGAAAGCTAAGAATTGAAAACGAATGGACCGAAGTATTTCCTGCGTTCCTGTTTTCGTGCTTTCTGCTTGCCTGTCCTTTTTCTCTGTGCCTTCGTGTCTTTGTGGTTCTATGCCACACCGATTTTCGGGCAATCCTTCGCCACGCAGCAGTGATCGCAGTCCGGTTTGCGCGCGTTGCAGGTCGCCCGGCCGTGCCAGATCAGCAGATGCGCCAGCAGCGCCCAGTTCTCCCGCTCGAACAGCGGCATCAGGTCGCGCTCGATCTTGACCGGATCGGTCTGCGAGGTGAACCCCATGCGTCCGGCCAATCGTTTGACGTGCGTATCGACGACGATACCCTCGTTTTTTCCGAAGGCATTGCCAAGGACGCAGTTGGCGGTTTTACGCGCCACGCCCGGCAGCTCAAGCAACTCATCCATGGTGTCCGGGACGCTTCCGTTGTGCCGTTCGGTGACGGACCTGGCTGTGCCGAGCAGGGACTTGGTCTTGTTGCGGTAGAAGCCGGTGGAGCGAATGAGTTTTTCCAGCGTGGCCGACTTGGCCGCGGCCATTGCCGCCGGATCGGGATACTTGGCAAACAGGGCGGGCGTCACCATGTTCACCCGTTCGTCGGTGCACTGGGCGGAGAGGATCGTCGCCACGAGCAACTGCCAAGGATCGCGATGGTGCAGGGCGCATTCGGCCTTGGGGTACTGCTTCTGCAACGCGCGGTAAATGCGACGGGCCCGTCGAACCAGCGCGGCATCCGGCCGATCCGACTGTGCCGCCGCGCCCGACCTGGATTTTCGTGTGGACTTTTTCTTCGTCATCGGCGCCTCCGGCGTTCCATGGGTTGTCGGCATGGTTGTTCCGTCCAGATGACTTGTCAAGCGTCAGCGGTAAAATGAAATGCATGGCACGAGATTATTACGACATCCTGGGTGTGGCACGCAGCGCCGAGCCCGCCGAGATTACCAAGGCCTACCGCCGACTGGCCAAGAAATACCATCCCGATGTGAACAAATCGCAGGACGCGACAGATAAGTTCGGCGAGGTGCAGAAGGCCTACGACATTCTGAAGGATCCGCAGAAGCGCAAGCTGTACGATCAATACGGCCACGCGGGAGTCGAAGCCGACGCTTCGGCCGGAGCAGGAGCACAGGGCTTCGATCCGTTCGGAGGTTCCGGTTCGTTCCGGCGCAGCTACAGCGGACCGGGCGGTTTCACCTTCACTACCGATGCGGGAGACATGTCCGAACTGTTCGAGCAGATGTTCGGCGGGCGCGGCGGATTCGCACGCCAACGCGGGTCCAGCCCCTTCGGCGGCGCACAGGCCTCGCCCCGAAAGCCCGAGCCGTTGCGACATACGGTCACGGTCCCCTTCCAGACCGCGGCGCAGGGCGGAACGGTCGCCATCACGCTCAGCGGGCCATCGGGCAAACAGAACCTCGATGTGAAAATTCCTCCCGGCACCGACAACGGAGCCAAGTTGCGTCTGCGCGGCAAAGGGCATCCTGCGCCAAACGGCGAACCGCCGGGCGACCTGATCCTCACCGTGCGCTCGGCCGAGCATCCCGTGTTTCGTCGCGATGGATTGAATCTGTTGCTGGAAGTGCCGATCGCGTTGGACGAGGCGGTGTTCGGGGCGACGGTGGAGATCCCCACGCTGTCCGGGCGCGCCACGCTCAAGATTCCGCCGCGCACCGCCGGTGGAAAAAAATTACGCCTGCGTGGCGCGGGCATCACCGACGCCAAGGGCAACGCCGGCGATCTGCTGGCCATTGTCCAAATCGATATTCCCGAGCAGTTGACCGACGAACAGACCGAATGGCTGAAACCGTTGCAGGGTCAAATGCCCAACCCGCGCGAAAATCTGGACGGGTGGAAGTGATCCGGATTACCGCAATCCCAATGCTGCGCGCAAGGTCTGGTATTGCGGCTCTCGCAGGAATACATCGTAAATCAGGTACTGCCAGCGATCGCCATCGTAATAGCTGAACAGAATGGATGTTTCAGCGGAATCGGGATCGACTTCCGGCGGTAGCTCATCAAACAGGGTGGAAAAGGCACCCCTCTGGGTGGGCGATACGTTAAAACCTTGCGGCTGCTCACCGGGAACGGACAGCATTTGAGGAGAACTGCCCTGATCGCATATCAACGTCCTCGCCTGGCCGTTGACCAGCCACGTGGAAACGATCCGCCTGGCGTTGTCCGGGGGTGTTTCCAATCGGCGATGCCAGGCAACCCACGGAATAAACGCCTCGTGCGCTTCCACGGCGGCGTACGGCAGCGGCGGCGGAGCGCTTTTCTCGAAAGCGCCCAACGTCCATGCAACCATCAGCGAGGCGAACACAACCGCACCGATGATCAGCGCCACACTCATTTTCAGCGTTCGGCTGGTGACTTCAATCACGACACACTCCTTTCACGGTGAACCGCTATTCCGGAAGTATCATACCGCGCCCACACGCCAGGTGTTTTCGATCACGCGCAGCCAGTTACGATGGGCCAGCGCGGCCAAGTCATCCTCTTTGTAACCGGCCCCGTGCAGGGCTTGCATGAGCCGGGCATAGCCCGCAGCGTCGGCGATGGCGTCCGGGATGTCCGCCCCATCAAAATCACTGCCGAATCCAACGTGCGCGATGCCCATCCTCTGAACCAGGTATTCGATCTGACGAACCAGCGCCTCCATCGGCGTATCGGTATCGAACCGTCCGTCTTCGCGGATGAATCCAACGGCGAAATTGCACCCGACGATTCCACCCGAGGCGGCGATGGCGTCGAGCTGCGCATCGGTCAGATTGCGCGCGTGTTTGCAGAGCGCCCACGCGTTGGAATGAGACGCCACGAGCGGGGCGTCGGACAGTTCCGCCACTTCGTCAAAACCGCGCTGGTTCAGATGAGACAGATCGATGATCATGCCGAGTTCATTGCAACGGCGGACCAGCCGTTTGCCCGCATCGGTCAGTCCCGGGCCGGTGTCGGGCGAATGGTCAAACCGAAACGGCGTGCCGTGGCCGAAGGCATTGGGCCGACTCCATACCGGCCCCAGCGAGCGCAACCCCGCACGGTAGAGCACGTCCAGCGCCGCCAAGTCTTCGTCGATCGCCTCGGCGCCTTCGATATGCATCACGGCGGCAAAGACATCCTGCTGAAAGCACTGTTGCAGCGCGTTGAAGTCGCGAGCGATTTTCACGCGTCCCTGCGCCGCGGCCTCGCATCCCTCCAGCCGGGCCATCATCGCCACCATGCGCTGCAATGCCAGGGCCTGGCCGACCGGGGGATCGAACACACCGGCCGATCCTTCGAGAAACATGGCGAAGATCCCCCCACCCATGCCGCCCTCGAGCGCGCGCGGCAAGTCGAGGTGTCCGGTGGATCGGCGCTCGAGCAGTTGCTCGCCGCGCTTCACGCGCGACAGCGCATCGTTGTGGCCGTCGAAGATAAGCGGGTAACCGGACATAACCATCATGGACCACTAAGACACAACAAGAAAACGGGCTGACTGGTTAACTGGTTAATTCGTTAATTCGGATTTCGGATTTCGGACAAACTTTACTTCTGCCTTCAAACTTCACGTTTCTGACTTTTCTTCGTGTTTTCGTGCCTTTGTGGTTATCCCAGTCCCGTCGCCAGTTCGCTGACGAACCGCCCGGCGGCTTCGGCGATTCGTTCCGGCGGCTCATCGAAGTGCTCGCCGATGCGTCGGACCAAAGCCGAACCGACGATCGCCGCGTCGGCATGCTCAACCACCGCGCGCACGTGCTCGGCAGCGCTGACGCCGAATCCCACGGCAACAGGCAGATCGGTCACTTGCCGCACCGCCGTCACCCGCTCGGCCAATCCCTCGGGCGCTTTATCCTGCGCGCCGGTGATGCCGGTGCGCGCGACCATGTAGACAAAGCCGCTGCAGGCCCGGGCAATGCGACCGGCGCGCTCGTCCGGCGTGGTGGGTGCGATCAACAGACTGAACGTCAGGCCGGCCTGCTCCGCCATGCGGCGCGCCGATTCCGCTTCCTCCAGCGCCAGATCGGGAATGATCAGGCCGTCGAATCCCGCCTCGGCCGCACGCTGATAGAAATGGCGCTCGCCCATGCGGTAGACGATCGAATAGCTGACCATGCAGACCAGTCCCATGCCCACGCGATCCCGTACCGAAGCAACCGTCTGGAAAATACTGTCCGGATTAACGCCGTGCTCCAACGCGCGAGACATCGAGGCCTGAATCACCGGGCCGTCGGCGATCGGATCGGAAAACGGAATCCCCAATTCGCAGACACGGGCTCCGGCGGCCTCGATGGCCGGCAGCAGCGCGGCCGTGGCCTGGAGGGAGGGATACCCGGCGGTGATAAACGGCATCAACGCCTTGCTCCCGGCATTTCGCAGGTCGGAGAAAATCTGTGGAATGCGATTCATGCGGTATAGAGTAATGAGCCGGAGACGACCGGCCAAGCGGGGGGTTTGCACTCGTGCATCATAAAGCCGAGAGATCGGCCAGGTCGGACGAATCCGTCGCCCCGAGCCGATGATAAATTTCCAGTGTAGCGCGGGAGCGGTTCAACGTGTAGAAGTGAATGCCGCGCACTTCGTTATCCAGCAGATCGCGGCATTGTTGCGTGGCCCAATCGATACCGACCTTGGCGACCCGCGCATCGTCCCCTCCCGCATGTTGGAGCCGCCCCAGCAACTTGGCCGGGATCCGCGCCCCGCTCAGACCCGCCATACGCAGAATGCCCTTGCGCGAGAGGATCGGCATGATCCCCGCGATGATCGGCACGTCGATCTTCGCCAGCTCGCAGCGCTGACGGAAATCGTAGAAATCGCGGTTGTCGAAAAACAGTTGCGTGATCACGCAGTCGGCCCCGGCATCCACCTTGCGTTTGAGGTGATCGAGGTCGTCCAGCATGTTCGGCGTTTCGGGGTGGCCCTCGGGATACCCGGCCACGCCAACGCCGAAATCATTCCCATAACGCTTGCGGATCAGTTCGACCAGCTCGATCGCGTGATGAAAACCCCCCGCCGCAGGGGGATCGTCGCCCTGGCCTTCCGGCCGATCGCCGCGCAGGGCAACGATGTTCTTCACGCCCTGCTGACGGTAATGGTCGAGGATTTCAATCAGCTCCTCACGGCCATGCCCGACGCAGGTCAGGTGCGCAGCGACGTTGAAGCCGAACTCCTTCTTGAGCCGAATGACAACGTCGCGCGTTTTCGTGCGTGTACTTCCGCCGGCGCCGTACGTCACGGAAACAAAGGTCGGCTTCAGCTCCGCCAGTTCCCGGGCGCGCTCGTCGAGCTGCTCGACGGCCTGGTCCGACTTCGGCGGAAAAAACTCGAAGCTGAACGTCGGCTTCGGATTCGCAAGAACCTGTTTCAGCTGCATGGTTGCGATGGTAGAACGGCCGATGGGACCGGTCAACCAACGGCGTTGAATCCGTTATGATAACGTGCATGAGCGATCGCTTAGAACAACTGGTGCGCTTCTTTGAAGCCGATCCGAACGATGCGTTCACCGCGTACGCCATTGCGCTGGAGCACGGCAAGGCCGAGCGAACCGACGAGGCGTTGCAGTGGCTGGATCGCACGATCGCGCTCGATGCCGACTTCGCCTACGCCTACTTTCAGAAGGCGAAGAGGTTGATCGGCCGGGGGCAGACCGAGCAGGCCCGGGCCGAGTTGCAAGCGGGCATCGCCGCCGCCGAGCGCAGCGGGGATGAAAAAGCCCAACGTGAACTGAGCGAACTGTTGAACACCCTGGGATGAGATTCGCCCGACATGACCGCGCCGCAACACTTTCCACTCGAACCGATTCAGCCGCACCGCGCTATTTATCGCACGGGCGGGGTGGTGCTGGCGCTGCTGGTGATTGCGTTCGCATGGATTGACGTACCGGTCATCGTCTGGGCGCGCGAAAACCACTGTACCTGGTGGATCAACTGGCCGGAGTTGCTGACGCACGTGGGGCACGCCACGTTCTGGCTGATATTCCTGATCGGCGGCGGACTGCTGTTGCTGCTGCTGAAGCGTCCGGTATGGGGCATGCGCTTGCTCCACGCGGGACTGGCCATGGCGCTGGCGGGACTGATGGTCAGCGCGATCAAGATCATCACGGGACGCTACCGGCCGATGGCCTATTTCGATCACGGCCTGTGGGGATTCGATCTGCTGGCGCTGCAGTTGAAACACATGAAAAACAGTTTCCCCTCGGGCCATTCCTGCAACATGGGCGCGCTGTGCACGGCGTTGTGGATGTGGAAGCCGCGCTGGTGGTGGCTGTGGCTGATCGTCTTCGCCCTGATCACGTCGACGCGCGTGCTCGTGGTTACCCATTGGCCGAGCGACGTGCTGGCCGGGGGATACCTGGGACTGGTGGTCACGCTGCTGCTCTATAATCCGCTGGGAAGACTGCTGAAGGTGATTTCGCCGTGTCGATCTTCGATCGACCGCTAAACATTTCCCTTCGTGCCGATGTGCCTTATTGCCTTCGTGCCTACTCCAGGTTCCGTCCGATGACCGCCACAGTCATGCGTTTCATTCCTCCGGCGTAATTGATCGTCTTGAACTTTCCCAACACCCGTGCCAATGCCGGCAGCGGGCCATCGCCCAGTTCCTTTTCGGTGGTAATCAGCACCGCCTGACCCGGTTTGCTCAACCACTCGGCTATCCGGTGACGCCGCCATTGCATTTTCTGTTCGGAGGACAAGTCCTTGGGCATGCCATGGAATTGCAACCCCTGCACCGGGGCGTTGGGCGGCCGATCCAGGTAGAACATCAGCGACGGTTCCTGGTACCCCCGCGTAAACACCGGCACGTCCGGCGGGGCATGCACCTGAACCAGCGCCGCGATATCCGGCGACACCTTGATCGTTTCTTCCAGCATCGGCATAAACAGTCGCGCCGCCAGCAGCATGCAAACGGCCGTACCGAGCAGCGCCACGCGCGCCGCGCGCGCCGAGCGCTCGGCCAGTTGGTCGCGCACCGCCCCCACCGCCATGATGACAATCGCCGCGCCGACAATCCCGACGGGAAGCGCAAAGCCATTCTCCGGCAAAAGCGCACCGGCAACGACAATGCCGCCCAGCAGGACCAGCGCCACGGGGATGAAGAACCAGACCCCGCCGCGCAGCCAGTCGCGATCCTTTTCGCTCAGTTCCTCGCGCTGGCGGGCAAAGAGTGTCGCGGCGCAGGCGATCGCCAGGGCCGGGTAGATCGGCAGGATGTAATGCGGCAGCTTCGTGGCGACCAGGCACATCAGCACAAACGTCGGCAGCGCCCAGCCGATGAGAATCGCGCGCTCGCGTCGACCGCCGATGTGCTTGCGGACGGTGGCGGAGACGGCCGCGGGCAACAGCAGGGTCCACGGGAAAAAACCGACCACCAGCGCGATCGGATAAAAACCCGCAGCCAGACCGAAGTATTCCAGCCAATCCGACCCGCCGTGGCCCTCGGCGGGAGAGAGAATGCGGTCGAGAACATGCCGCCCGACGCCCTCCTTCGCAAACTCACCACCGGTGGCGTTGTCCGCAGGCCACCCCCACGCCACGAACATGCCGATCCCGACCAGCGCCGCCACGGCGATGCCGAGCCACATCGTGCGCGTGATGCGCACCGCCCCGCCGCGTCCGAACCAGGCCGCGCCGAAAATCGTCATCAGCGGCACCGCCAGACCGACCGGCCCCTTGGTCAGTTGCGCTCCGCCCAAGGCCAGCGCCAGCACCGGATAACTCCACCAGCGCGGACCGCGGTAGATCATTTCCACGAACACCCAGATCGCCAGCAGCAGCCACGCCAGCAGAACCCCGTCGGCCGTGGCGGCCGTGCCGATGACCATGGCGTTGAGCGCGGTGGCGAGAATGCCCATCGCCCACAGTCCGGTGCGCCCGTCGAACAGGCGGCGACCGATGAGGAACGTCATCCCCGCCGCGCAGAGCATGCCGACAATCGAGGGCAATCGCACCGCCAGTGTTTTGTAATCGATCAGGCGCAGCGGCACGCTCATCGTCCAGTAGATCATCGCCGGTTTGTCCGGGCGCAGTTCGTTGTTGAACCGGGGCACCAGGTAATCGCCGGTCTCGACCATTTCCACCGCGGCGCGCGCGAAGCGAGGTTCGTCGCGGTCCCACAGCGTGCTGCTCGCCGCCAGGATGCCGTAGCCCAGCGCCATCACCGCCAGACCCAGCGCCACCGCGCCCCGGTAGCGTCGTGCTTGCAATGGCGTAAAACTCTCGGACATGGCGGCTACGGTAGCCGCAGGCGCGCGAATTGTCGATGTCGCGTGCTACGCACCAAAGGTCCGGCGGAGCAATTGCAGCGACTGGGGAATCGCTTCGGCGCCCGGGGCGCGCCCCTCGAATTCCAGTGAAACATATCCGTGATAATTGGCCGCGCGGAGCAAACGGGCAATGCGCTGGTAATCCAGATCCAGCGTGTACCACACGCCGCCGCCGAAATACGTCTTCGCCTGGACAAAGACCGCCCGCGGAGCCAGCTTCGCCAGCTTGTCGTACGGTTCTTCCAGAAAGTTGCCGGTATCCATCAGCACAGCCAACCACGGCGAACCCAGCGCGTTGACGATGCGCAACACGCCCTCCGGAGTTCGGCCCAGACCCCAGTGATTCTCCAGCCCCAAGGTCACGCCGCATTTCTCGGCGGTCGGCAGGCATTTTTCCAGCGACTCGATCACCCAGGGATACGCATCTTCATCGGTGTATCCTTCAAGCGGTTTTTCGATGCCGCGGTTTTTCATCAGCTCGTCGAAGTTTTTGCTGGTGCCCCACGTGCCGGTGTTCACGCGCATGATCGGAATGCCCAGCTTGTAGCACAGCTCGATGCTGGCGATGGTCTTGTCGATGTTACGCCGGCGCTTTTGCTTATCCGGGCTGACGAATCCCTGGTGCGTGGACAGACCGCAGATATCCAGGCCGTTCACGGCGGCGCGCCGCTTGAGCGATTGCAGATACGCGTTGGATTTCTTTTTCCCGGGTTCGGCGTGCTCGATCTGCACCTCCAGCAGTTCCACGGCGTCGAAACCCATGATCGCGGCGTGATCGATGCATTCGACCATTGTCAACTTCTTACCCACGCCGAACCGCCAGAAAGAATAGGTCGAAACGGCAATCGGGTTGCCGCGCCAATGGGAAACCGGCGCTTGGGAACTCGGCGCTGCGGTGGCGGCTTCGTCGGCTTGCGCGGTCAGTGCCGCGGCGCTGCCGACCAGGGCGGACTTGATGAAAGTGCGTCGATCCATGGCGATCTCCTCGATGCCGGCAAGAAACACCTCACATGGCGCGGGGTGGATTTTCATTTGGAATTTCAAACTCGAAATCTCAAATCCAGGATTTCGGACTTCTTACTTCCGTCTTTTCACTTGCTACTTTTAATACCGGTAGTGCTCCGGCTTGTAGGGGCCTTCGACGGGCACGCCGAGGTAGTCGGCCTGTTCGGGTGTGAGCCGGGTCAGCTTCACACCGAGTTGATCCAGGTGCAGGCGGGCGACCTTTTCGTCGAGGTGCTTGGGCAGTACGTAGACTTCGTTCTTGTATTGCGCCTTGTTCGTGGCCAGTTCGATCTGGGCAATCACCTGGTTGGTGAAGCTGTTGCTCATGACGAACGAGGGATGCCCGGTGGCGCAGCCGAGATTGAGCAGACGGCCCTCGGCGAGAATCAGAATGCTGTTGCCGGTATCGGCGAAGGTCCACTTGTCGTACTGCGGCTTGATGTTGGTGCGAACGACCTTGCCGGCTTTTTCCAATTTGTACAGACCGGCCATTTCGATTTCGTTGTCGAAGTGGCCGATGTTGCCGACCACCGCACCGTCTTTCATGGCCTGCATGTGCGCCGCGGTGATCACGTTGTAGTTGCCGGTGGTGGTGACGAAGATGTCGGCCTCGGCGACGACGTCTTCGAGTTGCGACACCTGGTAACCTTCCATCGCCGCCTGCAAGGCACAGATCGGATCGATCTCGGTCACGATCACCCGTGCGCCCTGGCCGCGCAGCGACTGGCAGCAACCCTTGCCCACATCGCCGTAGCCCAGCACCACCGCCGCCTTGCCGGACATCATCACGTCCGAGGCGCGGTTGAGCCCGTCGATCAGCGAGTGACGGCAGCCGTAGAGATTGTCGAACTTGCTCTTGGTCACCGAGTCGTTGACGTTAATCGCGGGGAAGGGCAGCTTGCCTTCGCGCTGAAGTTGGTACAGACGGTTGACGCCCGTGGTCGTTTCTTCGCTGATGCCCTGAATTGCCGCCTGCACTTTCCCCCAACGGTCCGGCTGCGCCCGGTAAATGCACGCCAACGCTTTGAGCAGCTCGGCCCAGTCTTCGCCGGCCTCGGCTTCGGGCTCGGGAACGGCGCCGGCCTGCTCGAACTCGGCGCCCTTGAGGACCATCATCGTGGCGTCGCCGCCGTCGTCGACGATCTGGTGCGGCCCCGCGCCATCACCGAAGTCCAATGCTTGGGCGGTGCACCACCAATACTCGGCGAGCGTTTCACCCTTCCAGGCGAAGACGGGAATGCCCGCGGGATGGTCCGGCGTGCCGCCGGGGCCGACCGCCACCGCCGCCGCGGCATGATCCTGCGTGCTGAATATGTTGCAAGAAGCCCAGCGCACGGCCGCGCCCAGAGCCACGAGCGATTCGATCAGCACCGCCGTCTGGACAGTCATGTGCAGCGAACCGCTGATGCGCAACCCCTTCAAGGGCTTGGCGTCGGCGTACTCGGCGCGCACGCTCATCAGACCCGGCATTTCCTTCTCAGCCAGTTCGATTTCCTTGCGCCCCCAATCGGCCAGGGACAAGTCCTTGACCTTGAAGGGCAGTGGCTCGGTGATAGTCTTCGTATCGATTGCGGTCATAACAAACTCCTCTGTAGGTCCGACTCATCCCCCTCTCCACTTCAAGGGAGAGGAGTTTTTCTATTTTTTCGTTGCCGTCGCGGCGAACAAGCCCGGTCCTTTCGCCGCCGCATCGACCGACAGCGGCAGATAACGTATATTGATCAGATTCGCCGTTTTCATCCAATCGGACAGCGTGTTCGATTCAAATCCCAGCCACTGGTGTCCCATCGATTGCTTGTACTCGGCGCGATCGTGGGGCAGCATGTCGATCACGAGCACGCGCCCGCCCCGCTTGAGCACCCGTGCCGCCTCGGCTAACGCCGCGCCGGGGTCCGGCAGGTGATGCAACACCAGGCAGTAAATCGCCGCATCAAGCTCGGCGTCATCCAGCGGCAGTGCAGTCAACTCCCCCTTACGCACGGCGACGTTTTTCACCGATTTGAATCGCTGGCGCGCCGCTTTGAGCATCGCGGCGGTGTTGTCAATGGCGACGAGGCGCTTCACGAACGGCGCCAGCGCCGCGGCAATCTGCCCCGTTCCGCAGCCCATGTCGCCGACCACCGCATGCGCATCGAGCAGCGCGAGTAGGGCGTTGAAGTGAAACGTCGGGCCGAACAACTCGGCGCGGTACTTGTCCCACTGTCCGGCCGCGGAGGAAAAAAACGCCTGACTGCGCGTGCGGCGCTCATCCAGAACGCGCTGCAAACGGCGCTCGTCGCGTGCCGCATCGCCGGTTTCGCTCAGTTCGCTGCGCACCAGCAGCCAGAGCTTGCGATCGGGCGCGGCCAGGTCGTCCAGCGTCAGCCGGTAGAGCGTGCGCGTGCCCTCCCGCCGCGAGGACAACCAACCGTCATCGGCAAGCACCTTCAAATGGCGGCTGACGGTCGACTGCGGACTTTGTAAAACCGCGCACAGTTCGGCGACGGTCAGCTCGTGCTGCTCGAGCAGCCGTAGCAGACGCACGCGCAGGGCATCGGCCAGACGTCCCATGCGGTCCAGGATGGCGGTGGAGGCGGCCATATTCTTCATCCGTCTATCCGGATTATTGGATGATTTAATGAAGGAGTCAACCCGGGCCATTCCCAAGCCAGAACAACAGCCAAGGAGTCCATGGAGAACCAATAATTAGATATTATCTAATTATTTATTTGGTGCTTATTATTTGTCTAACTGTTAGATGATACCATAAATTACCTGTTGAACCCGCAGGTGCCCTGAGACCGCGCCGGTCCGCGGGGCCTTGTACCTGACACGATTGCATCGGAGGCAGCCATGCGCAAGGTCATGATTTATTCCGGATTGCTGTTGATGGGCCTGGTGGCCTCGCAGTGGCTGCCGTCGTGGTTCGGCGGCCATGCCGAAACCGCGGCACTGGTGGTGCGCGTCCTGACCATGACCGGTCTGGCGTTCATCATGATCCACGTCGGCTTCGAGTTCCACATCGATAAATCCAACCTGCGCAAGTACGGGTGGGACTACATCGTCGCTTTCACGGCTGCCACGTTCCCGTGGGTGTTCGTTGCGCTTTATTTCGTCTTTGTGATGCTACCGGCGGAGACGTGGTCGAACTGGGATGCATGGAAGGAATCCCTGCTGGCAGGGCGTTTCGCGGCGCCAACCTCCGCGGGCGTGCTGTTCAGCATGCTTGCCGCCGCCGGACTCACCACCACCTGGCTGTTCCGCAAGGCGCGCATCCTGGCCATCTTCGATGACCTGGACACCGTTTTGCTGATGATCCCCCTGAAGATGCTGATGGTGGGTCTGGCCTGGCAACTGGGCATGGTCGTGCTGTTGATGATCGGCCTGCTGGGTTTGGCGTACATCTTTCTGCATCGTGTTTCGATGCCCGTGAGCTGGGCGTGGGTGTTGGCGTATGCCGGCGGCATTACGCTCATCAGCGAGTTGGTCTATGCGGGCACCAAGTGGTATGACCCCACCGTTCCGATCCACATTGAGGTGCTACTGCCGGCGTTCGTGTTGGGCTGCATCGCCCGACCGCGACGCCGCGACGTTGCGGACCCGTCTTTTGACGGACGCGATCCCCAGGTCGTCGAGCACAAGCTCCACGCGTTGCTGGATCATCCCGGCGAGAAGCGCGCCGCCGGCTGGATCTCCGGCTTCTTCATGGTGTTTGTGGGTCTGAGTATGCCGGTGATTTTCAACGGCGCTGCAACGTCCGGAGAAGGCGAGGCTTTCACCAAAGCCATGACGGTCACCTCCGCACAGCCAGCGATGGGCTGGGGTGAAATCGCGATGCACGTGCTGATCGTTACGCTGATCAGCAACGTCGGCAAGATGTTCCCGGCGTTCTGTTACCGACGTGAAGCGCACTGGCGCGAGCGTCTGGCCGTGGCCGTGGGTATGTGGCCGCGCGGCGAGGTCGGCGCCGGAGTTCTGGTGGTCAGTCTCAGCTACGGCATCGGCGGCCCGATCGTCACCGTCGCCATGCTCAGTCTGGCGCTGAACCTGGTGTTGACCGGCCTGTTCATCATGATCGTCCGCAAACTGTTGGCCGGCGTGCCGAGCGCCGAGGCGCCTGCCGAATCCCCGGTGTCTGAAAACCCCGTTGGCGCTATGCAGACCGGGCAACCGCATTCCTCGCCCCTGCAATACGCCAGAAAGGAGATGGTGTCATGATCCGCAGAATCCTCGTCGGATTGACCGGCACCCCCTATACGCCGGTCGCCATTCAACGCGCCCGAGAACTGGCCAAGCGGCACGATGCGCTGGTAACCGGCATTGCCGTGAGCAACCGCATCGCCGCCGCCAACGTCGCGCCGCTGTCGATGGTCAGTCTGGTTGATGCCGAACGCCTGCGGGCCGAGCGCATCACCACCATCGAGCAGCGCATCGACAAGGCGGTTGCTGATTTCGAGCAGGCCTTTGAAGGCAGCGGACTGCGCACCGACGTGGTTCGCACCCAGAGCAATCCCGTCGAGGCGCTTTGCCGCCACTGGCGATACCACGATGCCCTGGTGCTCGGGTTGCGCGGGCTGTTTGAGTATGGCGTGCTTGATGAGCCGCGTGACGCTCTGATGAAGTTGATCGGAGCGGGGGTGCGCCCCATCATCGCGGTCAGTTCCCGGTATCGCGAAATCAACCGGGTCTTGATCGCCTACAGTGGATCGATGGAGTCGGCCAAGACAATGAAGCGGTTCGTCCAGTTGCGTTTGTGGCCCGATGCCGCGGTTCGCATCGTCCATTTTTCGGAGAATACCGAACGCGCGGCCAAACTGCTCAGCAATGCGCACGACTACTGCCGCGACTGGGGCATGGAAACCGAAACCGATGCGCCGCCCGGTACGGCCGACAAGCGACTGTTGCCGTACGCCGAGGACTGGTCGGCCGACATGATTGTGCTCGGCGACAGCGCCTGTAGCGTGCTGGAGCGCAGACTGTTCGGCTGCACCGTGGAACATGTGATCCGCAATGCGCCGATTCCCCTGTTCCTGGCGCATTAACCACGGACCCAATCACCATCCATCCCCTGCACACCTTGTTACCGCAAGGTGTGCTTTCATATAGTCAGTTCTGTAAAAGCCACAGCCCACGGCGTCATTCAGCGGGCCGTGGGCTGGGAGGGAGACGTCGGGTAACAGACGACGGTTCAGTGCTTGCGGGTGCGTCGTCGTTTGTCCTGACGTCGCTCTATACGGCTGCGAACAGCGCGGCGGGCACGGTCGGCCACGCGTTCCACGGCCGAGTAATGGCAGGATTCCCAATGTTTGATGTGAAGCGTTTGACTGTCGTTCATCTGGATCACGACCGCAGCACCGCAGCGTTGGGGGCGGGGCCCTCCGCCGTCGGACCGCAGCTTCACAACCACTTTGCGGACACCCGATGCCATCTGGGACAGGGGGCGGATCAGTTTGTCCTGCACGAAGCCGGCCAGGGAGCCGGACGATTCAAACCCGATCTGTTGAATCTGCCAACGCATGATGAACTCCTTATGGGTTGGTAAGTTCACCGGTATATTTGGCTGGCCGGACCGATTAGGCCAATAGAAATCGTATTCTGGAATCATAGATATTTACTAACTATGATCATGGCATGGAATGGCTGAATTACCACCACTTGCTCTACTTCTGGACGGTCGCGCAGGAGGGCACGATCGCGCGGGCATCGGAGAAACTGATGCTCTCGCAGCCGACCATCAGCACCCAGATCAAATCCCTGGAAGCGACGCTGAAGGAAAAGCTTTTCGTGCGTCGCGGTCGACGGTTGGCGTTGACCGAAACCGGCGAACTCGTCTACGGCTATGCGAACGAGATTTTTTCCATCGGCAGAGAATTGCAAAGCGCTCTTCGCCAGCAGGGTCGGGACCGGCCGCTGCGTCTGACGGTCGGTATAACCGATGCGCTTCCGAAACTGGTGGTGCATGAGCTACTGCGCCCGGCCTTCAATCTGAACCGCCCGATTCAACTGACCTGCCGCGAGGGCAAGTTGATACCCATCCTTGCCGACCTCGCATCGCATCAGTTGGACGTCGCGTTGGCCGATACACCCGCCGGTGAAACCGCCAACATTAAAACCTTCAACCACCTGCTTGGTGAAGCACCGCTGGTCTTTGTGGCCGAAGAGGCGATGGCGCGTAAACTCAAACGACAATTCCCCCATTCACTCGATGACGCGCCCGTCCTGTTGCCCACGCCCAATTTTTCTGTTCGCCGCCAACTGGACCGGTGGTTCAACCGGAAGGACGTATCGCCTCGGATCGTTGCCGAGATCGAAGACAGCGCCCTGACCAAGGTGTTCGCCGGGGAGGGGATGGGATTTATCGCCGTCCCGCAGGTTATTGAGCAAAATGTTTACGAACGCTACGGATTACACCGTATCGGTCAAGCCGACGATTGCTACGAAAGGTTTTACGCGATTACGGTGGAACGGCGACTGAAACATCCCGCCGTCATCGCCATCAGCGAAGTGGCGCGGGAACGATTGTTCGCATGAAACTGCGCATCCTGATAGCGGAAAGCCGCTGTGGAAGAAGTCCCTCTGCGAGAATGACGTATGGCAGCGATCACCGATCGTGACTCGCGGGGCTCAAGACTCAGAACCCAGACCTTCTTCACCCGAACATCTGCGGCGGGACGTGGGTCGCAACGGATTCGTGGCGGTGATCCGGGCAGGCGAGCCGATCCAACTCATCGGTGACCAGTCGAATCTGTAATTCCAGTGCGCGATGCCGATGGCTCATCGGTTCTCCGGTCTCTTGGATCGGGCAGTTTTCACGAATGATGTTACCCGCCTGTTCCGCAAGCGATTCATCACCCAACATACCCGACTGATCCAGCAGCGCAATCAATTGCGGAACGCAATGACGCATCTGGTAGTACCAGTATTGATCGCAGCGATTGGCCATAAATTGGAGCAACCGCTCCTCGGCCTGACTTTGATGTGAATGTAAAACCACGTACGCCATACACACCCCCTTCGGCTGAAGTGCCACCACATTGACAAGCCAATTCCCCTCCGGCTTATCCATTTTAACACGGTGGACTCACCAAATCTTAAAAGACCCGATAAAATAAAAATATTGAATATTGCCCAAACGTAAAAAACCCACGCCAGGCGTGGGTTAAATCATTCACAGTAAAGGGTTTGATGCAAATCGGATCAGTCGGCCAACCCGTCCCAGCTCTGGAGAATCTGCACGTAATTGGCCCGCTCGTAGGCCGAGGCATCCGGGCTGCGCGACAGATCCATCGAGCCCTTCATCTGCTGCAGCGATTCGTACTCGTTGTCCTCGAGCCATTGCTCGGTCTCGGTGCGGATGCGGGTCAGTTCCCCGGCCCCCTTGCGGAGGACAGCGGAAACGATTTGCACCGCATCGGCGCCGGTCATGACGGCCTTGACGGCATCGAGTCCGCTGTGCACGCCGCCGGACACCGCCAGCGCGTACTGGTGCTCGTTGCCCGAGAGGATCGCCAACCAGCGCAACCGCAGCAGCAACTCTGACGGATCGCTGAGCTTCAGTTCCCGGCGGACTTCCAGCGCTTGCACATCGATGTCCGGCTGATAGAAGCGATTGAACAACACCAGCGCATCGACGGCGATCGAATCGAGATGGCCGGCGAAGTTGGCCAGCGAGGAGTAGAACGGGCTGAGCTTGACGGCGACCGGCAGGTTCACCTTTTCCTTGACGGCGGCCACGATCTCCACGGTCGTCTTTTCGATCTGCTCGCCGCTGATCTGCGCATCGGTCGCCAGTTGGTAGATGTTCAGTTCCAGGGCATCGGCGCCGGCCTCGGCGATGAGCTGCGCGTACTTCAGCCAGCCGCCGAGCGTCGTGCCGTTCAGCGAACCGATGACGGGCACGGAAACGGCCTGCTTCACCTTCGCCAGATGCTCGATGTATTCATCGGGACCGAGGCGGAAGGTATCGGTTTCGGGGAAGTAGCTCAGCGCTTCGGCGAACGATTCGGCCGGGGCTTCCAGCGACTGCATGGTCGCCATTTCCTCGCGGACGATCTGCTCCTCGAACAGCGAGTGCATGACGATGGCCGAGGCCCCGGCATCTTCGAGCTGTTTGATCGTGTCCAGCTCGTAGGCATACGGACTGGCGCCGGGCATAAAGGGGTGGGGCAGGTCGAAGCCGAGGTATTGCGTTGAAAGATCCATGGGTAACTCCTTAATTTCTGATTTCTGATTCGGTATTCCCGGTGATTTGGCGACCGACACGGCAGGGCGTCGCAATCGCCAAATCACAAATCAAAAGTCAGAAATCAGTCTTCCTTTCCGTTGCCGTTGCCCGAGGGCACGGTGACTTTGGCCAGTTGCTCGTACACCGAGACACGTTGGGTGGTGAAGGTCTGGGCCGACTCGGCCAGCGCCGCGAACCGTTTGGGATCGAGCTTTTCGACCATGCGGAAGCGCGTCTCGTTGCGCATGTATTCGCTGACGCGCGCCTTGGGTTCGGTGGGGCTGTCCATCTTCAGCGGAGGCACGCCGTTGTCGACGCGGCGCGGATCGTAGCGGTACAACGGCCAGATGCCGCAGTCCACCGCCAGCTTCTGCTGGTTCAGCCCGTTCGACAGGTCGTAGCCGTGCGCGATGCAGTGGCTGTAGGCGATGATCAGCGACGGTCCGGGGTAGCTGTCGGCTTCCTGGAAGGCCTGGACGGTCTGCAGGTCCTTGGCGCCCATCGCCACCGAAGCCACGTAGACGTGGCGGTAGTTCATGGCCATCAGGCCCAGGTCCTTCTTGCCGGTGGCCTTGCCGGAGGAGGCGAACTTGGCCGCCGCCCCGATGGGCGTGGCCTTGGAGGCCTGCCCGCCGGTGTTGGAATAGACCTCGGTATCCATCACGAGGATGTTGAAATCGCGATCCTGCGCGAGCACGTGATCGAGCCCGCCGTAGCCGATATCATACGCCCAGCCGTCGCCGCCCAGCGCCCAGACGCTCTTGCGCACCAAGTAATCGGCGAGCAGCGCCAGTCGTGCGGCCCTGGGATCGTTGATGCCGGCCAGCTTCTGCGCCAGCGCGACGACGCGCTCGCGCTGGGCCTTGATGTTCGCTTCGCCGTACTGATCGGCGGTGAGGATCGCAGAGACCAGATCGTCGCCGACTTGTGGTCCCAATTCGGCCAACAGACGCTCGGCCTCCCGCTTATGCGAATCGATGGCCAGGCGGAAGCCGAAGCTGAATTCCGCGGCGTCTTCAAAGAGCGAATTGCTCCAGGTGGGGCCGCGGCCGTTGCTGTCGACGCAGTACGGGGTGGTCGGCAGGTTCCCGCCGTAAATCGACGAGCAGCCGGTGGCGTTGCCGATCAGCAGGCGGTCCCCGAACAGTTGCGACAGCAGCTTGACGTAAGGCGTCTCACCGCAGCCGGTGCAGGCGCCGGAATACTCGAACAGCGGCTCAAAGAGCTGCGAACCCTTCACATCGATCCGCTCGACCTTCTCGCGCTCGATCGGAGGGATGCTCAGGAAGAAATCGTAGTTGGGCGCCTCGGCCTCGAGGATATCCAGGCGCGGCGTCATGTTGATCGCCTTGTGCTTGGGATTCGATTTGTCCTTGCCCGGACAGACGTTCACACACAGCTTGCAGCCGGTGCAATCCTCCGGAGCCAACTGGATGGTGAACTTGAGACCCTTGAATTCCTTGGTCTTATAATCGCTGGAACGGAAGGTCGACGGAGCACCGCCGAGTTGATCTTCCTCGTAGACCTTGGCGCGGATCGCGGCGTGGGGACAGACCAACGCACACTTGTTGCACTGGATGCAGAACTGCTCGTCCCAGATGGGCACGTCCACGGCGATGTTGCGCTTCTCCCACTGCGTGGTGGCGGTGGGCCAGGTGCCGTCGGGCGGGAACGCCGAAACCGGCAGCAGATCGCCCTTCTGCGCCAGCATCACGCCCTGCACCTTCTTCGTGAAGTCGGGCGCGGCGTCGGGCACGATCGGCAGGCGGTCGAACGTGCTGGTGACCGAATCGGGCACGGCGATCTCGTGCATGTGCTCGAGAGCCGCGTCGACCGCGGCGTAGTTACGCTGCACGATCTCGTCGCCCTTGCGGCCGTAGGTCTTCTTGATCGCGCTCTTGATCTTTTCGATGGCCTCGTCGCGCGGCAGCACGCCGGAGATCGCGAAGAAGCAGGTCTGCATGATCGTATTGATGCGGGCGCCCATGCCGGCCTCGCGGGCGACGGTGTAGGCGTCAATCACGTAGAACTTCAGTTTCTTGTCGATGATCTGCTGCTGCGTTTCACGCGGCAGGTGGCCCCAGACTTCGTCCTTGGGATACGGGGCATTGAGCAGGAACACCGCGCCTTCGGCGGCGCCGGCGAGAATGTCGTACTTGTTGACGAACTCAAACAGGTGACAGGCGACGAAGTCGGCCTTGCGGATCAGGTACGTCGAACGGATCGGACGCGGACCGAACCGCAGGTGCGAGACCGTCATCGCGCCCGACTTCTTCGAGTCGTACACGAAGTAGCCCTGGCCGTAGTTGTCGGTTTCGCCGGCGATGATCTTGATCGAGTTCTTGTTGGCGCCGACGGTGCCGTCCGCACCCAGCCCGTAGAACATCGCTTTGACGATGTCCTTGGATTCGATGTTGAAATCGGGATCGTAATCCAGGGACAGGCCGGTGACATCGTCTTCGATACCGACGGTGAAGTGATTCTTCGGTTGATCGGCGGCGAGGTTGTCGTAGACGCCCTTGATCATCGCGGGCGTGAACTCCTTGCTGCTCAAACCGTAGCGACCGCCGACGACGGTGGGCATCTCAAACGGCAGGTTGCCCGCCGCGGCGGTTTCGCTCAGGGCGGCGATCACGTCCAGGTGCAGCGGCTCGGCCGGGGCGCCCGGTTCCTTGGTGCGATCCAGCACGGCGATCGATTTGACGGTCTTCGGCAGAGTCTTGATGAATGCTTCGACGGCGAACGGACGATACAGACGCACCTTGATCGCGCCGATGTTGTAGCCGTGGTTCTCGTTGAGACGCTGGACGGTCTGGTCCACCGCCTCGGCGCCCGAACCCATCAGAATCACCACGTGCTCGGCATCCGGCGCGCCCACGTAATCAAACAGGCGGTACCGGCGGCCGACCTGCTTGGCCAGGCGGTCCATCATCTGCTGAACGATCTGGGGGGTGGCGTTGTAGAAGCCGTTGCAGGCCTCGCGCGCCTGGAAGAAGGTGTCGGGATTCTGTGCCGTGCCGCGCAGGACGGGCCGATCGGGCGTCATGGCGCGGTCGCGGTGTTCGGCGATCTTCGCTTCATCGATCAGGGCGCGGATGTCATCGTCCGTCATCTCCTCGATCTTGGCCACTTCGTGCGAGGTGCGGAAGCCGTCGAAGAAGTGCATGAACGGGATGCGCGCGTGGAGTGTGCAGGCGTGGGCGACCAGCGCCATGTCGTGCGCTTCCTGCACGCTGTTCGAGCAGAGCATGGCGAAGCCGGTCTGCCGGCAGGACATGACGTCCGAGTGGTCCCCGAAGATCGACAGGGCATGCGTGGCCAGCGTGCGCGCGCTCACGTGCATCGTGTAGCTGGTCAGTTCCCCGGCGATCTTGTACATGTTGGGGATCATCAGCAGCAGGCCTTGCGAGGCGGTGAAGGTGGTCGTCAGCGCCCCGGCCTGCAACGAACCGTGCACCGCGCCGGCCGCGCCGGCTTCGGACTGCATCTCCACCACGTCGGGGATCTGGCCCCAGATGTTGCGTCGGCCCTGGGCGGCCCACTCGTCGCAGAACTCGCCCATGGGCGAGCTGGGCGTGATCGGGTAAATCGACGCCACCTCGCTGACGCGAAAGGCAATCGAGCTGGTCGCCTCGTTGCCGTCGATGGTGATCTTCCGTCGTTCAGACATGGCACACTCCTTATTTCAACTGGACCCCGGCCGGGTCGGCCGGGTGTCTGGCACGGACCGACGGGGCGATGTACCGGAGGATAAACAATCGCCCGACCCACCAGTCGCGCGACTCCTCGGTGTCGCCGCCGCCGACGCCCCGCACAGCATGGACAAAGGCAAGTAACCGGACACGCTTATCCGGTAAGACCCCCAGTGTAGCGTTTACCCGCCAACCCGGCAATAGGGGCGAAAAAACCGCGAAATTGCTCCAATATCGGATAAGGGATGCCGGGTATCGGATTGCGAATTTCAATAACGCCGACCCCGAACGCAAGAGAGGGGACATCGGTTGATCGATGAGTCAGGGTGCCACGAGTCGGCCGACTTGTCCCGAGCGCAGTCGAGGGAAGGCAGACCCGTGCTTCATGATGCTGGCAACTCACCCACCTATAAACAGCAAGGCACCCGGCAAGTTTGGCTCGTTGTTCATGCGAAGATAGAATAGATATCATGCTCAAATACGGTGACCGAATCACGATCGAAGAAGGCAAATGCGGCGGCAAGCCCTGTATTCGGGGCATGCGCATCACTGTATACGACGTGCTGGGATACCTGGCCTCGGGCATGACGCCGCAGGAAATCGTCAGCGACTTTCCCGATCTGACCCCCGAGGACATCACGGCCTGTCTCCAGTTCGCCGCCGACCGTGAGCGCTCGCAGATGGTCATTGCCGGATGAGTTTGCTCCTCGACCACAATCTCTCGGCCAAACTGATCCCGCAACTCGAAACGGTCTTTCCCGGCTGCACGCATGTCCGCTTGCTTGGCCTGGAGCGAGCCACAGACGCCGAGATTTGGAATAAGGCAAAGGAAAGCGGCTACACCATTGTCACCAAAGACAGTGACTTTTCCGATCGCTTGGCCATGTTTGGATTCCCACCCAAAGTCATCTGGATCAAACGCGGCAACTGCTCCACCACCGACATCGAACAATTGCTCTTTCAGCACACCGACCATGTCACGGCTTTTGAAAAATCGCAGGAAGTGGGATTACTTGTGATAGAATAAGCAGCGACCCATCCCGGTTTTCGGCCTCGTCACTTCGTGGCTTGTCCTCCCTTCGACTTCGCTCCGGGTCAACGACAACCTCGGGCTTATACATCACACATCACCGAATCACCAAATCAAACATGTTTCATACTCTAAACAGCAATCCCATCTTCTTACCGAGCATCATGGTGGCGCCGATCAGCGTCAGGGCGAGCAGGGCCATGCCCCAGACGCCCATGGCGCTGGCGATGTACGGGCCGTCGCCGAGGCGCTCGAACAATTCGTAGATCGCCTTGGTGATCGGATAATGCTCGGCGGTCTGCGCGAGAATAAGCGAATCGGACACCTCCAGCATGGCGAAGCTGAACGCCAGCAGGCCCCCTGCGATCAGGTTGGCCAGGATGAGCGGCGCCACGACCTTGCGCATCATGCGCCAGCGCGATGCGCCCAGCACCAGTGCGGCTTCTTCCAATTCCAGCGGCGTCTGCTCCAGTCCCGCCACGGCCGAGCGCACCACGTAAGGCAGCCGCCGGACCGCGTAAGCGATCACAAGGAACAACACCGGGTTGGGATCCTGCCCAAGCACCTGCAACCAACCGGGCGGCTCACCCCCGCCCCCCGAACCAAACCATTGGTCGATCTGGATGGAGATGGCGACGTATCCGAACGCCATCACCAAACCCGGCACGGCAAGCGGCAGCATGGCCAGCGCATCGAGCCCTTTGGCCAGCCAGCGTCCGATGCGGCCGAGCAATTGCGGGCGCGCGATCAGTGTGGCCAACAGCAGGCCGAGCACGATGTCCAGCGCCATCGCGCCCAGTGCATAGAGCAGCGAATTGCGGATTGAGTCGGCGGCGAGGTTGTGGGTGAGCGCGGCGGAGTAGTGTTCGCCGGTCCATTCGCTCGGCCACATGCTGCGGTACCACGAGCCGGCCTCGGCGAAGCTGGTGAAGATCACGCCCAGGTGCGGCAGCACGGCCAGCGCCGTGACCAGAACAAACGGCATCGCGGCGAGCAGCGCCCCGGGCAGGCGCAGCTTTTTCGTTACAGCGGCAACGCTGGCGCGCGTGGTCGCGGTGTACGCGCGGCCACCGAAGAACACCTTGCCCCCAAAATAGAACAGCAGCGCAAAAGCCAGCATCACCACCACCAGCGCATAGGGTCGAGCTGAGGTTTCCATCTCCTGGATGCCCCAGAAGACCTGCACCGGCGTGACGCGCGTCAGGTCGAACATCAACGGCGTGCCCAACTCCGTGAACGACCAGATGAAGACGATCGTGCAGCCGGCGAACACACCCGGCCGAATCAATGGGAACGTGATCTTCCAGAACCGCCTGCGGCGCGAAGCGCCGAGATTTTCCGCGGCCTGCTCGAGGGCGGGATCGAGGTTGGCCAGGGCCGCGGCCACGTTGAGATACACAATCGGATACAGATGCAGCGCTTCGAGCAGCACCACGCCGAGGATGCGACTGTCGAACTCGAAGATGCCCGGCAGGATCGACCACGTCCCCCCGCCGAGCCAGTCGATCGGCTGCGACGGATCGATCCATCCCCACTCGCCCAGCAGCGCATTGAACGCACCGTATCGGCCGAGAACCTGGCGCATGCCGATCGCCCCGACGAACGGCGGCAGGATCAGCGGCATGAGCAGCAGACCGTTGAGCAGGGTCTTGCCGAAAAAATCGTAGCGGCGAGCGATCAGCGCCAGCGGCGTGGCGATGGCCAGACTCAGCGCCGTGGTCAGCAGCGCAATGATGAAGCTGTTGACCAGGCCGTCGATCAGCACCGGCTCGCGGAACACACCGGCGATGTGCCGCAAGGTGAACGCCGATGCATCGCCCTGCCCGTCGACGAAGGCGCCGCGGACGGTCAGCACGATCGGCCAGACCAGAAAGACAGCCAGAATCGCAAAACTGGCGAGCAGCAGGAACAGGCGCATTGGATTGCGGTGAGTCATGGACGGATCGGTTGTTAATCAGCGGCACGGCCTACGGCATGCATGCTATCTTAACCCCTCTCTGCCGAGTGGGCTTCGGCCGTGAGCTCAGCCGAACGGGGAGAGGTTGGGCGAGGGGGATGATCTAAAGAATTGGAGAGATATCGGTATCTCACCCTTCCCTAACCCCTGCCTTGGAGGGAGGGGGATTGGTTTTGAGGCGGGTTCCAGTAAAATCCCAATCTACGATGAACACACACCACGACAAAACGCAGCCCGCAGCCGATCCGCAGATCGAACAGGCGATGAACCGGCTCGTCGAGCAGTTCGGGGGCGATCCGGCCAGCTTCGACGGCCAACTCATCCGCGAAATGATCGCCACCGCCGGCAAGTTGCTGCGCGACGGGGCCGACACCGGCGAACTGAAACTGATGAACCGGGCGTTCAAGGAGCTGCGGTATGCGCTGAAGGTGTTTCGGCCGTACCGCGAGGCGCGCAAGATCACGGTATTCGGTTCGGCGCGCACGGCCGAGGACCACCCGGACTACATCGCCGCTTCGGATTTCAGCAAGCGCATGGCGGATGCGGGATGGATGGTGATCACCGGCGCGGGCGACGGCATCATGAAAGCCGGGCACGACGGCGCCGGTCGCGCTTCCAGTTTCGGCGCGTCGATCCGCCTGCCCTTTGAAACCACGGCCAACGAAATCATCGCCAACGATCCGAAGTTGATCACGTTCCGTTATTTTTTCACGCGCAAGCTGATGCTGGTCAGTCAGGGCCACGCCGTCGCCTTGTTTCCAGGCGGATTCGGCACGCACGATGAAAACTTCGAGGTGCTGACACTGATCCAGACGGGCAAGGCGGTGATCGTGCCGCTGGTGATGTGCGAGCCGAAAGGCGGCAGCTACTGGGCTTCGTGGGACCAATGGGTGAAGCAGAACCTGCTTGCCAACGGGATGATCGACGAAGAAGACCTGAACCTCTATTACATCACCGACGATGCGGACGACGCCGCCCGCCATGTGCTCAACTTCTACCGCAATTACCACTCGCAGCGGTTCGTCGGCGATGTGCTGGCCATCCGCATCAAGCGCCCGGTGAGCGCAGCGCAACTGGAAGAGCTGAATGCCGACTTCGCCGACCTTGTGGCCGAGGGGCGCATCGAGCAATCCGGCCCGCTCAAAGGCGAAACCGATCACCTCGAACTCAACCGCCTGCACTTCCTGTTCACCAAGCGCAACTACGGACGACTGCGGCTTCTGATCGACCGGTTGAATCAGTATGCCGGAGCGTGAGTCGGTTAACCGGTTGATTGGTTAATTGGCTAACTGGTTAATTGGGGGAAGCAATCACATTTCGATATTGTGCCCTAAAGAACTTCGTCCATCGCAGGCGCGCGCCGTCTTCGCCCAGTTCATCGATTTGTCGCTTCATGTCGGCGGTGTCGGTAAAGGGTAAAGCATCAAACTCCGCGATCATTTCAGTGCGGCGGTCGGCGTTGGCCGGATCGTTGATCACCGACCAGGCGCAGCGTAATTCGTCATGCACGTCCATGCACATCGATTGCAGCAGGACCGTCACCACGCCGAAGTAGTTCGGCGTCCCCTCGGGCAGCGGCCGGGCATCGGCGTAATAATTCACCCGGTCGACCATGCGCGCAAAGCAGGACTCGTGATACATCTCCCGGCGCACCGGCGGCCGGCGCAACTCGAATCGCCACGGCCCCAGCCCATCCTCGGGCGGAACGTTCATCGGCTCTCGGGCCGGGTAACACCACACCGCCTGTCCGGCGCGCGTCAGTTGAAATTGCACGAATCGCTTGGCCAAAGTCAGTCGTTGGGCGTGGGGACCCTCGGGGCGTGATGGATCGTCGCGCACGCCGTTGAGCACCGCCACCGGATCGCTGGTGTAGGTGGTCAATCCCGCCGGCGTGATGTAATCGATGCGCTCGCTGCCGATCGATTCGGACTGGTATCGGCCGTAGAAATCGATGCACATGCCCGCCGCGGCTTCACCGGCGGACACGTCCAGGGGAACGCGCGATGAACCGGCCGTGAAGTACCGCGCGTTGGCGAAGCACCGACGCAGAACCGCCAACCCTTCCCGCATGCCCAGCCGCTGCAGAATCGCGTTGTACGTCACCTTGATCGAGCCGGAGTGCGACGGATCGGCCAGAGCGATGTTGCCGAAGAAACGCGGATCGGTCAGATCGGCCCAGGTGGTCGGCTCGGTCAGGTTCAGGTCGGCCAGCACATCGCGGTTGTAAACGATCCCGAATCCCGACAGCACCACGCCCCACCAGTGTCCCGGTGGATTACCGCCCGGTTTCGCTTCATCTCGTATCGAACGATCGTACAGCGCGTTGCCGGCCAGCTCGCCCGTCGAGCCGTACACCGCCGCAACGTCGATTTCGTTGATGTCAAAGACGATCGGCTGGGTCAGCGAAGCGCGATGCTCGCCGACGGTCACGCCGATGCGCCGGTAGTATTGATCGAACTCGTAATCTCCCCCACCGAAGACGATGTCGTACCCCACCGATTCCAGCGGTTTGCCGGTCTGAAGTGAGCGCCGCAGCGCCGCGGTGTACTGGCTTTGCAGGATGCGGCGGATGTCGCTGGCGCCGCCGGGTGTGCGCCAGTCGATGGCGACGGGTCGGCCGAAACGTTCTTCATGCCACCGGCTGAACGCGCGGGCGGTTTCGTAGCGGATTTGCTCGTTGTGCGGCGTGATCACCACCAGCGTCAGCGCATCGCCATCGGTCGCGGACGGACGTTGGCCCGGTCGAAATGCAAACGGCAGGCCGACCACCGCCGCCAGCAGTACGACCACGAGCAACCTTCCCGTCCAGGGATTCATATCGTTACTTTATCCGCCCCAACCGCGCCAGGTAAACGATCGCGACAATCGGCTGAAAATTGGTATAAGCTGTGGGCATGATCGCGGTCACGCTGAGCAACCTGGACAAGCGGTTCGGCCGGACCGTGGCGGTGGACGCGGTGGACCTGACCATCCAGCCGGGCGAATTGTTTTTCCTGCTGGGGCCCTCAGGCTGCGGCAAGACCACGCTGCTGCGGATCATCGCCGGGCTGACCGCGCCGGACCGCGGCCGAATTCTCTTCGGCGAGCGCGATGTGACCGATCTGCCCAGCCGACGACGCAACACCGCCCTGGTCTTCCAGAGTTACGCGCTGTGGCCTCACATGACCGTCGAACAGAACGTGGCGTTCGGTCTGGAAGTACGGCGCATCAAAAAAGCCGAGCGGCAACAACGCATCAACGAGGCGTTGCAGCGCGTGCAGATGACGCACCTGGCCCAGCGCCGCCCTCCGCAGCTTTCCGGAGGTCAGCAGCAGCGTGTGGCGCTGGCGCGCGCTTTGGTCGTTCAACCCGATGTGCTGCTGCTCGACGAACCGCTGAGTAATCTCGATGCCAAGCTGCGCATGGAAATGCGCAGCACCATCCGCCACATCTGCAAGCAGGCGCACATCACGGCCATCTACGTCACGCACGACCAGACCGAGGCCTTGAGCATGGCCGATCGCATCGCGCTCATGGAGGAAGGGCGCATCTGCCAGGTCGGCTCACCGTGGGAAATTTACAACCGTCCGCTCAACCGTTTTGCCGCGGATTTTCTGGGCGCGGCGAATTTCATTCCCGCCGAGGTGGTCAACCGCACCGACGGACACACTCAACTGCAAACCGAAGCCGGATGCTTGACGACCTCGGTGCTGCCCGAAGATATCCCCGACACCGGCAACGTCACCTGCTGCATCCGCCCCGAAGCCCTGCGCATCCTCGAACCCGGCCGGACTGCCAACAACATCCTCCATGGCCGACACCTTGAAACCATTTATCTCGGCGAAATGGCGCAGCACCGATTCGCATTGTCCGAGCATCTGGCGGTAGTGATTAACGAACTGTCGCCGCACCCGCGCCAATGGTCGAATCCCACCAACATCGGCTGCGATGCGAATGACGTCGTGGTGCTGGTCGATTAGAAATTCGTTAGAAACACGCCCAAAACTTTATTTTCCAATCGGCGCGCCAATAATTGTGAACAGGACGCGGCCTTGTGCGTCATAATGGGGTACCGTCGAGATGCCCTCGAAAAGGAATACAGCAGATTCGGGTATTCACTAACTTGACGGTCAAAACAAATTCGTTAGGTTGTTCGATCCACTGAAACAGGACAGTGGCCGGCCCAAAGGCGGAAAGGGGATGGGCCTGCGGGTATCCAGCCTCATAGGGACTTTTGGTAGATAGCTGAAACTGCACGAAGCACAACGTCGTTGTCTTCAATACGAAAGGACATCGGCCCAGCGCGGCCGGGGGTATTATGGCTGATTCGAAATCCTCATTGTCACCGACCGTACGGTTCTACTGCCGATGCGGGCAGAAACTCAGAGCCCCGCACAACGCGCGTGGACGACGCGCCCGTTGTCCCAGTTGCGGACACGTGTTCCGGATCAAGGCCCCGATCGAAACGCCCATCACCATCAATCCGACCGGCAGCACGATTCTCTCGTCCCTGCGTCAAGACACCCCGGAAAAACAAACGCCCGAGTACGTCTGAGTCAGCACGTAAAAAGCCCACCCGGGTCTTGGGTGGGCTTTTTAGTCTATTTCCGAATTACCGGTTAACGATCACTTGCGCCCGCGGCTGGGGTCGGCATCGCTGAACTTCATTTCGTGCAGCGCCGCCCCGGCCGGCACCATCGGGTACACGTGCTCGTGCTTCTCGACCATGCATTCCAACACGACCGGTCCTTCGTCATACTCGAGGAACTCGGCCATCTTGCCCGGCAGTTCCGCACTGCTGACGCAGCGCAGCCCCTTGCAGTTCAACGCCTCGGACAACTTCACGAAGTCCGGGTTGTGCATTTCCGTATGGCTGTACCGCTTTTTGTAGAACAGGTCCTGCCACTGCTTGACCATGCCCTGGAAGTCGTTGTTGAGCACCAGGTGCTTGGCCTTGATGTTGTACTGGGCGGCGGTGGCCAGTTCCATGGCGGTCATGCAGAACGAGCCGTCGCCGTCGATGTTGACGACCGTCTTGTCCGGCGCGCCGAGCTTGGCGCCGTGCGCCGAAGGCACGCCGAAGCCCATCGTGCCCAAACCGCCGCTGGTGATCCACTGGCGCGGATAGCGGAACCGGTAAAATTGCGCCGCCCACATCTGATGCTGGCCGACCCCGGTGGTGATGATCGCTTCGCCGCGCGTCTGCTTGTCCAGTTCCTCGATGACCTGCTGCGGCTTGAGGTGATAGGGACGATCGTCCGGCGCATAGCAGAACGGATGCCGCTGTTTCCAGTCGTTGATGACGGTGAGCCAGTCTTCGCGCGGTCGGTGCTCGATCATCGGCAGCAGCAATTCGAGGTTCTTGCGTGCATCGCCCTGCACGCCGAGCGTCACCGGGATCGACTTGCCGATGTTCTCCGGGGCGATATCGAAATGGATGATGCCGCCGCGGCCGTCGCGCTCGGCCCGTCGCGCTTCGGGGGCGAAGTCGGGGATGTGGCCGGTCACGCGGTCGTCGAACCGCGCGCCGACGGAGACGATCAGATCCGCGGCCTGCATGGCGTAGTTGGCATACGCCGAGCCGTGCATCCCCAACATGTGCAGCGCAAGCGGTGAAAACTCGTCGAACGCGCCCAAACCCTGCAAGGTGGTCGTCACGGGGATATTGCCCTTCTCGCAGACCTGCCTCAACACCTCCGCCGCATCGGAAAGGATCGCGCCGTGGCCGACGTAGAACAGCGGGCGCTCGGCGCAGTTGATCATCTCGGCCGCACGTTCGATCTCATGGCTGGCGCCCAATTCGCGCGCGTGGTAACCGGGCAGATGTCGTTCGGCCGCCACCGCTTCGCGCAGCGTCGCCGCCGTCACGTCCTTCGGCAGATCGACCAGCACCGGGCCCGGCCGACCCGTCATGGCGATGTGGAACGCCTCCTTGATCCGCCGCGGCAGGTCGCGCACGTCTTTCACCAGCACGTTCCACTTCGTGCACGGGCGCGTGATGCCCGTTACGTCGGCTTCCTGGAACGCATCGGAACCGATGGCGAACGTGGCCACCTGGCCGCTGAACACGATGATCGGCACGCCGTCCATCAGCGCATCCTGGAGCGGGGTGACGGTGTTGGTCGCCCCCGGTCCGCTGGTCACCAGCACCACGCCGGGCTTGCCGGTCACGCGGGCATAGCCCTCGGCCATGTGGCCGGCGCCCTGTTCGTGGCGCGTGAGGACGAAATCGAAATGATCGGATTCGTAGATGGCATCGAAGACCGGCAGGATCGCGCCGCCGGGGTAACCGAATATGTGCTTGACGCCCTGCTCGCGCATGATTTCGTGGAAGATCTGCGCGCCGGTCATACCGATGTACTGATCGGTCTTCGGGACGTCGGCGTGGCTATCGATGTCGGTGGTCAGCGTGGGGCGAGGCATGGTCAGGTATCCTTATTCATTATCCGCACGAAAGGGGAACAGCCGTGGTATCTGTAACATATTGATCGTAATGGGAGAAACGGAACCGGGATGGGCGAGTCGTAGGCCGAACAGGTCAGGCAACGACCCGCACGGGTACAGCAACCGGTACGACCCGCGGTGACGGGCGTAGAAACAGGGCCAGAATCAGGTTGCATATCCGTTCCATAACGGCAGGTAGTGTATCGGTAATTTTGATTTTGTCCAGTGAAAATTGTGTCAACGGTGAAAACACAACCGAAAACAGCCCGGCCGCCAACTCTCGCGGCAACCGGGCGCAGGGATGAATCCACAGACAGAAAATTCCACCTTGGGGACCGATAAACCAACGCCCGGGCGAGTCAATTATTGCCCCACGCCTGTATCCTGCTGTGGCAAGGAACTTTCTGGTATGCTCATGGCGGTTTGCTGAGCATCGAGAATCGGTCTTGCCGATGCAATAAACGGGATCGGTAAGCCGTTCTACGGACGGAAAATGCATGGATCGACCGCTCGATGCAGTCCTGAAAGAAGCGGCCCGGGGCCAACCCCAGGCCTGGCGCCAACTGACCGAGGCCTACACCGGGCGGGTCTGGGCGATGATCTATCGGCAATGCCGCGATGCCGAGCTGGCCGAGGAGATCACCCAGGACACGTTCGTGCGAATCGTCGACAAGTTGAGCGATTACGCCGAACGTGGGCAATTCGAGTCCTGGCTCTTTCGCATTGCACTGAATCGGTTGCGGGACGAGATGCGGCGGCGCAAGCGGCAGGCCACGCCGGTCGACTGGCACCAGACGCCGCCCGAAGCGCTGGGCTACAATCCGGATCAGGACGGACCCGCCCAGCACCTGCAACAGGCCGAACGCCACGAACAACTGCGCCAGGCGTTCGACCGGTTGCCCGAGGCCGATCGCGTCGTGCTGGGGCTGAGGTTCAACGGCGACCTGAGTTTTCAACAGATCGCCGACACGCTCGAGCAGCCGCTGGGCACCGTGCTGGCGCGAAGCCACCGGGCCCTGAAAAAACTGAAAGGCATGCTCGAGGAGCATGAGAATGACTGAACGAACCGAACAATTCGAGCACGACCCGGCCCTGGAGGCGATCGAGCGCGAACTGGCCGAAGCGCTGGCCGCGCCCGTGCCGACCGATCTGGCCGACCGCGTCTACCGGGCCACGGTGGACGGTCTGCCGACGGGGATCGAGCCGCATTTGTCCGACGCCCTGGCCGCCGAGCCCCCGGCCGACCTGTCGCAGCGTGTTTATGCCGCCACGGTGGATCGGCTGCACGCAACCGAAGCGCCGGCGCCGGTCGTTGCGAAGATCGGCCCGTCCCGTTGGACGCGCTGGGTCGCCGCCGCGGTGATCGTCCTCAGCGTCAGCGGTTCGATCTGGATGGCCAAGGGGCTGGACACCACCAACGCCCAGGCCCACGCCACCAGCTTATTGACCCAGGCCGACTGGGACACCATCGATCTGGCCCTGACAGGCGAGCCCGGCGAACTTGAAGCGGAACTGGACGCCTTGTCGAATGAACTGGAAGAGTTGCTGGTCTCGCTGAACGAAGAGCCGACCGGCGCTTCCGACTTGTGGTCCGATGAACTGTACGGCGACGATCTCGATGCACTGGAAAACCGGGTGCGCCAGTTCTGAGCCCCATCGCATCGATGTGGAGAATCGGAGCATGCCCCGCCCCGTTCACTTGTTAACACTGCTTGCTCTGCTGACGCTGCTGGTGCCGGGCAGCGCGGCTGTTGCGCAGGACGATCCGCCCAACTACGACACACCGCCGGGCGGTGAAATCACGCCCCCGCCTCCACCCACGCCAGGGATGGAAGCGGATCGTGGCGACGAGCGACCTTCCCGGAGGGACCGCGGCATGCGGCCCCGCCGATCGGACGGGCCCGACTTCGATCGCCCCGGTTCCGACCGTCCGCCCCGTCGCCCCGCGCCCGATCGTGACTTCCGCCGACCGGGCTCCGACGGCCCGGGCAGGGGCGAACCCCGCAAACCGCGCAAACCCCTGACCGACGAACAGACCGAGGAACTGTTCGGCATTCTCCAGCAAATCAATCCCCGCTTCGCCGAGGGCCTGGCCAAGGTGCGCAAAATCAGGCCCGAGCGCTTCCGCCAGGGCTTGCAGCGTATCGCGCCGCGCCTCGAACACCTGGTGCAATTGAAAGATGACGATCCGGAACTGTTCCAACTGGAAATTGAAAATCGTCAATTGAAGTTCAAGTCGTTTCGCCTCAGCCAGGCCATTCGCAAAGCCCGCACCGAAAACACCGACCCGGCAAAAATCGAGGCCATGCAGAACCAGTTGCGCGACATGCTGGACAAGCATTTCGATGTCCGTCAGAAAATCCTCGAACGCGAATTGAAACACATGGCCAAACGCATCGAGAAACTCAAGGGGCAATTGCGGCAGCGCCAGGAAAACCGCAAGCAACTCATCGACCAGTACATGCGGAAACTCATGACCGCCGAGCGCATGAACGACCGTGAACGCGACCCCGATCGCAAGCGGGAGCGTAATCCCGATCGCAAGCCGGACTTCGACCGCAGGCGCGATCGAGAAGACGATCGCCGACGCGATCCCAAGCCGTAAGTTCGCCTATAAAATTCACCGCAGAGTTACAGAGAATCGCTGAGGGCCGCAGGGGTTATTTTGATAGTTTTCCCCTCTGTGTTTTCTGCGCTGCTCTGTGTCTCTGTGGTTCATTTTGTTTTTGTTTCTTAATCATACCCGATCCGCGATCAGCACACGGGGTTTGCCTTCGTGGTCGGCCAGGACCTTCGCATCAGCCAGTTTGGCATTGTTTTCCACCCGTTCCACCGACAACCGTTTACGCGATGCGGCGATCTCGAAGACGATCTGCCCGGGATCCGTGAGATATTCGGCGGAACCGTCGATCAGCGGCCCCAGCACATCCATGCCCTCCGCCCCACCGCGCAGGGCCGCGGTCGGTTCGTGATCTTTGACGTTTGCAGCCACATCGCCCCATTCGTCATCCGGAATGTAGGGCGGATTGGAAACGATGAAGGAGAAGCGCAATCCGGCAAGCGGTTCAAAGAACGGACCGGGACGCAGGTCCACGCGGTCGGCCACGCCGTGCGCTTCAACGTTTTCCCGCGCCAGTTCCAATGCCGCGGGATCGATGTCGGTCGCGATGACGCGCGCGGTGGGGATGTTGACGGCCAGGGCGATGGCGATCGCCCCACTGCCGGCGCCGATGTCGGCGATGACCGGATCGACAAAGCCCGGCGATCGACGCGCATGCTCGATGACATGTTCAACCAGCGTTTCGGTGCACGGCCGGGGGACCAGCACGCGCGAATCGACCTTCAGCGCCAACGAATAGAAGAAGGCCCGTCCGACCAGATACTGCACGGGTTCGTGCTCGGCGGCCCGTTCGACCAACTCGCGGAAGGCGGCCCGCTCCAGCGGACTGGCCGGTCGATCCAGGTCCATGTAGAGCTTGATGCGCGGCACGCCGAGAACATGGGCCAGCAACATCTCGGCGGACAGGCGGGGCGAATCCACCGCTTTGGCCTGAAAGTGGCCGGTGGTCCAATCCAGCAGTTTCCGCGTGGTCCAGTTCGCATTCGAGCCCGTGGGGTCGGCCATGATGCGGAAAATTGTAAACCCGTCGCATGTCGCCTGACAAAGCGAGGGGAAAAACAGTTGTGACGTTGCCCCGATTCCGTTAGATTTTCCACAGAGGTACGCCTTTCCATGCCGCCGACGCCCCCGACCAACCTGTTGCCTGCCGTGGCCGACGCAGTTCGCCGGGCGGATGTGTTTGATGACGTGCAAATCGATGAGACCGGGCAGTTGATTTGTGCGGCGCGCCAGGTTGACGCCGAGTACGCCGTCGCCTTCGAGCCGCCGGATCACCGGCCCTGGGTGATCCTGCGTTCATCGGACCGCTGGCTGAGCGAATCAATCGAAGCCGACCTGATGCACAGCGGAGATAAACTCGAAGAACTGATCGCCGAGGAACTGCTCGAATTCGATCACGAGTTTCCGATCCGGTTTGAGCATTTCCGTGATGAACACAAACGCTACGTGTTTCGCACCCCGACGCCGTTGGACCCCAATGCGGACCAACTGGTCGCGTTATTGCTGGCTTACGAGGCCGCATTCCGCCAACTCGGCGACATGGGCGGCGAGGCGGACGATTGAGCGGTACGACGGTGGGGAGGATTCGCGGATTGGCGCGGCAGCGTCAACGGTCGGCAGTGGTTCCATCTGCGAGGTAAGGCCATGCGGATCCTCATGCTGGGCTGGGAGTTCCCGCCGTTCATCAGCGGCGGATTGGGCACGGCGTGCTACGGGCTGACACGCGCGCTCGATCGCATGGGCATGCGGGTGTTGTTCGTTTTGCCCAAGTCGGTCACCGCGGATTACGCCACGCACGTTCGGCTGCTCTCCCCCGACGCCCCGCCCATCGAACGCACCGCACACGACAACGGCCCGACCATCTCCGCCGGCGGTTTCGCCGAACCCGTGGAACTGCCCGGTTCGCCCGGCATGCGCCTGCCCGAATTCAAGCACGTGTTTTTCAAGAGCATTCCCACCTGGCTGACCAGCCCGTACCAGACGCCGGCCTGGGTGGCCGAACGGGCGCGCGCCACCGGCATGACGGTCGAGCAGGTGGCCGCCGAGGCCATGGCCGCCCTGGCCGTGCAGCAACAGCGCACCGCCGCCGGCGCCGCGCCGCAGGCCACCGATGCGCCCGATTATTCCGTCGACCTCATGGAGCAGATTCACACCTACGCCGATACCGCCGTGCGGTTGACCCGAGGCGAGGCGTTCGACGTCATCCACGCCCACGACTGGATGACCTACCCGGCCGGACTGGCCATCGCCGCCATCTCCGGCAAACCCCTGGTCGTTCACGTCCACTCGACCGAGTTCGACCGGTCCGGCGAACACGTCGACCAGCGCAAGTACGACATCGAGCGGCGCGGCATGCACGGCGCGATGCGCGTGATGTGCGTCTCACACCTGACCCGCAAGATCGTCGAGCACCGCTACGGCGTGCCGCACGAAAAAGTGGAAGTGGTGTACAACGGCATCGATCTGACTCCCGAGCCCTCGGCGGCGCGCATTCGGCGGGGCGATCGCATCGTCCTGTTCCTCGGTCGCATCACGATGCAGAAAGGGCCGGAATACTTCATCGCCGCGGCGAAGAAAGTGCTCCAGAAACTCGATAACGTCAAATTCGTCATCGCCGGTTCGGGCGATAAAACATCGCAAATCATCGAGATGGCCGCGCAGATGGGCATCGGACACAAGGTGCTCTTCGCCGGGTTCCTGCGCGGACGCGATGTCGATGCGATCTTCCGCATGGCCGATGTCTACGTCATGCCCAGCGTCTCCGAGCCGTTCGGCATCGCGCCGCTGGAGGCGATCAGCCACGATGTGCCGGTCATCATTTCCAAGAGTTCCGGCGTGGCCGAGGTGCTCAAGCACGCGCTGAAGGTCGATTTCTGGGACGTGGAGGAAATGGCCAACAAGATCATCGCCGTATTGAAGCATCCGCCGCTCAGCCAGACCCTGCGCTCCCAGGCCGATCTGGAAGTGCGCAAGCTGACGTGGGAGGATGCGGCGCGCAAGTGCGTCAGCGTGTACAGCGAAGTCCGCGCCGAAATGACACACCCCCCCGCCATCGGACGCCTCACCGGCGAACATTCGGTCGTCCCGGAAGACCGTCTGTAGTTCTGGCGATACCGGAAAGACGATGCACGCGTCGCATCAAAAGGAGCGCGTTCTTGCCCCCGCCCGGCATTCCGCTACCCTAGCGGACATGAGTGAAACCGTGTTAATCACCGGGGCGGCG
>JANQHK010000016.1 GCA_028282685.1 Phycisphaeraceae bacterium
CGAATGACGCATGACGCATGATTTGACGTTTAGCCGCGACCCGCAGGGGAGCGCGTTGAGCCGGCGTTCACGAATCGCCGCGCGTTACGCATCATGCGCGCCGCGGGTTACGCGTCATGCGCGCCGCGGGCATCCCATTTCGCGACGCGATGCAGCGCGTTCACTGCACGTCCACGCCCAGCTTGTTCAGCAGCGTGTCGAACTGATCGAGATCGTAGAAATCGATGCACAGCGTACCCGAACCTTTTCGCTTGCCCGGACGAATGGCGACCTTCGTCTGCAACTGTCGGCCGATCTGCTCTTCGAGGTCGCGCAGGTGTTTGGAGCGCGCCGCACGCCGCCGCCGGCCCGGGGAAGCGTCGGACCGCTCGACCTTGCGAACCGCGGCTTCGACCTGCCGAACCGACCATCCCCCCGCCATCGCCTTCTCCCCCAGCGTTTGGCGCAACTGCGGATCAGCGACCCCAAGCAGCGCACGCCCGTGCCCGGCGGAGAGGCGCCCGGCGCGGATCGCACTCTGCAATGACTCACTTAAATCAATTAAACGCAATATGTTAGATATTGTTGATCTGTCTGAACCCACACGCCGAGCCACCTCATCGTGACTGAGATCGAACTGGTCAATCAACTGGCGGAAGGCCCGGGCCCGTTCGATCGGATCGAGGTCTTCGCGCTGCAGGTTCTCAACGACAGCCCACTCGGCGATCTGTCGATCATCGAGTTCGCGGACAATCGCGGGGATCCGATCGAGCCCGGCCAGACGTGCCGCTCGCCAGCGCCGCTCGCCAGCCACCATCTCGTAGGTTCGTCCGTCGTCGCCGACCGGACGCACGACCACCGGCTGCATCAGCCCGTCCTGCTCGATCGACGAAGCCAGACCGGCCAGGGCCTGATCATCAATCTCCTGCCGCGGCTGGTAGGGATTGGGACGAATCAGGTCAACCGAAATGTAGGCCAGGCCCGCACCGTCGGCACCGGATTGCCCTGCAGGGGGGGTGGACTGTTCCTGTGCCGGAACCGTCGCCTGCTCAACTTCCGGGGACGGAGAGGTGGATTCCGGGGGTTCCGGGGCCGGGGGCTGAACGGAGACGGGCGTGGACATCAGACTGCTGAGGCCGCGGCCGAGCCGGGGTTTCTTCGCTTTCGCCATGGTTGGCCTCCTTGCCGAGGGGATGGATGGGCACGGATCGCTTGTCGCCATGTTACCCGCGCACCCCGCCATCGCCAAATCGATTTCACGTGGAACACGCCACGTTGCGCCCGATCATCAGAGGCAGGAACGAGCAACGTTTCACGTGAAACACGAAAAGGTTGTAACAACTACTATATTTTAAGTTATTTTATATAAAAGATTTATTTCATTTTATAATCCAGTCAAGGCGCCCGCAAACGCTGGTCGATATCAATGATGCCGATCCGCGAACTTCCTTCGCGCTTCGATATGCCATGGCCACGCCCAGCGAACAGATCGAACAGGCCGAGTTGCTGCTCGACCAGCTTGAGCAGGTCCAGGACCAGCTCAACGCCATGCAGCAGGCCATGGCCCGCTCGCATCGCCTGACCACACTCGGCACCATTGCCGCCATCATCGCCCACGAGTTCAACAACATCCTCACCCCCGTGGTCAGTTATGCCCAGCTCGCCCAGCGCCGTCCCGACGATCACGACATGCTCCGCAAAGCGGTGGACAAGGCCTACGCCGGCGCCACCAAAGCGGCGCAAATCTGCTCCTCCCTGCTGGGGTTCACCAGCGAAGAGAACGGCGAAAACCGAGCCGACGTAGCGCAGGTGGTTCAGGATACGTTTCACTGCCTGGCGCGCGATCCGAGCAAAGACGGCATCGCCCTTTCATTGGATCTGCCCGATGATCTGCATGCGGCGATCTCCCCCGTCGCACTGCAGCAGGTGGTGTTGAACCTGGTCCTCAACGCCCGCCGCGCGATGCGCGGAGCCGGCGGCTCGCTGTCCATCTCAGCCCGGCCAGTCAGCGATCGGATCGAGTTGATCGTCGCCGACACCGGCCCGGGTATTGCCCCCGACCTGTTGCCCGACATCTTCAAGCCCTTCGTCACGCAATCCCCCCCGCGCCCCGCCGACGCTCCGCCCGAAGCGGACGGCCAGGCCAAGGGCACCGGTCTGGGGCTGACGATCTGTCACGACCTGGTCACGCGGCACGGCGGAACGATCGACGTCGCCTCCCAGCCCGGCCGCGGCGCCGCCTTCACCATCACGCTCCCCCGCGCCGAAGACGCATCCTGATGCGTTCCCATCGAGCCGCGAAAATCGCAGAGCCACAGGGAAAGCGCGGAGCGACCGTGTTGACAGGGCGTACCGGATGAAATGCAGGATAAGTTCACAGCAGGGTGAGCGAAGGTCGATCTTGCGGCCACGCGATCCGCCGCCGGTGAGGGAGCAGTCGTCGGGCCGAGCGCACCACTTTCGCCCTGAGCGAAGTCGAAGGGCAAAGTGGGCTGCGTCGCATCTTCTGTCCACCCACCTTGCCCTTCGGGCGAAGATGGGGCGCCCCGCGGGCGAATGACCGCACCTGCCCCGCCGGGTTCGGGCGTTGTGCGGACCGCTTCCTCACGGGCGCGGCTCGTACAAGCCCGGCAT
>JANQHK010000056.1 GCA_028282685.1 Phycisphaeraceae bacterium
CGCCGCGAGCGGATCGCCGGCGTAGGCGCGGGCGAAGGTGTCGGCCAGGGCATCCCCGACGGCGAAGCCGCAGGGGTTGGCATGCTTGATGACGGCGGCGGCGGCGCGGTCGGCCGGATCGATCTCCTTGACCAGTTCCAGCGCGCCGTTGGCGTCGTAGAGATTGTTGAAGGAGAGCTTCTTGCCGTGCAACTGGCGGGCGCGGGCGACGGCGGGCTCACCGGCGGCGGGCTCGAGGTAGAGCGCCCCGGCCTGGTGGGGATTTTCACCGTAACGCAGCTCGGATTCCCGATCGAAACGCATGAGGATCGTGTTGGGGAACATCGGCGGGCGGTGGCGGGCCATCCACTCGGCAATGGCGGTGTCGTACGCGGCGGTGCGCGCGAACGCGGCCAGGGCCAGTTCCCGCCGCAGGGCCAGCGTGGTGGCGCCGTTGTGCTCGTTCAGTTCGTTGACGACGTGATCGTACTGGGCCGGATCGGTGACGACGGTGACGAAGCGGTGGTTTTTCGCCGCGGAGCGGACCATGCTGGGCCCGCCGATGTCGATCTGCTCGATGGCCTGGGCTTCGGTGACATCGGGCCGGGCGACGGTGCGTTCGAAGGGGTAGAGATTGACGCAGACCAGGTCGATCGGCTCGATGCCGTGTTCGCTCATGGCGGCGGTGTGTTTTTCGTCATCGCGGACGCCGAGCAACCCGCCGTGGATTTTCGGATGCAGCGTCTTGACACGCCCGTCCATCATTTCGGGGAATCCGGTGACGGCATCGATGGCGGTGACGTCGAGTCCGGCTTCGGTGAGTTTGGCGGCGGTGCCGCCGGTCGAAATCAATTGCACGCCCAGTGAAGCGAGCTTCTGGGCAAAGGGGACCAGATCGGTCTTATCCCAGACGCTAATCAGGGCGCGTGTGATCGGAACCAGATTGCTCATGTGCGGCGTGACTATCGTTTGGGGGAAAGTTTCATGATTCGACCGTCGTCGTTGCACAGGTACATGTTGCCGGCGACGGTCCGGTCGATCACGATGCGATTGACTTTGGGCAGTTTGTAAGATTCGATGGGTTTTCCGGAGGATTCTTCGAGGAGCATGAGTACGCTGCCGCGCCGTGCGAACAGGCGATCGCCGCGGAGCATCAGGGGCACGGCCTCGGTATCGGATTCCCACAACTTCCGGCCGGTGATGGCATCGAAGCAGAGCAGGCCGCTTTCCGGCACATGCTGGAAGACGCGTTCGCCGACGACCACGGGCGATTGGGTCAGCGGGTAGCGGGCCAGGTGACGCCACATGCGTCCGGTGGTGCGATCGAAGCCGTACAGACCCTGGTCCTCACTGGCGATGTAGACGGCGGAGGGACCGGGCTGGGGCTGAGCGGAAATGCGCTTCCAGGGCGGCGCCGCGCGAGCCCAGAGCAACCTGCCCCGGGGGCTGAGGGCCTTGACCACCCCGGTGGAATCGGCGGCGACGACGGTGTTGCCGTCCACCAGCACAGGCGAGACGAGCAACGCGCCGCGCATCTGGTATTCCCAGTTGGTGAAGCCGTTGTACGTCTGGACGGCAAAGACCTTCCCGGTGGGCGAGCCGAACACGGTCAGATCGCCCAGCAGCAGCGCGCCGGTGGAGGCGACGCTGGGTAAGTCGAGCCGCTTGAGCAACACGCCGTTGTTCATGTCGTAGATGTAGGCCTGCGATTCGCTGTTGATGACGACGCGCTGGTCCTGGCGGGCGGGCGGGAAGAGTTTGGTGACGGGCGTGGCCACCTGCTCGCGCATCATCACTTTGCCGGTGAGGGCATCAATGACGGTGAGGATGTTCTGGCTTTCGACCAGGACGAGCACGTCGGACTCGGCGAGGAGGTACTTGAAGCCGGCACCCTTTTCGAGATTGAGGTCCTGCATCCAGTCGATGCGGTATCGCAGGCGGTCGGCATCGTCGGGGCTGATGAGGAACTGTTTCAGGGACGCCTGGGAAACGCGCGTGGGCGGTTTGTCGGCGGCGGGGCCGGTCGGCTGCTGGCAGGCCGTCGACATCAAGGCGATCAGGCAGACAATCAATAAGCGGGGAAGGGCCTTCATTCAACCGGCCTCCGATTCGGGTAAGGGAGCGAGGAAACTCGCCAAGTCAACTTCGTAATGCCGTTCCATCTGTCGCATCTGCTCGATGCGTTGCAGGTCGTCTTCGATACGGTGAGCCAGCCGCAGCATGTAGGGCCGACCTTCCAGGCGGTTGACCAGGTCGTCCACCATCCGCTGCCAGTCGCCATCGTAGAGGTCCCGCTTGAGGATCAGCAGCATTTTCTGCTCGCCGGTCAAGCGATCCATGAACCGCCGCAGGGGTTCGGGCAGGCGGTCAATCGTCGGCAGGACTGTCACGCCCATTGCGGTCCTCATCCGGGCAGCAAGTATCCATTGCAACGGGAAATACGTCAAGTTGGAGCGGCGGCGCCAGAGGAATCTTCGAGGGTCGGCATTTGCCCGGTCAGGCGGTCGGCCGCGGTCTGGGCGGCATGACGCTGCTGTGCATCCAAGGCGGCGGATCGGCCCAACCGCTGCCGCAAGGCGGGGTCATCAATCAGGCGACAGACCGCCTGCGCCATGCGGCGCGGGGAGGGATCAGCCACCAGACCGTTGGACTCGTGACGGACGTGCAGGCGCGTGGCGGCGGCGTCTTCGACCACCACCGCCAGTCCCGCCGCCATCGCCCAGGCCAGCCCCATCCCCCCACCGGTCGGGATGCGCAGGACGGGCTGAACCGTCAGGTCCACTCCACCGTAGTTCGCCGACGAATCGACCGACAGCGCCACATCGCAACCGGCCAGGACACGCCAGGGTTGTGCCGCCGGCGGATCGACGATCAGGGAGCGGCTCTGTCCCGACATGGCAAACATGCGCTCCAGGCGCCGGCGCCCGTAACCGCCCGGTGGAATCAGCAGGCGCGCCGTGCGCGGGGTCTGATCGACCAGACCCACGACCCATCCGCCCAGCGCCGCATCGCAGTCGTAGACCGTTCGGCCGACCAACGCCACCACGCAATCGTCTTCTTCAGCGCCCCAGCGCCGACGCAGCGCAACGCGATCGGCATCGCGCAGCCGATCGAAGTCCATGGCGGGCGCCTGAGGATCGGGACAGATCAGCGGGATCGTCCCCGCGGCATTTTGCGCCAGCGTCATGGCCGATGCGGACCAGGCACAGATCGCGTCGACACCGCGTCCGCTCAGCCAGCGCCGCAGCGTCCGCGCGACCGAGCCGCCGGCGCCCAGCCGATCGCTGACCGGCAACCCGACCCGGGCGGCGATGTCTTCCAGTTCCACGCGACCGATCAACACCACCGACTGCCGCGGGACGCTCAGCGCCGCGCTGATATCGGCCACCGCCGCCAGACGCATCGGACAGGGCGGACGGTCCGGTGAATCGATCAGGTGGAGAACGTGCATGGAACGGTTAACTGGTTAATCGGTTAATTGGTTGATTGGTTAACGGGTAATGCGGTGGATCGTGTGACCAAGCCGGACCTGAGACGAGCCGAGTGCAACGAGGTTCGACGAAGGTCCGGATCCGAATCTCACTGCGCATCGGAAAATCCGCTGCCCGGCTCGGGTTGCTTGTGCTTATAAAACAGCTTGGCGATCTTCGCCGCGGCGTCTTCCATCAGTCGGTTGGCCAGATACATTTGCGTGCCCGCACTGGCGCCTTCCATGTCGCTGTAGTAGCGCGTGGTGATGACCGGGTAGCCCTGCGCTTCGCCGGCGGGAAACATGCGCGTGCCGCCGGCCACATCGATCACCTTCACGCGCACGTCGACGCGCGGCCGGAGAATCTGCTGCTCGTCGGTCATGCCGAACCGTTCAATGCTGATGTAAATGACCTGCTCGGCGCCGACCTGCCGGCCGATGCGGTCGATCGGCCACTTGCGGAAATCCTCGTGACGCGAGCGGAGCGTATCGATCGTCGTGGAGGGAATCAGCGTTTCCACCGCGTCGTTGTCGACCAGCGCTTCGCCGGTGCGCCCGGCCATCAGCGACGCCAGGGGCATCCCCGGAAGTTTCTGGTGGTAATCGTCCACCACCACCACGGTCGGGCGGTCCATCAGTTCGTAGACGGCGGGAATCTTCGGCGGTCCGACGACAACCTGCGCCACGTAACCGGGCAATTCACAACCCGACGCCCACAGGAACAGGCCCGCGAAGACGCCGACCGCCGCCGTTTGCAGAACGGAGCGTCGGATCATTGGCGCGGCTCCTTGTGGTCGTAGAATTTCCACCCCGCCTGGATGGCGAACAGATCGATCATGCCCTTGCGGATCGTCAGCGGATCGGCATCGGGCACGCCGAGATCGTTGCCCGGCGGGTAGCTGACATCCAGCATGACCTGGTAGACGCGGTCATCGGGCTTGGCGCCGTCGGCCTCGGTCACGCCCACCGTCGCCGACACCACGCCGCGGTAAAGATTGATGTTGCCCGGCTCGTGCGTGCGGTACTCGATCACATCGATCAACACCAGACGACTGACCTGCAACCGCTCGGCCAGCTTCGAGTAGCGCAGTGTGGGCCAGTAGATGTTGCGGCGCTGAAAATCGGCGACCTGGCGGGCGTCGATCACCTTGACGTGGGGTACGTTGGCGGCGATCTGATCGCTGAGCGCAGCGCACAACTCGTAGCCGGCCTGCGGATACTCGAACAACACGCTGTGATCGACATCCACCAGCACCGCCACGCTCTGCCCCTCCAGTCCGCCGTATTCCCTGGTGACGTTGACCAGCGGCGGGGTGTCGCTGCCGAACGACTGGCCGACCCAGCCGATCACATTGCACCCGCTCAAACCGCAGGCAAAAACCAGCGCCAACACAATGAAGAAGTTGGATAACACTCTCATGAAAACACTCCGGCCGTCTGGGCGATCTTGTACAACCAGCTTACCACGATTAGCGCCGCGATGCCCCAGACGGCATGGATCGACGCCAACCCGCCCAGCCAGGGCTTGAGGTCCGCCCCGGTGAGGGCGATGTAACCGGCGACCAGGACGGCCATCGCCGTCGCCAGGGCCGCCAGCGCCCCGAAGGGCTGAGTACGCAACGCGGAAAACAAGCGCCCGTGGGTCGCGGCGGCAAAGGCCGTGGTGCAACCGCAGGACGGACAGGGATATCCGGTGGCCTGCATGACGCTGCACGGCGGCAGGCCGAATTGCGTGTGCGTGCCGTGGCCCTCGGCCTTGGGGCGCAGCCACGCCGCGGCCAGCAGCAGCGCCAGCGCCGCGGCGCCGATCAGCGCCGCGATCGCGCGACGTTTCATCAGAGTCCCCGACGAAGGCGGTATGTAATCCACGGTGCTCATGGCAAACGTACAGGGTGCCACAGGTTGACCCGCAGGGCAACATGCGGCAACCCGCCTACATATCCGGTAAGACGCAACCCGCCTTGCCCTTCGGGCGAAGGTAGGGCGCCCGGGCTCGGGCCTTGAGGTTTGAGACCGGTGGGTGCCCCACCTTCGCCGCGTCCTCGCGGCAAGGTGGGCGGGATGCTTATATTTCCACCGGCGTGATCCACGGTCCGTCGATTTCCCCCAGTAAGTAATATCTCGCGGAAGACCAATGCCAATCCTGAGCCCGTTTGACCAAACCTCGCTGGACCGGATTGCGATGGATGTAATTGAACTTCTCTTCGTATTCTTTCGCCGTATAGATATTCCTGTCATATCCTCCGCCGGTCTGCCAGAAATGAGATCGGCCCCTGGCGTCACAAACGTGGTCGAGTATGTTCGCATCGATCTGTCGCCAACGCCGTAACACCGAAGCGGCAAAGGGGCGTTTGAGGGATTGCAGATAATCGGTCATGGTGATCCGATGGACATCCGGCCGCACCATCAAATGAACATGCTCAGGCATGATGACCCAAGCGATCAGCAACACCGGTTGGTGATCTGATGCCCATCGAAGACGCTGGACAAACAAGTCTTTGATCTGATCGTTCTTAAAAAATGGTTTGCGTTGGTAACACGAGAACGTCAAAAAACGGAGGTGCCCAAGTATCTCATAGCGCCGCAGTGTCTTGCGATGTTGCCCCATCACGGAAGATTGTCACAAAGTTGATTGTTCCGTCAATGGGACGCAACCCACCTTGCCCTTCGGGCGAAGGTGGGGCACCCGGCTTTTTCTTCAAATCTGCCCGCATCCCACATGTTGCCCTGCGGGCCAACATGCGGCACCCCGTTATCCCGCATTTGCCTTACTGGGTGTTCCTGGTGTCTTGGTGGTTATACTCCCTTCCTCCCGCTACGCTTTTTACATGCCCCAGGTCCCCGCCAAGCCCGCCGTCGATCCCGGAAAGTTGCTGGGCAACTACAGCTTCCACTTCCTGTGGACCAGCACGTTCGCCAGCGGTCTGGCCGACCGGTTGGCCATGCTCGCCGTGGCGGTGATGCTCGGCTACGGCGCAGCGGCGAAACTCATCCCCGAAGACCAGCGGCTGGCTGACTCGTCCATCAACGCTGCGATCCAGTTCTGGTTCTTTCTTCCTTACGTGCTGTGGGGGCCGTTCGCCGGTTGGCTGGCCGACCGGTTGCCGCGCAAGTGGTTGATGTTCGTCTCCGACGAGGCGCGCGGCCTGCTGATCCTCTTTGCCTACACGCTCCTGCCGTCCGGTTCGGAAGGCGTTGTCACCAACATCTACGACACGTGGATCACCATCGGCCCGATCGAGCTGACCCACACCTGGAAGATCTGGCTGCTGATGTTCGCCATCGGCACGTTCGCCGCCACGTTCAGCCCCGCGCGCAACAGCATCATCCCCAACGTCGTCGGCTACCGCGTTCTGCAACGGGCCAACTCCGTCGTCGTCGGCATGGGCGTCATCGGCAACCTGATCGGCTTCGCCGTCGGCGGGCCCCTGGCCGACCATGCCCTGCGGTACTGCATCCTGACGTCATCGCTGTGTTACCTGGTGTTCGGCTGGATGTGGCCGTTCCTCAAGACACCGGTTCGTCGACACGAGCGCCCGGGACTGAAAACCGGCGGCGGGCCGGGGCGCGTGTTCGGTGAAGTGATCGAAGGCGCGCGGTACATCCTCAACCATCGTCCGTTGATCGCGCTGGTCGCGGTGGGCATTTTGTTCTGGTCCGGCTCGCAGATCGTTCTCGGGGCCGGCTCGGCCATTGCCGTCGATCTCTACGGCGGGACGATTCAGGACTTCGCGCTGATCGGCGGCGGGTTCGGATTCGGCATGCTGCTCGGGGCGGCGCTGCTGGGATGGATCAACAGCCGCAGCGGCGGGGAGTTGATCGTCATCGCGGGCATGATCGGCACCGCCGTGTTTCTCTCGCTGCTGGTGGTCGTGCCCAACAAGTGGATCGGCCTGGGGCTGGCGATCGCCTGCGGCTTGTTCGGCGGCTTCCTGATGATCACGATCAACACGCTGATGCAGATGCTCACCGCCGACGGCTTCCGCGGGCGCGTGATGGGATTCAAGGACCTGGCCGGCGACCTCGGCTCGGTGGCGGTCGCATTGATCATCTGGCGCATGGCCGACGCCGACAAACACATCCTCAACGTCGCCCACGCCTTCGCCCTGCTGCTGATCGTTGCCGCGATCTTCGGCTACCTGCGCTACATCGCGCGCGGTCCGGCGGAAGGGCCCCTCGCCAACACGATGTGGCGCATCGGCAAGCTTTACGCCAGCGCCATGCACCGCCTGAAAATCCGCGGCGCGCATCACATGCCGCGCAGCGGAGCGGTGTTGCTGGTGTCCAACCACCGTTGCGGCGTCGATCCGCTGTTCATCCAGGTCGCCCTGCAACGGCCCGTGCGCTTCCTCATGGCCGGCAGCTACCGGATCGGATTGCTCGCCTGGTTCTGGCGCATCGTCAAGCCGATCTCCGTCAAGCGCGACGGCAGCGACCGCTCCGCCCTGCGCTCGGCGGTCGATCTGCTCAAACAGGGCGAGGTCGTCGGCATCTTCCCCGAGGGCGGCTACCACTACGGCGATGACGAGACCGTTGCGTTTCACAAGGGCGTCGGACTGCTGGCCCGTCGGGGCCGGGCGCGCATCGTGCCGGTGCACGTAGCCGGAACGCCGCGCACGAAAAACGTCTCCACCGCCTACCTCACACCCAGCCGCTCCGAAATCACATTCGGCCCGCCGCTGGACCTCGCCGAACTGACCGCCGATCTTGATCCCGCTTGCGATCGCGATCAACAGATCGCCGAACGGTTGCGCCGGCGCGTCGTTGCGCTCGGCGGTGACACTGGCAAACCGGCGCAGGCGTCCTAAGATATAGGCGACCGCATTGAAAGACGATCATGCTGTTTGCGATCAAGAACCATCCCGAGATTGCCGAAGCCCTCGCCGCCGACCTGGCCGAGGTGGAAACGTGCTTCAGCGCCGAATTGCTCAGCGACCTGGCGTGCGTGAACGATCTGGTCCGTTACGTGGAGCGCTACCGCGGCAAGATGCTCCGCCCGACCCTGCTGCTGCTGTCGGCCATGGCCTCGCGACCCGGCCAACCCGTCCGCGATGAGCACCGCACGCTGGCGACGGTCGTCGAGATGGTCCACATGGCCACGCTCGTCCACGATGACATCCTCGATGAAGCCGAGATCCGCCGCAAAGGCAAAACCGTCAACACGCTGGCCGGCAACGAAGCCGCCGTCATGCTCGGCGACTACCTGGTCAGTCACGCCTACCACCTCTGCTCCTCGCTGGACAACCAAGCCGCCGCCCGGCTCATCGCCCAGACCACCAACACCGTCTGCGAAGGCGAACTGCTCCAACTGGCCAACCGCAACAACTGGTCGCTCGACGAACAGACCTACTACCAGATCATCGGGCGCAAGACCGCGGCGCTGGTCGATGCCGCCTGTCGGCTCGGCCCCATGATGCACGAACGCGATCAATCCGACTGCCGGTCCATGGGCGGCTTCGGGTACAAGATCGGCATGGCGTTCCAGATCATTGACGATGTGCTCGACCTGACCGGCGACGAACAGGTGGTCGGCAAGTCGCTCGGTAAGGATTTGGAAAAAGGTAAGCTCACGTTGCCGCTGATCCACCGTCTGGAAACCGCCGCCCCGGCCGACCGCCACCGCATCCTCGATCTGCTGCGCACCGACGATACCCAACGCACCGAACACGTCGGCTGGCTGATCACCAACACCGAATCGATCGACTACGCCCGCCGCCGCGCCGAGAATCTCGTCGCCGAAGCCCACGACCACCTGGCCGTGCTCCCCGAAAGCCCCGCCCGCCAGACCCTGCACGGCATCGCCGACGCCGTCATCTCACGCCAGCGGTAACCGTGTGTGGGAGATGAGTGAATAACGAGCCGTGACAGTCAAGGAGCGGCTCGTACCAGAACGCTTCTCGCACACTTTCTAAAAAGCAGACGGCCGGCGCAGGACAGCGATTAAATGAAATCACAACTCACCGGTTCGGGACTTTCATTGCGTCCCGGATTCTCTCTTTCAACTGCTGCTCTTTTTCTCTGGTCAGAACGCGCCAGCGCCCGCTGTTGAGTTTCACCGCGGTAAACCGAAGACGGCCCGCGTCGCCTTTCATCTTCACCGCAACCAGCATGGGGTCGAGAACGCGCACGAAGTCGATGCGCTTGTCCGTGATGAGCTTGCTGCGCCGGACCGCATCGGCGATCTGGCGAATATCCTCATCGGGCAGAAAGCCGATCATGCGCACGCGCGGTCCGTATCGATTGGCGCTGCAATACCGGATGAAATCCACCGTACTCCATGCCTGGGATTTCGCATGGTGATTCAAAACATTCCGATGGGTGAACGTGATGTCCGACGATTCCAGGCCGCTCCAACTCTTGCCCAGCACGGAATGGTGAATGCGTCGGATCGGCAGCGTGATATGCACCGTATCCTGCGCCCAGGTCCAGCCGCCCCTGGCTGCACCGTCGCGCTCGGCCAATTCGGAGAACACGCGGACGTCGCCGTTCGCCTTGCGGAAAAGCGCGATCACACGCACATCCCACCCATCACCCGGTGTTTTGAGGCGCACCCTGATCGGAAGCGTCTTGAAGGCATCGGCCTGGCCAATCACGCGCAGACGTGCTTCGAAACGCCGGGCCCGGTCGGGTTGATCCGTCTGGCGTTGGAAAAAGAGCGTGAGCTTGCCGGCTCGGACCGCTTCAAAAACAAACCGATTCATCGGCGCGTGCGGACGGTCCGCCGTATCGGATTCGGTAGCGTTTTGCTCGACGAGCTGAAGCGCGTTCTGTCGGTCGCGACCGATCCATTGCCAGGTCGGCTCATCGTCCGTGCGCGGTAGCTCCACGACAAACCGCTCGCCAAGCAGCACCCGAAAGTCGCGATCGTGATCGGCCAGAGTCAGTACGCTGAGCTGAGGCGGAGCCAGGTCATGCCGGCCAATGCGACGCACGCCTTCACGCCGATGGACCTGGAGCAGCCATGAAAACTTTTTACCGATGCGGTACGGTTGCGAACGGGTGACGGTCAACACGCCCGATTCGTCCAGCGCGGTGTGGAGAGTCGGCGGCGCCACCGCCGGACCCGTGGCCACCAGCACGAAATGCTGCTCGAAGTTGATCAACGGCGGAAGCTGCCCGGGATGGACCGCGCGCCAGATCCAGCCCCACCGGTCGGCCGTGGTGATCACCGCAAAGGTATTGAGCAGTTTCTGCTTGGCCAGATCATCGCTCACGCCCCGCCAGCCGTGCCCGTGTATCCCCGTCTCGGTCGGCACCGATTCCTCCGCGCAGACCGTCCCACCCATCACCCCCAGCATCAGACCCAGACCCACGGTAATGATTCGCATAACCCATCCCCTGCATGCAAACACCGATCCGTATCCATCATACAGACGCCCGGCAAGGTCGGTCGTATCCCCGAATATACATATTTAGCAATGTGGTGGATCGGGTTTATTTAGCGACGCGATTCATCGCGTTCCAGAAAGGGGCGCACCATCGACCATCGCTGCAAACGCTTGCCTTCCTTCAGTGGATTGTTCTCAACGTATGCGATGGCCTGACGCATCCGCTCGGTTGAATCGAGAAACACCACCCAGTGGTTGCGCGCCCAGGGCGAAGGAAGGATTCCGTCCTTCCTGGGAAAGCGGCCCATCGGATTCAGTCCCTCCTGATTCAAACGGAACGTCGCGCGGGATTTGAGATGAGTCGCGATCCGGCCAGCATCCCGATCATGCCGAGCAATCACCGCGTGAAAATGCTTCGGCAGGATCGCCAGGGCATAAACGCAATAGCCCGCCTCCACTGCAGCTTGGTCAATGCCTCGCGCAATGGCCCGAGCTTGAACACCGGTGAACTGAACGGGCGGATACTTCAACAGACGTTTGGCGGCGATTCGATCGGCATCATCGTGTGCCTGCCCCGCCAGGGAACGACGGGAATCGACCTTCCCGGCCGGACCATAGGGGAGCAACTCCCACTGACGGATGATGCGTGACCACGATCCACGCGGATTGTTCGGCAACCAGAAGCCGTACGCTGTGATGATGTAATGAAAACCCAGGATCATGGCATATCCCCACCGAACGCGATCAATCGCGTCGCTAAATGGATGCCTCCTTGTATGGCTGCCGACCGGCCGATTCAATCAGCCCCGGTGCCATCTGTATGGCATTGACCTAAAAAACACCGAACAAAGGTAGAGAATTCACTTGACGTTGACCGATATTCAGATAACCTAACATTCATCGAACATTGACGGAAAGGAAGGTCAGCGTTATGGTAGCGACAAGCACTCTCAAATCGGCTCCCAAAAACGGTCCCAGCACCCGGAAAGGCGATTTCATGGCGAAAAAGAGCGATAAAGCGGGCGACGCCGACGGACGAACCGCCGCACTCGAACGGGCTGTCTCGCAGATCGAGCGCAGTTTCGGAAAGGGCTCGATCATGCGGCTCGACGACGACCCGGCCCTTGTCCCGGCGGGCATCCCGACCGGCTCGATTTCGCTCGATCTGGCCCTGGGCGGCCGGGGCATCCCCCGCGGGCGGATTTGCGAGTTCTTCGGGCCCGAATCGTCCGGCAAAACCACCCTGGCCCTGCACGTGGTGGCCAATGCCCAGAAGGGTGGAGGCGTCGCCGCGTTCATCGACGCCGAGCACGCACTCGATCCCTCCTGGGCCCGCAAGCTGGGCGTGGACCTGGAAAACCTGCTGGTCAGCCAGCCGGACACCGGCGAGCAGGGTCTGGAAATCTGCGAGTTGCTCGTCCGCTCCAATGCCGTGGACATCGTGGTGGTCGATTCCGTCGCCGCCCTGATCCCCCAGAACGAAATCGACGGCGAGATGGGCGATACGCAGGTCGGCCTCCAGGCCCGGCTGATGAGCAAGGCCATGCGCAAGCTCACCGGCGCCATCAGCAAATCCAAGTGCACCGTGATCTTCATCAACCAGTTGCGCGAGAAGATCGGCGTGATGTTCGGCAACCCCGAAACCACCCCGGGCGGCCGGGCGCTGAAATTCTATTCGTCCATTCGGCTGGACATCCGGCGGACCAGCTCGATCAAGGACGGCGACACGGCCGTGGGCAACCGCGTGCGGGCGCGCGTGGTGAAAAACAAGGTGGCCCCGCCCTTCCGTCAGGCCGAGTTCGACATCATGTTCGACGAGGGCGTCAGCGCTTCGGGCGATCTGCTCGACCTGGCCGTCGAAGAAGACGTGGTGGACAAGAGCGGAGCGTGGTTCAGCTACGGAGACCTTCGCCTGGGTCAGGGCCGGGAGAACGCCAAGCAATTCCTTCGCGACAACGCCGACTGCTTCGAGGAGGTCAAGCAGAAGGTGCTGGAGGCCAAGGGCGTGGCGCCGACTCCCACCGCGGAACCGGCAACCGAGGATACGGAAGATTAAGCTCAGCGGGCGGCCGTCGGCATCGGTGGTTTAGCGGGCGATCAAAGATCGCCGCGTACACATCCACGCAGGGGACCATGCATGGTACTGGCCTACCATGTCATCTTTACGGCATACGGGTTCTGGCTTCCCAACGATCCGCGGGGCTCCTGGTCGACCTTCGTGCGATCCTGGGAACTATTGCGATTCGGCGCTGCGACCAAGATCGAAACGCGCCGTTCCGTGGCGGGCCGGGCGCATGACCGCGATGTACGGGATGCAGCGCAAGGGGCATTGCGGCATCCACCGGTCACGTTCAACGGCAAACAGGCGATAGAAATCATCGCCGCATTTCAGGAAGCGGTTCAGAAATCGGGCTATACCTGTTACGCCTGCTCAATCCTCCCGGATCACGTTCACATGGTGATCGCGCGACATCAATACCGTGTCGAGCAGATCGTCCGGCAACTCAAACAGTCGGCGACGTGCCGCCTGCTTCGATTGAATCTTCACCCTCTCGCATCCGGTACGTCCCACCCGCCTTCGCCGTGGGCCCGGGGATGCTGGAAAGTCTTTCTGAACACCACCGAGGACATCCATCGCGCCATCCGCTACGTCCGAAACAATCCGATCAAAGAGGGATTACGCCCACAGCATTGGTCCCTTGTCAGTCCGTTTCGTGCCTCTCCATAATGCGTCGATCTCCGATCGACCGCTAAAGCGTCTTGCATGGTTTGTGTCCGGTCCGAACGAGCCGCGACGGTGAGGGAGCGGTCGTCGGGCCGTTGATCCGCGTCCGACTTTCCGCTCTCCCGCTGTAAAAAGGCGGTGAACATGGGATTAAAAAGGCGGTATATAAATGAACAAAAAGCCGCAGAAAAATAGGGATTTCGTGCAGGGCGGGCGAAAAAGTGAAATGGGACTGCACTTCTGAAATCCGAGGTGGGTTTGCGATATATGGGATTTCGAT
>JANQHK010000094.1 GCA_028282685.1 Phycisphaeraceae bacterium
CCGCCGTCACCGTGGATTTCATCGACGGCAACGGCACGTTCCACGGCGGGGCGATCCTGCCCGGAGCGCAGATGATGCTCGACGCCCTGCACCAGCGCACCGCACAACTGCCTGAACTGACGTTCACCAGGCCGGACGAAGCGATCGGCCATTCGACCGGCCAGGCGATGCTCGATGGCGCATTTCACGGCATCCGCGGCGCGGTGCGCGAGCTGGTCGAAAAATACGCCGAGGTGTACGGCGCGTATCCCCGCGTGATCGCCACTGGAGGCAACGCCCATCTGCTGTTCGATGGCTACGAACTGGTGGAGCAGACCATCGACGACCTGACCCTGCGCGGCATGGTCGTCACCCACGCCAAGGCATTGGAGCAGGCGTAATCATTGCATCATGTCATCGGAACTGCACTACACGCTGGTCACCGCCGATGCGCCGGGCGCGATTGCGATCATCCAGTTGACCGGCGCCGGCGCCGCCGAGCGCATCGGCAGTTGGCTGGGCAAACCCGTCGCAGCGCGCGCGCGACTGGTGGACCTGGGCGGCATCGATGAGGCAATCGCCGCGGCATTACGGGACGACTGGGTGCAACTGATGCCGCATGGCGGACTGCGCGTGATCCAGCGACTGACGGAGACGTTGGACACGCTCGGTTTCACCGCGGCCGATCGGATCGATCCCCGCCTTCTCTATCCCGAAGCCACCAGCGACCTGGAAGCGGACATGCTGTTGACCTTGGCGCGGGCGGCCAGTCCCGCGGCCATCGATCCCCTGTTGCGGCAACCGGCGTTATGGCGACAGGCCATCGAACGCAACGACATCGATCACGAAATGATCCTGCGGGGCAGCCGAATGCGGAATCACTTGATCGATCCGCCGACGGTGGCCATCGTCGGGCGCGCCAATGTCGGCAAGAGCACACTGACCAACCGCGTAATGGGTCGCGCGGCGAGTCTGACCGCGGACCTACCGGGCACGACGCGCGACTGGGTGGGCGGGTTGGCGGAGTTGCCGACGCCGATCGGCGACCTGGCGGTGCACTGGTTCGACACGCCGGGCTTGCGAGAAAGCGACGACCCGATCGAGCGGGAAGCGATCGCCCTTTCCCGCCGTGTACTGGAATCGGCCGACGTGCTGATCGCCCTGCGCGATCCGGAAACGGATTGGCCGGACGAAGACTCCCTGCCGCGCCGCGTTGACCTGCACGCGGTGAACAAGATCGACCTCGCCCCTGCCGTCCCTGACCAGGTTCCGGACGGCTCACCGGCCCTGCCAATCAGCGCAGTAACGGGCGAAGGCCTGGATGCGTTGTTTGCGGCGGTGGTGGAAAAACTGGGCCTGACACGGCACGGAGCCAATGCCCCGGCCGACCTGTGGGCCTTTTCTGAACGCCTGCACGGGTTAATTTCCGATAAAGACGATGAGGGATTGGCCCGTTATTCGGATGCGTGTTGATTGCCGGTCCCCGGGCATTGGATTACACTGACCCATTCGCGGAAGTGAGGTGTCGGTATGGATAAGCCGGTACGGATCGTAGCGGCGCTGGCTGGTCTGATTTTGGCCGGCTGCCAGACGAACAGCGCGTCACGGACGCCCCCCCCCACGGACGCCGCCGCGGCCAACGGGACCAACCCGCCCCGATACGTTCAGCCGACGAGTCTGTTGGCCAAATCGCGTACGGAGGTGCCCGATCTGCCGGTGCCGGTGGGCTTCGACCTGATGGAGGACATCAGCCGCAGCTACGAATCGGCCGGCGCGCGATTCATCGACCACAGCTACCGCGGCAGGGACGACAAGGCGGAGGTGGAGCGGTTCTGCCGGATTCACCTGCCGATGAAAAGCTGGACGATGCGCGGCTCGCAGATGGTGCGCGGCACGTTCACGATGCGGTACGAAAAGGGCAGCGAGTACCTGGAAGTGCGCATCTGGACCGAGGAATCGTGGACCGGCGACAAAACCGTGTTTCAGTACAACGTGCAGACACTCGGGCGCGGAGAGTCCGAGATCTACAAACAAAGTTACCAGCGACTCCGGGAGCAGCACCGCTCCGATGAGTCGCGCCAGTAATCGGGACCGACCATGGACAGCCAGGAACGGCATGAGCTGAAACAAAACGATCTGTACGAGTTTCTCACGCACTTCAAACAATGGTGGGAGAAAAACGGAACCGGCACGCTGCTGATCATCTGCTGCCTTCTCGGCGGTGTGGTGGGCTACCGCTGGTACAGCGGACGCGAGGCGCGTTTCCTGAATGATGCCTGGAGCGAGTTGGCCATGGCGCAGGAACCGGAGCAGATGGTGCGGGTGGCGGAGGATTATCCGGATACGCCGGTCGCCGCCAAGGCGCTGCTGCGCGCCGCCGACCGCTTGCAGGAACAGGCCCTGTTCGGCATCCCCGACGAAACCGGCAACGCCCCGCCGCGCATCCTCAACCCCGAGCAGACGCAGCAGTATCGCGAACGTGCCGTCAAGCTGTATCAGAACGTCCTGGAGCAGGGACACAGTGGCGACCAACCTTCGTTAATTGCACTCAACGCACGCCTGGGGCTGGCCGCGGCATACGAATCGCTGGGCCAATTCGATCAGGCCGAGCAGCAATACCGCGCCCTGCAGGAAGAGGCCGGCGTACACGGGATACTGGCGAGCAAAGCCGCCGTCGGCCTTGAACAGCTGGACGAACTGCGCGAGCCGGTGATTTTTCCCGACGCTCCACCGCTGCCACCCGCGCCAATACTGCCCGAAACCACCGGGACGGTCGATCCGATCATGCCCGAGGTGACACCGATGCCGTTGCCCGGGTTCCAGAATCCGCTGGAACTGCCGCAGCCCGATGACGAGGCGACCGAACCGTCGGCTGACCAGACGGACGACATGCCGCTGAACAATCCGCTCGCCCCGGAAACTCCATGACCGAAGCACCGGACCAGCCATCGGGCGATGAGGTTGCCGGTGATGAACTGATCGATCCCGAAGCGCCGTCGGCATGCGAGGAGTCCGATCATCCCGAACATCGCCGATTCCGACTCACGCGCGATCTGAACAAGCGACTGGACCGCTATCTCTGCGATCGGCTGCCCGGCCTGAGCCGCTCCCGTCTTCAGAAACTGATCAACGAAGGCGCGGTTTCGGTCAACGGGCGCACTCCGAAAAGCTCGACAAAAATCCGACTCGGCGATGAGATCGACGTCGTCGTCCCGCCCCCGCTGATCAAGCAGATTCCGCCGGAAGATATCCCGCTCGACATTCTCTACGAAGACAAGCACCTGATCGTGCTGAACAAGCAGCCGAGTCTTATCGTCCACCCGGCGCGCAGCAACCTGCACGGCACGCTGCTCAATGGGCTGGCCTGGCATTTCCGCGATGTGCAGACCACCGGCATGGCGGCTCTGAGCAACGTGGGCGTGGAGGAGTTTCGTCCCGGCGTCGTCCATCGACTCGATAAGGACACCACCGGCTGCATCGTCTTCGCCAAGAACGACGAAGCCCACTGGCGGCTCGGCAGGCAATTCGAGCAACGCACCGTGCAGAAATATTACCTGGCCATCGTGCACGGCGAGATCACCCCGCCCGGCGATGTCATCGACGCCCCCATCGGCAAGCACCCCAACATCACCGAGGCCTACGCCGTGCGCCACGACAACACCGGCCGCGATTCCGTGACGATCTATCGCGTGCGCGAAGTCTTCGACGGTTTTTCCCTGGTGGAACTGGAGCTGAAGACCGGCCGGACCCACCAGATCCGCGTGCACCTGACCTGGCTGGGCCATCCGATCGTCAGCGACATCATCTACGGCGGCGAGCCGATCGGCGAACCGGAAATCGCCGCCCCCCCCACCGCCGCGGGCAGTCAGCCGATGTTGACGTTCGCACGCAACAAACCGGACGGCGTGAAAATCTGGGAACAGATGGCCGAGCGGGATGACCTGTTGATCTTCCGCCCCGCGCTGCATGCGGCGGTGCTGGAGTTCGATCACCCGGACACCGGCGAACGCATGAGCTTCACCGCCCCGCTGCGCGAAGACATGGCCGGATTGCTACGACGTTTACGAGACGAGCGCTCCAAGTCCGGCCCGCTCAAGGCCGACGGCGCGCGCGTGGAGTTGGACAAGATGGTGCCAAGTCAAACCTGAGCGCCGCGACTGTCCGTACAGACAGACAGGTGTTTGCGGTGGGATCATCCGGACCTTCGTCATCCCTTCGGGATTCCTCAGGTCCGGCTTGAGGTCGCTACGTGTCCGCATCACCGGATCGCATGCGATTCACTCATGCAATGCGTGGGTGGGTGCTTGCTCTTTGACTTCGTAGCAGTCGCCGGTGTAGAGCAGCTTCTGCAGGTCGCCTTGGCCGTTGCGTTCGACCGCATCGGTAATCTGCTGTTCGAGCAACTGCTCGTAGCAGAAGTCCTGAATCTGGTAGAACACGCCCATCGGCTCGGGGAAGTGCGGATGCATCATACGGCTGAGCATGAAGGCCTTGGCTTCATCGTGCTCATCGTGAATCAGCAGTTCTTCTTCCTCAACGCCGTGGCCGAGTTCGACGACCTTCGGCTTGCCGCACCGGTCGAGCCAGATGCCCTTGTCGCGCTCCTTGCCGAACAACATGGGCTTGCCGTGCTCCAGCCAGAGCGTGGCGTCTTCCCTGGTCGCTTTGTCGGTGGCGTACTCGAAGGCCTTGTGATTGAAGATATTGCAATCCTGGTAAATCTCGACAAACGCCGTGCCGCGATGCTCGGCGGCGCGCCGGAGAACATCGCCCAGGTTTTTCGAGACATCGACCGACCGCGCCACGAAACTGGCCTCGGCCGCCAACGCAATCGACAATGGCAACAGCGGCATGTCGATCGAGCCCATCGGAGAACTGCGGGTCTTTTTGCCTTCCTCACTCGTCGGCGAGTATTGGCCTTTGGTCAGGCCGTAGATGCGGTTGTTGAACAGCAACACGTTGATGTTGAGGTTGCGACGGAGCGTATGCAGCAGGTGGTTTCCGCCGATGGAGAGTCCGTCGCCGTCGCCGGTGATGACCCACACATCCAGTTCCGGGTTGGCCGCCTTGATGCCCGTGGCGATCGCCGGCGCCCGGCCGTGGATCGAGTGAAAGCCGTACGTGTTCATGTAATACGGAAACCGGCTGGAACAACCGATGCCGGAAACGAATACCGTCTTCTCCCGCCGCGCCCCCAGCGCCGCACACACCTTGCGCACCTGGGTGAGAATGGCGTAATCCCCGCAACCGGGACACCAGCGCACATCCTGATCGGAAGCGAAATCCTTGGGCTTGAGTACGGGCAGTTCGGTGGTCGTCATCGTGTGGTTCTTTATGCAGTCTGTGTTGTGCGGACTTCGGTCACGCCGGCGCGGTCACCTTGTGGTTGTGCGGGCAGAGCGAAGCGTGATCGCCCCAATCGCCGCTGAGCATCAGGTCGATCGCCTGCTCGATTTCTTCAATGAGGAACGGCTGCCCCTGGACCTTGTTCAGACCGCGCGCATCCACGAGAAACCGGTCACGCAGCAGGGAGCGCAGTTGTCCGGCGTTCAGCTCCGGCACCAGCACCTTCTCGCTCTGTGCGACCACCTGGCCGAGATTCGCCGGGAAGGGATTCAGATGCCTCAGGTGCAACGAAGCCACGGACTTGCCCTGCTCCTGCGCATTGCGCACGGCGGTGAGGATCGTCCCGTAAGTTCCCCCCCAACCGATCACCAGCAACTTCGCATCGTCCGGACCGTCCGGTTCGGCCGGCGGGAGGAACTCGGCGATCCGCTCGATCTTCTCCCGACGCAGCTGGGTCATGCGCTGGTGATTTTCCGGGACGTAGCAGACGTTGCCGGAGCCGTCTTCCTTTTCCAGGCCGCCGATGCGGTGCTCCAGGCCCTGCGTACCCGGCAACGCCCAGGGCCGGGCTAGATTCCCATCGCGCGTGTACGGCTGGAAGGGCTCATCGCCTTCGGAGGGCCGGGGGTGCTCGATGGTGATCTTCTCCAGGAAGTCGGCCTCGGGCACGCGCCACGGCTCGGCGCCGTTGGCCAGGTAGCCGTCGGAGAGCACCATCACCGGCGTCATGTGCTTAACGGCCAGACGCACGGCCTCCAACGCCGAGTCAAAACAATCGGCCGGACTGCGCGGGGCGAGCACGATCATCGGGCAGTCGCCGTTGCGACCGTACACCGCCTGGAACAGGTCGGACTGCTCGGTCTTGGTCGGCAATCCGGTCGACGGGCCGCCGCGCTGCACATTGACCACAACCAGGGGCAGTTCGGTCATGACTGCCAGACCGATCGCCTCGCTCTTGAGCGCCACGCCGGGCCCGGAAGTGCCGGTGACACCGATTTGCCCGGCGTATGCCGCACCGATCGCAGCGCAACAGGCGGCGATTTCATCTTCGACCTGAAGCGTTTTCACGCCGAAATGTTTCTGTGCCGCCAGGTAATGCAGGATGTCGCTGGCGGGGGTGATCGGGTAACTGCAATAGACCAGCGTTTTCTCGGCGAGGGTGGTGGCAGCGACCAAGCCGATTGCCGTCGCCTCGTTGCCGGTGATGCGGCGGTAGGTTCCGGACGGGATCGAAGCCGGATCGACGTGGTAACGGTGCGCGGACAGTTCCGCGGTTTCTCCGAAGTGGTATCCGGCCTTGAGCGCCTTGACGTTGGCCGCGGCCACCTCCGGGAGGTTCTTTTTCTTGCCGAAGAACGTTTCGAGAAACGCGATCGTGTGATCCAGAGGCCGATCGTAAAGCCAGAGGATCAGCCCCAGGGCATACATGTTCTTGCACCGTCCGACGGACTTGGCGCCCAGTCCGGATTCGGCCAGTTCTTCTTCGGTCATGCGCGTGATCGGCACCTTGACGATCTTGTATTTCGCGTTGAGCTTGTCATCTTCGATCGGGTTGTAGCCCTCGGGATAGCCGGCTTTGCGCAGGTTGACTTTGTTGAACTCGTCTTCGTTGACGACGATCAAGCCGCCGGACCGCACGTCCTGGCTGTTGCCCTTGAAGGCGGCGGGATTCATCGCAATCAGGGCATCGACCTCATCGCCGGGCGTGTAGATGTCTTTCGAGGCGAAGTTGACCTGGAATCCGGACACGCCGGCGACCGTCCCGGCCGGGGCGCGGATTTCCGCCGGATAGTCCGGCAGGGTGGCCACGTCGTTGCCGAGCATCGCCGAGGCGTCGGTGAATCGCATGCCGGCCAGTTGCATGCCATCGCCGCTGTCGCCGGCAAAGCGCACCGTGGCTGAATGAATGGTCCGCGGTTGATTGGAATCGGAGATCATCCGATCGTCTCCGTGAACAGGCGGTGTGTTCCTGTCATTGTATTCAGCACAAGCGTCGATGGCTACCCGCCTGAATCGACCGCCCGCTCCACTTTTTCAAACGCGGGAGTCCGGCGGCCTTGACCGAGCGCATAAAAAAACGGCCCAACCGATACGCATCGGTCGGGCCACCGGACGCGGGGGGAACGTCAAGGGAGCTTACCGTTCCCGGTCACTTGCCTGGATTCGATCAAACGGCCTCGGTCCGGTCGGGGTCTGCGGTGCAGCGGGATCGCAGGTAAAGGCCTCCGCCGAGCATGCCCAGTCCGGCCGTCGCCATCGGGCCGACATGCATCAGCCCGCGCTCGGGCGCAAACAGCAGGAAGCACACACTCACCGCCAAAACCGCCCAGGTCGTTACGATCAAAAACGCTTTCATCGTTGTTCCCTTCCGCATCAAGCAATCCGTTCCATACAGACACCATTAAGGTGGAATATAACCGGGGCAGACGCAAGTTCCCGGGCAAGATTTTATGAATCGATTGGAATTCGCTCATCACCGCTTCACGGTTATACTGCGGAGATGCTGCGATTGACGTGGATACGATGTGTACTGATTGTGACGGTTGTGGCGGCCCCATTCAACCACGCCCGGGCACAGGGGGCCACTTCCCCAGCCATGCCGCCCGATCAGGTCCGGGACTTGCGCTCGGCGATATCCGATCTGGAGCAGAACCGACCCGACCGGACACTGGCCGCGTTAGAGCGATTGGCCCCACAGCCCTTGCATCCATTCATCGGTCATACCGCCGCCCTGCTTCACGGGCAACTGACCGGCGCGTTCCAGCAACGCCGGAAATTCTATCTCAACCGCAGCGTGATGCCCGTGGTGGTGCTCGTACCGGATGAAGCGGCGCTGCTGGAAGCGCTGGAGGGATGGAACGATCAATTCTTCTACCCGATTCTCATTGAGGACGGCTGGTTCACCCCGATCTTTGTGCGCAGCTTTCAGCCCCGGGCTGTAGTGCGCTGGGCGAAGACGCCGAGCGAGCAGAAACCCCAGACCCTTCGGAAAGCGTTGGAACAACGTATCGCCCGGCACAACCGGTCTTTCAACACACCGACCGCACCCCCCCCGCCGGGCCTGGTGGTGATCGATCCGGACGACCCGCAGCGCATGGCCGGACTGGCGCTGGCGCTGGGGCACGGCCAACCGATCCACCTGCTGCCCAACAACCAGCGCGTCACCACGATGACCAAGCCCGGGCAGGCCGAAAAGATGAATGCCGATCTTTTCGAGGCGTTGAACAAAGCCGGCCTGCTGAAGCCGGGCCAATGGTGCGGCCTGACACTGGCCGGGGAATACCCGCTGCGCTACTCGAGCAAGCAGGGAGAAAAGACGCACCGCATGGCGATGGACGATCGCCTGGGCCGCACGCCCAACGGCCTGCGCATGGCGGTGACGGGACGGCTGTGGGGCGACGCGCCCCAATCGGTCTACATGGCGATGGGCAGCTTGTTTCTCAATCCCCACCGTGCTCTGTTGTTCGATGACTATCCCAACCGGGGCGGTACTTTCATGTCCTACCGTCTCGACCACGCCGTGGCGACGTTGAGCGATCGGCTGACCATCCAGCATATCTCGGGCAAAGATGCTTCACCCCTGATGCTGCGCAAGGCCGCTCGCACCGGCGCACCGATCGACCTGCTCTGGATGAACACCAGCGGCAACGCCAGGGACATGGCCTTGCGCGGCAAGGGGTTTCCCAGCGATCTGCCCTGCGATCGGGCCTACGCCTTCTATCTGATTCATAGTTACAGCGCAGCAGCACCCTGGTCGAAGAACACGATGGCGGGCTGGGCCTTATCCGGCGGGGCCTACTGGATGTTCGGATCGGTCCACGAACCGTACCTGCATGCATTCGTCATGCCGACCGGCATGGCCCACAAAATCAAGGCCGGCACACCCATCGCCTTCGCCGCGCGGCACCTCCTCGGCCATCCGATGTCACGTCCGTGGAAACTGGCCGCATTCGGCGATCCCTTATTCGCTTTGCGCACCACCCCCGCCGCGCGTCAGCCGGTGCAATCGATCGCCTACACGCAGGCCATCGATGAAGAAAACACCGCCGATGCGCTGCCCATCGCGTTTCACGATGCGCTGCTGAACCACCGGGACAGCGCGCTGCCCCTGGCCCGGCAGATACTCCAATCCGCGAACCATGCCGCCCCGGGCGATCTGGCCCGCGCCGTCTGGCTGCTCTACCGGGATGAGCAATACCAGGAACTGGCAGTCATCCCACCCCTCAGGGTCAAATCCAGCTACCTGGCACGATGGTGCGTCTGGAAAAGCGGGTTGATTCTCTTCAACAAATCCGCCGAAGCCGGCAGCGAACAAGCCGCTCGACTGATGCTCCAACGCTTGCTCGAGCAGGGTCTGGATCAAAGGCCGTTGCAAGCCTGCATGGATCGCTGGATGGAACTGGCCGGCGGAGCGAAAGCCAAAGACCAAATCCTCGCCTTCATCAAGCGGCAATCGCGTAAGGAACTGCCCGGGGCCTCGAAAAAAGTCCTGGAAAGTACGCTGAAAACACTGGAAGCAGCCGACTCCAAGTAACTGATTTTTCACCTGTTAGACCCGCTCTGGCCGATAGGGGCTCACAAGGAGGTGTTGCGCGCCGATGGCTGTGACACGTAAAAAGAAATCGAAATCCAAGGCCCCGTCCGAATCGCCCGCCGCATGGAAGCGCATCGCCTGGGCGGTGCTGGCCTGCTTGTGGATGTTTCTCACCGCATCGCTGCTCGGCTTCAACGCCGCCGACTGGCCCAGTCATGCCGTCGCCCCGCAGAACCAGCCGGTCACCAACTGGTGCGGACCGGTGGGCGCGTTTGTCGCTTACCACGTCTACTTCATGCTCGGACCGGGCGTGTGGGTGATCGCGGCCTCGACGCTGGTCTACCTGGCCGCCACGGCGTTCGGCAAGCCGATCAAGGACCTGTCGCTGCGCGCCGCGGGGATGGTGCTGATCGCCCTGGCTGTCAGCGGGTTCGTGGCGGTGCAGGCGCCGAACAGTTCGTCCCTGCCGGAAGGCGCGGGGGGACTGCTGGCCATCTTCATCACCGGCAAACTGGTCAGCAGCTTCTCCCATCTGGGCACCGTGCTGGTGCTTCTGGGATTGCTGGGCGTGGGCGCGGTGGTGGCGTGGGAAGAGGCGGTGGTCGCCATGCCGCGTCTGATCGCCGCCGGGGGCGCGAAGCTGCGCCACGTGCGCATTCCCCGGCCGGTGCTGGTGGGTGTCAATCCGTTGCGCTGGTTACGGAGAGCCGGTGGTGCGGCGGTCCCAACGCTCAAGCCGCGCGCCGTGCCCCTGCGCCACAGCGGACGGACCGTCGACGAGGAACCGATCGACGAAGACCTCGCCGAAGCCGGTCCCGAATACGCAGAGGAATACGAGGAAGAATACGACGAGCCCGACGAGCCGTTGATGGAAGACGAAGAGGAGGAAGAAATCGAAGACGCCGCGCCGCGCGCCTTCGATCCCGCCGCTTTGCGCGAGAAGATCAAGAAGCTGCCGATCTCGATCGCCTCGGCCACGCAACAAGCCGCCCCCCCTCCCCCGCCGCCGCAGGATCTGACCGGTTACCAGTTTCCGCCGGTCGGCCTGCTGGAGGATGCGGTCGACAATTTCACCGAGGAGATGTCGCGCGTGGTGCGCGAGCAGGCCGAAGTGCTCGAGCGCTCGCTCAACATCTACCGGATCGACGCCGAAGTGGTCGCCATCGACGCCGGCCCGGTCATCACGCTCTATGAAGTCCAGCTCGCCCCCGGCACCAAGGTCAGCCAGATCAACGCCATCAGCTCCGACATCGCGCGCGAGCTCAAAGCCCAGAACATCCGCATCGTGCCCAACACCGCCGGCAAATCGACCGTCGGCATCGAGGTGCCCAATCCCAAGAAGGAAATGGTCCGCCTGAAAGACCTCATGGGCCTGGGCGGAAGCAACATCCGCAAGACCATGCGTCTGCCGATGTTCCTCGGCAAGGACGCCTCGGGCAATCCGCTCATCGCCGACCTGGCCGCCATGCCCCACATGCTCATCGCCGGGACCACCGGCTCGGGCAAGAGCGTCTGCCTCAACACGATCATCATGTCGTTCCTGTTCTTCCGCCGTCCCGATGAACTGAAGCTGGTGCTGGTGGATCCGAAGATGGTGGAGATGGCGCAGTTCAAGTCGATCCCGCACCTGATGTGCCCGGTGGTGACGGAGATGAACCGGGCCACGGCGATTCTCGAATGGGCCGTGACCAAGATGGACGAACGCTACGCCCTGCTGGCCGAAGCCGGTGTCCGCGATATCGACAGCTACAACGAACTGACCCCCAATGAACTGCAAGACATCTTCGATCCGCAAACGCCCGAGGAGCAGGCCCGCATCCCCAAGAAGCTGTACCGCATGGTGTTCATCGTCGACGAACTGGCCGACCTGATGATCACCAACAAGGAAGTGGAGGGCCACATCGTGCGCATCGCGCAGAAGGCCCGCGCGGTCGGCATCCATCTGATCCTCGCCACGCAGCGTCCGCAGGCCAACGTCGTCACGGGATTGATCAAGTCCAACATGCCCTGCCGCATTTCGTTCCAGGTGGCCAGCGGCATGGACAGCCGCATCGTGCTCGACAGCAAGGGGGCCGAGCTGCTGCTGGGCCACGGCGACATGCTCTTCCTCAACCCCCGCTCCAGCAAACTCACCCGCGCCCAGGGCACATTCGTGGCCGACAAGGAAATCCGCAAGTCCGTCCGTTTCCTCACGGACATTGCCCAGCAGAGCTTCGAGCCGCAACTGCTGCAAATCAAGGAATCGTCCGCCGACGGCGCCTCGGAAAGCCCGCGCGATCCGCTGTTCGACCAGGCCGTCGAAATCGTCCTCGAAACCAAGCGTGGCTCGGTATCGCTGCTGCAACGCCGCCTGACCATCGGCTACAGCCGGGCCTCGCGGCTCATCGAAGAAATGGCCGACGCCGGCATCATCGGCGAATACAAGGGCTCCCAGGCCCGCGAGGTGCAGATCACGCTCGAGGAATGGCAGGCGCTGAAGGAACAGGCCTCGGAAATGGCGCAGAACCAGGTTGTCGAATCCGATGTGAAACACGAGGAACCGGAGGCAGAGCAGGCCGAAGATGAAGGCGAAGAAGTGATGGAATACGAATACGACGAAGAAGGCGCCGACGAAGAATACGAGGACGACCCCGGCGAAGACGAAGAATACGAGTACGAAGAAGAAGAAGAAGAAGAAGAAGAAGAAGAAGAGAAGTAAGAAGGGTGATGAGCGATGTGATTATTCAGCGACGCGGTTTACCGCGTTTTCTGTCAGCCCAAGGTTGAGGGGGAGTCACGAAGTAGCGAGTCCGAAACCCGGGATCAAACCGTCAACCCTTTTCTGGATTCCCGCCTTCACGGGAATGACCGTGCCCGGCGCCCGCTACCCGATCCTTTTCCGTGTCATCGCGCGTTGCATGTCGCGCTTGGCGTCCTTGGTTTTCATGGATTCGCGTTTGTCGGACTTGCCTTTGCCGCGCGCCAGGCCGATCTCCAGCTTGCACAGGCCGCGGCTGTTGAAGTACATCGCCAGGGGAATCAGCGTCACGCCCTTGCTGCGCGTTTCGGTCAGCAGCTTGTCGATCTCGCGGCGGTGGGCCAGCAGACGCCGCCGACGTTTGGGCTCATGCTGGCGCTCGGCGGGGGCATTTTCGTAACGGGCGATGTCCACATCGTGCAGCCACAGCTCGCCCGTGGCCGGCTCCACCCGCGCAAAACCTTCCGACAGGGAGACCTTGCCCTGACGTACGCTTTTCACCTCGCTGCCCATCAGCGCGAGGCCCACCTCGAGCGATTCGAGAATGTGGTACTCGTGCCGGGCCTTGCGGTTGGCGATGCGGGGTTGGTCGGACGGCTTACTCATAACACCTCAGCGTATCAGATTTAACCACCAAGAACACAAAGAACGCCAAGAAATGAACCACAGAGACACAGGGGCGCAGAGAAGAAAGATACAGACAGAAGAACGAGTTGCATTATTAACCGATTCATGCTGTTTATCGTCTCAGAATAGATTGTTTTTCTCTGCGCCTCTGCGGTTTAATCTGCTCCCTGGGCGTTCTTGGTGTCCTTGGCAGTTTATTTCCCTACACAAAAAGTCGCGAAGACCTGCCCGATCACATCGTCCGGACTCATGCGCCCGCCCAGTTCGCCCAGTGCATCCAACGCGGCGCGCATCGGTTCGGCGACCAGTTCCGGCTGATCCAGATCGGGCCGATCACGCTCCCCGGCGATCTGCCGGCGCGCTTCATGCAGGTGCCGCAGTGTCTGGCGGATGGCCGCTTCATGACGCGGTTGCAGCGCCAGCATCTGGCCGCCCAATGACACGGCTCGCTGCCGCATCAGTTCCTCGATGCGATTCCGCAGGGAATTCAGCCCCGTTCCCGCCACGGCGCTGACCGCCAGGTCGCAGGACGCATCGTCAGGGACCGGCTGCGCATCGACCTTGGTGCGCACGCGGAGCAGCGGCGCTGCCGTCTCGACCTCGATCCACGGGGCCGAACCGTCGCTGATCAGCAGCACCAGTTCCGCGCGGCGCAGCGCCTCGGCGGCGGCGTCCTGCATCGCCCGGTCCAACTCCGCTTCGGCGCGCGCCAGACCCGCCAGATCGACCAGCATCACTTCCGCCGTATTGTCACCGGTGACAAGCTGCAACGGTTCGGTCAACACATCGCGCGTGGTCCCGGCGACCGGACCGGTAACCGCACGACGATGGCCGAGTAATGCATTGAACAGCGTGCTCTTGCCGGCGTTGGGCGGACCGGCCAACACCACCCACGGCAGTGCCTGCAAGGCCGACCAGGGCCGGCTCTGGCGAGTCAGTTCCGTTAGCTGCCGCTCGATGGCTTCCAGTCGGCGATCCAGATCGGCCGGGGTGATGGCGATTACATCGTCCTGGTCGATGAAATCGATGCCCGCCTCGACGCGCGCCAGCGCCTCGGCCAATGCGCTGACCAGTTCCTCGCTCCACTGCCCCAGCCGCCCTCGCCGCAGCCAGCCCGCCGCCTGCAATTGCGCATCGCATACGGCGGTGACCGTCGCGGCGATGCCCTCGGCGCGCGTCAGATCGATGCGCCCGGCGGCAAAAGCCCGCTGGGTAAACTCGCCCGCCTCGGCCAGGCGCGCTTCCGGAACCCCCGAAAGCCCCGGAAGGTGATCCAGCAAAACGTGCAGGATGCGCTCGAGCAACGCCGGATTTCCCGGAACCTGTAATTCGCAGACATCCTGCCCCGTGAACGATTGCGGCGCGGGGTGGAACAACGCGAGACCGGGACAAGTCAATTCGTCCTGAGTAACCCCACCCTGAAGTGTGGGGCTTGAATGCAATCGAAATCGCGTGGGGGTGAGCGTGCGCGGCGGTGGAAACGGATCGAGCAAATCAGACAGATGCGGCTTGAGGCAATCGCCGCTGAGACGAATCAGCCCGCGGGCGCTGCGCCCCGCGGGTGAAGAGACGGCGAGGATGGTCGCACCGGCATCCATCGCAGGTCACTTTCGGCGCTTCTTGGGGCCCTGCTGCTTCTGTTGCATTTCGCGCTGCTTGGCCTCGGCCGCCTTCTGAAGCCGATCCATGAATCCGCCCTGCTTCGGTGTTTTCTTCTTGAACAGTTCGCCCGAATCCTCCAGCCGCTTCAGTTCCTTACGGACCAACTTGCTGTCGATGATGCCGCCGAAGGTGGAAGCGAGAATGTACAGTGTTAAACCGCACGGCGCCTTGTAGAGCATGACGGGGAACAGAAAGATCATCATCACCTTCATGATCTTCTGCTGCTGCGCCTGCTGCTCGCTCATTTCGGCCTGCGGTTGGGCCATGTATTTCTGCTGAAAATAGAAGACCACGCCCATCAGCATAGGCAGCAGGTTGATCGAGTCGATGTGCCAACCGACCAGCGGAATGGTGAACGCCGCCTTGCCCAGCGGTATGAAACGGTCGGCACTGGACAGATCGGCCATGAACTTCCAGTCGCCGAACATCTGGAACAGACCGTACAGCGCCGACTCATGGCGCAGTTCGATCGCAAAATAGAGCATGGCGTAGAGGGCGATCCAGATCGGCATTTGCAGGAACATCGGCAGGCAGCCCAGCCCCATCGCCGCGGGATTGACGCCCTTCTCGCGGTAGAGTTGCATCATTTCTTGGTTGAGCTTGGACTGGTTGTCCTTGTACTTCTTCTTCAGTTTCTCCATCTCGGGCTTGAGCGACGCCATCTGCTTACCGACTTTCATCATCTGCAACTGCGATTTCTTCGTCAGCGGGTGCAGCAGCAAGCGCACCACGATCACGAGGATGATAATGGCCACGCCCCAGTCAGCCAGGCCCGCATACAGCAACGCCAAGAAGGCAAGCAAAAACTTGGCCAACCACTGGAACGTGAGATACGAACAGCAGCCGCCAATGTTGTAGATGATCAGTTGCTCGAGTCCCAGAGCCGTGTATACCGGATCGTCGGCGAGCACCTCTTTCTTCTTGGGCCCGGCGTATATCTCCAGGTCGATCCGTTGTGACGCGCCGCCGGCCAGTTTCCGCGGCGCGCTGGTCAGCGTCAGCGCCAGCAGCCGGTCTTCGCCCGAGCCGATCACGTGACGGCCCAGCGTCGAAAACATCGGTTGCATGGCCCGAGCGCGGTAAGTCTCGCCCTGCTCGCCGCTGCGTTTGTCGATCGGCCGATGCACCGCGACGGTGAAATAGCGATTGCTCATCGCCGCGTAGACCAGTTCGTACTTTTGCTCAAGACTGTTGGGGTTCGGCCAGATCGTCTGGAAATCTTCGTCCTCGATGACGTTGGCGCGCGTGTGCTGGGCATCGTCTTCCAGGTATGTCCGTGTGCGAGACGGATCGTACTGCGGATTGAAGTAACCGGTGAGCACCGTGCGGCGATCGCCCATGTACCCGCCCTTCATCGGCAGATCGCCCTGGGCGAACTGGTTGAGCCGAACGGTCAGGGGATCGTCCGTGAGATTGGTCAGCTCCTGTTCGAGTTGCAGATCGTAGCGTCCCGGCGCCACGCGATAGGTCCGCGTGATTTTCAACAGCGGACTGTTGTCTTCTTGGCGGGCAATCGTGATCGACATCACCACGCGATCGGTTTCGTGTTGATCCACGGTCCACAAGGCGCCGGCCAGGTTGATCCACTTGCCGTTGATCTCAACCGAGCGCACACCCATGGGGTAGATGCGATCCTCGTCCGATGCGAGAAAACGTTCCTGGATGCGGTAATGTTCTTTCTTGTCAATTTCCTTGAAGTAGTTGACCAGATCGACGTGCATGACACCGGCGCCGATGATGGTCAGCTTCGCCTGCAGGGGGTAATCCCCGGGCTGATCGAGCGCGGCGCCGATGACCGGATCGACCTGGTCGCCGTATTCCTCCGCGGTTCGACGCGGCCCCGGTATGACGGTCAGCAGTCCCGGATCGGGCAGGGGCGGCTCGACCGACTCCGGTTGCGGCGTGGCGGCAAGGCCGTTGTCCCGGTTATCGTCGCTGGACGTATCCCGCGGCTGCGGACCGTCCGCGGCCGGGACGTCGGAAGTCGCCGGCGGCGGCGCAGCATCCTGCGGCTCAGTCGTCCGGCCGTTCTCGGGAATCGGCTTTGAGCCGTTCTCTTCCTTATTGGCCAGCATGAGCACCAGGCCCAGGCCCAGACCGATCAGCACGATGGTAATCAGCGTTCGTTGCACGATGCGCGGTCTCTCTGGGTGGAATAAACCGGGCAGTATAAAGCCAATCGAGGGATTTTACTATGCGCAGCGTTCAACGGTCGATCGGAGATCGGCGCAACCCCGCTGCGAGGGGCGGGGCTTGTACGGCGGAAACGGTTACCGCCCGTCCAGCAATCGCTGACCGAAGAAATCGTTGAGGTCGACCGTGGACTCGATCTTCTGGATCACGGCGGTAATATCGTATTCCAGTCGGACGAACTCCACGCGGCCCTCATACAGGATCACGTAACCGGCCCGGGGATCGCGGTCGCGCGGCTGTCCGACCGAACCGACATTAATCATCACCTTCTCACCCGGACGGAATACGTAAACGTTGTTCAGTTCGGCAGGAGGATAGAAATCCGGCTCGCTGGTGAACAGGCCCTGCACGTGCGTGTGACCGAGCAGACAGACGCGCTCGACACGCTCGAACAGTTGCATGATCTTCGACGGCGCGGTGGCCACATCGTCCGCGAAGATGTATTCGTTGATCGGCCGGCGCGGCGAGCCGTGGACGAACAGGAGGCCGTCATCGCTGTGACGGATGCGCGTGGAGCCCAAAAAATCCCATCGCTTGGCGCGCTTGGCTGAATCGTCCTCGCGCTCGAGCTGGCGGCGCGTCCAGAAGCTGGCCGATTCGGCGCCGGCGTTGAAGTTGGTCGGCTCGTAGAGGACCGCGTAGTCGTGGTTGCCCATCAGCGACCACCGGCACCGGTCGATCACCCGATCCAGGCATTCGCAGGGGTCAGGGCCGTAGCCGACATTGTCACCCAGGCAAACGATCTCCTCGATGCCGCGGCGGTCGATATCCAACAAGACCGCCTCCAGCGCTTCGAGATTGGCATGGATGTCCGAAATGACCGCGACCGGGTAGTCGATGATCAACCCCTTTCATGGGTGGGAGTCCAAAGGGCTATGGTAGGGAATTGCCGTCCGTAGCGTCAAGATTCCATGCTATCGGGCGTGATCGTCATGACCTGGCCGCTCTGGAATGGGCGCCGGCCGGTCACGCATTCAGCAATCAATTCCGCCACTTGCGCCGGGTTCAGGGTAGCCGAAGCCGGCAGACTTTTCTCATCGAACAGCGCGCGCAACATGGGGGTTTCGACGGCGCCGGGCGCAATGGCCACGGCGCGCAACCCGGCCTTTGCCCCTTCGCGCGCGGTAGTCAGCGTCAGTTGATTCACCGCCGCCTTCGCCGCGCCGTAAAGTCCCAGTCCCGGAAACGGATCCATCGCCGCCACGGAAGAGATATTCACCACAATGGACGAAGGGGACTGCGTCAAGGCCGACCACGCCGCACGCGTCAGGAAAAACACCGCATCCACATTCACCGCCAGTGTCTGCCGCCAGGTTGCGGTGGCGGTCGAAGCCATCGTGGACAGCTCGGCATAACCGGCGACGTTAAGCAACGCATCGAGTTGCCCCATGCGATCCAGGGTCGTTTTCACCAGTCGGTCGCAGGCCGATTCATCCGTGATGTCGGTCGGACAAACCAAGGTCGGCGGTGCATTATCGGGCAACCGACCGATCTGTTCGGCGGTTTCATTCAGCTTGGATTCGGTGCGTCCGGCCAGCACGGCCGCATAACCTTCCCGCGCCATCGCGATGGCGGTGGCCCGACCGATCCCGCTGCCTGCACCGGTGACGATAGCGACGGAGTAATCATTCATGGGCCATGACAGGTTGGTGGTATCGGCTGGTTCCAGACGTCCGCAACACACCCGCAGTGCACAAACAAACAGCACCGCGTCTTTCGACAACGGTGCTGGTGGGAAGAGAGAGAGAGCAATCTAAGGTCCGGCGTATCTCCCTGTGGCTAACAGGGCCGCTCGGACATTGTTAAATATAACCACAAATCGGTTTGATGCAAGAAAAAAACGGCCTGGAGAAGATATTTTTTCGGTTCTGCAGGTTACTTGAAAAACCCCCGATTCCGGGCCCACCTGAAAAAACAGCACCCTGTCTTGCGACAAAGGTGCTGGTGGGAAGAGAGAGAGAGCAAATACCGTGATCGGCCGCTTTCCCACTTTTTGCTCCCTCTCCGGCGGCCGATGACTTCAATCTTTGTCTATTAACAATGTCACAACATCACCCTAATGTCAAGGGGTTTCTGTATTATTTTTGTGGGTTTTCGGGTGCGATTTGCCCTTATCACGAGAAAAATCACATCGGTTTTTTCTCAACCGTCTTGTCGTAAATAGACAAAAGCTTCTGCTTGTCGAATATCATTTCCTGACGCGTCAGGCCCACGACGTCGTATTCCGGGGTCAGTTCGATGGCATCGACCGGGCAGGCCTCTTCGCACATTCCGCAATAAATGCAGCGCAGCTCGTCAATATCGAATTTTCGGGGGTATTTTTCGCGGTCCGGCCAGGGCGATTCCTCGCCTTCGATGTGGATGCAGTTGGCCGGGCAGGCCGTGGAGCACATGAAGCAGGCCACGCATTTGACGCGCCCCTGCTCATCGCGGTTGAGGCGATGGACGCCACGATAGTTGTTCGGATATTGCCCCCCCTCGCCGACGGGCAGGTGCTCCCGCCGTTCCTCGGGGTATTGCATCGTCCGAGCCCGCTCACCCCGTCCGATCGTGCCGAAGATGTGCTTGAACGTCGTTCCCAAGCCGCGAAACACCTCCGGCAGGTAGCTGGCGGTCATGGCGTTCATCTTCGGCGGGTCAATGATGTAAACGTCCTGGTCACGCATGGGGGGCACATCCTCTATAGAGCGAAGTTAACGAATTGTTCCGCCTGTATCCCCCCGCGTCAAGCGACGCTCCGCATTACAAAGAACGAAAAAATCCCGGCTTTCACCGGGATGGGATTCCTGGGTATCAGGATGTCGTACAGCCAGTCAGGCGGCGGATCTGCCGGGGGCTTCAAATCACGAAACGGAACTTACGGGACTGTGTAGGTAAGCGTCGTTTCGTCGAAGCCGACGGCATAGAACTTCTGGGCCGTACTCGGATCGTACTCCCAGCCGTCCGTTGCGGTTCCGGAGCCGACCTCAGCGATCGTGCTCGATTCGGTAAAAGGATTATCCGGAGGATTTATCAGGTAGGGGCCGAACTCGCCGTCCGCCTGCAGGTTCCCGGCGCGGTCTGTTTTGGAAGTCAGATTATCCCACAGCTGATCGATGGTGGGATAGGTCTGGTGATCGGAACGGTATCGCTCCAAGGCGGTGCGCACTCCACGTAGCGTGCTGGCGGTACTGGCTCCGCGCGCGTCGTCGGTGGCTGTCGTAAATTTCGGGATCACGATGACCGCGAGTATCGCAAGAATCATCAAAACAATCATCATTTCAACGAGCGTGAATCCGACACGTTTGTTATGCATGATTTGCCCTCCACCTTACCAACGAAGTTGTATCGTTCTGAAATGCTGCGACATTGCAATGGTCCAGCCATGCGGACATTCACTATTACCTATTCGGGTAAATTGCGGACGCGGTTTAATACCGATAAACCGGGCTGACGGAGAGTTGACTGGAATTAACCCGGCTCAATGAAATCGATGACGTCGATCGGTGGAACCATCTCGAGATTGGCCGCTTCGGTGAGCAGGGTGCGAACGGCCTGTCGGCCGCGGTCGCCGTAGTCCAGCGTGTAATCGTTGACGTACATGCCGACGAAGCGGTCGGCCATATCGGCGCCCATATCGCGGGCGTAGTTCAGGGCGTACCGGATCGCTTGTTCACGGTGGTCCACCGCGTAGCGGATCGAGTTATAGAGGATGCGACAGATTGCCGGGGCCTGGTCGGCCAGATCACGCCGGATGGCGTTGCCGCCGAGGGGCAGAGGCAGGCCCGTTTTCGCCCCCCACCACTGGCCCAGGTCGATCACGCGTTCCAGCCCCGCCTTGCCGTAGGTCAACTGCCCTTCGTGAATGATCAACCCGGCATCGAAATCGCCCGCCGCCACACGCTCGATGATTTGATCAAACGCCACCACCTCGTACCGAAACGCCCCCTTGCCCAACCACAGGGACAAAGCCAGAAACGCCGTCGTCCGTTCGCCCGGTACGGCGATCGTTACGTGCCTCAAGTCTTCGTCGGTCAGCGGGCGCGGCGCCACGATCATCGGCCCGTAGCCATCGCCCATGGAACTGCCGCAGGAAGTTAGCGCGTATCGATCGGCCACGTGCGCATACTGATGAATCGACAGCGCGGTGATCTCCAATTCGCCCTTCTCGCAGCGGCGATTCAGCGTTTCGATGTCCTGAAGGACGTGCTCAAACCGGTAAGGTCCCGTGTCGATCTTCGCGCCGGCGCCATCGGGATCGGCCAGCGGATACCACATGAACGCATCATCCGGATCGGGCGAATGGCCGATGCGCAGTGTGGTGGGCATGCTCATGGGAAGAACAATCAGGCGGGTTCGGGGGTATCGGCCGGTTCGGTGTCCGGCTGTGGGGGAGGTTCGGTCGTGCGCGTGGCGCGGCGGAGAATTTCAGCCACCAACCGCTTTTCCATCAGTTCGTCGCGGCCCACATCCCGCCAGAATGACTGGCGCGGTCCGGTTTCGGTCAACAGGCGCGGGGCGGTCCGGCCGCGTGTAAAAGTCAATCGCGTGATCGCAGCGCTGGACGGCTGACGCTGCGGTGTCTGGCGACGTTGCATCCGCACCACCACGCGCAGCCAGTACTGATCGGACGGCTGGGTATCGGCGAGCGTCACCTGGCTATCCGCACCCGCTTCGATTTCAGCAACGCTCCGCGGCTCGATATGAACCTGCACGATCCGGCGCTGATAGTTCAGGGTCGATCGCACCAGTTGACCCGGCTGGGAATGATCGCGCTCCCACGGCTCCAGCACACTCGAAGCAATGCGCGGCCGGGTGGTGATGAGCCCGAAACGCCGATCCTGCTGATCGATGAGGAATTTCTGGTCGCGCAGGATTTGGATCGAGGCATCGTAGAGACGATCGTACTCCGCCGGGGCGACGGGGATGGGGTTGTCGACCTGCTTGATTTTCGCGGTGCATCCCACCACGGCAAAACAGGCCAAGACCCATAACATCAGCGGACGCGGTTTCATGCCGCTTAGTGTATCGCCCGTCGGGCCGATCAGCCAGCCGGTTTTTCCCACACACCGGTAAAAAGCCCCCCGTAGTCGGCCGATGCTCATGGATGAGGAAGAAACACGACGGACGCATGCCGATGCCCAATGAACCGGCCCCCAAGCCGACCGAATCCCCCACCGCGTGCGCTGACGGTTCGCCGCCGGTTGCCATGCCGCTGACGCTGCAGACCAAGGCGATCCTGGGCATCGGGGCGTTGGTGGTGGTTTCCACCGGCCTGTGCGCTTATCTGACTGCCACCGTGGCCGAGCAGGCGATGCAACGGACCATGCGCATGGACGCCGAGGTGCTCATGCAGACCAGCGGTCGCGTCCTGTCGCATTACCTGACGCGCCGGGACCATGCCACCGCCGGCCACCTCGACGATCTGCTCGAAGACGAGCGGGTCGCTTTCATTGTGCTGACCGATGCCCAGGGCCGAACCCTTCAGCGTCGCATCGCCGATCCATGCGTCTGGCAGACCTTTCAACAAAACAAACCGGAGGCGGTCAGCCGCTCGGCCATCGGACAGAGTGTGGAACTGGTCGACGGGGAAACACACGCGCTGGTGCGCGGCAGGGCGCTGTTCGTCCCGGCCGAGGAAAGCGCGGGCTCGATCTCCGCGCGCCACGGTGAGCCCAACCCTCAACTGCTGGGCTACCTGTGGATCGGCTTCCGCGACCGCGGCACGCCGGCCATGCGCGAGCTGCTCTGGGCGGGGGTGCTTGGCGTCGTTTGCCTGGTCACCCTGGTGGCTCTGCCCGTGGTGATCTTGCTCGTCCGTCGGCTCACGCGACCCCTGCGCTCGGTCATCGTGGCCATCCACCGTTTCAGCAGCGGCCAGATGCCCGATCCCCTGCCCGTTTCACAGGACGATGAAATCGGCCTGCTCATTCGCTCTTTCAACACCATGGCCAACAACCTCAGCCGCGCCCGCGACCAGCTCGAGCGCACCAACCTCTACCTCGAGGAGATGGTCCGGCAGCGCACCGACGAGCTGGAAGAAGCCAACCGCAAGCTTCAGCAGGAAATGCGCGACAAGGACGATTTCGTCCGCACCATCAGTCACGATCTCAATGCCCCGGTGCGCAACATCGCAGGCCTGACCAAAATGCTGCTTCTCAAACACGAGGCGGAGTTGACCGAAGACGTGCTCGAAAAACTCGAACGCATCGCCGCCAACGCCCGCGTGGAAAGCGAATTGCTCGGCGACCTGCTCGAGCTGAACCGCATCAAGAGTCAACCCGGCAAAACCCAGGCGGTCGATCTGAACGAACTGCTGGCCAGCATCGCCGATTCCCTGTCGTTCGACATCGAAGCCAGGAAGATCGAACTGAGCATCCAGCCGCGCCTGCCGGTGATCCATGCCGACCGCAACCGCATCCGCCAGGTCTTCCAGAACCTGATCGACAACGCCATCAAATACATGCCGGCTGACGCGTCGAACCGCCGCATCGAAGTCGGCCAGTGCGGTGAAGAATACCAGTTCGCTTTCTATGTCTCCGACACCGGCCGAGGCATCGACGAAAAAGACCGCCACCGCATCTTCCAGATCTTCCAACGCGCCCGGTACTCCGGCCATGACGACACGCCCGGCCGCGGCGTCGGACTGGCCTCGGTCAAAACCATCGTCGAATCCTACGGCGGACAGGTCCGGGTGTGTTCCCGCCCCGGCCACGGCACCTGCTTTCGGTTCACGCTCGATATGGGCCTCTTCTCCCACTGCCCGTTGAATGCCGCCGAGGAGGAAGTCTGCCAAACCGGTGGTGCGACCGGGGAATAACCGAATCGTGCCAAAGGCAGGTTCCGGTATCCCGTTGAAGGGACAGCAGGGCATACATTCGGGGCTCTGAGATCACCCAATCGTCACATCGCCAAAATTTCCAGATCAATTCCGCTTTTTCGTCGTTAACCGAGTCGCCGCGCCGGACGATATCAACTAAGACGAACGGCTGACTCCTGCGCGGACGGAGCGGAATGAGTCTGAGAAACACCCCCTCCATTCTGGTGGTCGAGGACGACCCGGATACCGCAGTTCTGCTGTGCGAATCCCTGGCCGATCACTTCGGGCGCGATTGCACCAAACACATCGAAACGATGCAACAGGCGCAGCGGATCGATCTGGATCACTACGACCTGGCCTTGTGCGATCTGAACCTGCGGGACGGGTCGGGCCTGGATCTGCTGCCGCAATGGCTTCAACAGCGCGAGGACCTGCCGGTGGTCATGGTCACCAGCGAAGCGGGCATGGACACGGCCATGAAGGCCATCCGTCTTGGCGCCTACGACTACGTGGTGAAGATCGGCGACTACCTGTTCACCATTCCGCTGATCGTCGAAAAGAACATGGAGGTCTGGCGGACCAAGCAGGAAAACCTTCGCCTGCAGGAGGAACTGAAGCACACGCTCGAGCAGGTGCGCATCAAGAACCAGCAACTCGAGGAGGCCGTGCGCAAACTCGAAGACCTGGCCTCGACCGACCCGCTGACCGGTCTGGCCAACCGCCGCACCATTCAAAATGCGCTGGAGCAGAGTTTCGCCGAGTCGTTGCGGTACGGCGCGGACCTGACGGCCCTGATGATCGACCTCGATGGTTTTAAGCAGCTCAACGACTCGCTGGGTCACCAGATGGGCGACAAGCTGCTTCAGACGGCGGCGCGGGTGTTGCAGGCCAACTGCCGCCGATCCGATATCGCCGGGCGCTATGGGGGAGACGAGTTCGTGGTGCTGATGCCGCACACCGGTCCGCAGACCTGCCAGCAGGTGGCGCGGCGTATTCAGCATGAATTCGCCACCACCACGCGCGCGATGGAGCTGGGTGGGAAAATGTGCACGATGTCGATGGGTTTGTCGAGCGTGTCGGTGGCGCGTCCGGCCAACGCCGACCAGCTCATCGCCCAGGCCGACGCCGCGCTCTACAGCGCCAAGAAGACGGGCAAGGCGCGGATCGTCACCCACCAGTTGGACACCGCAGCCGAAGCGCCCAATCCGATGATCTGAGCGAAGGCACAAAAAAACCTGCCGAGGCCGATGGTTCGGCCCGGGCAGGTCACTCCCTCGGAAGCCCTTTACGCACACTCAAGTCTCTTACAATCACTCCGGGCGATTGATTTTCTTATTCATCAGGCACACCGCCGTCCGATCTGGTATCCTTACCGGGTTGCCTCTCAGCACAGGGCAGCGAAGACCAACAGCGTCAGGAGGAGGATGCGTTTAATCGGATTGCGTTTGGTTACCTGAGTCATGGCTGTGTTCCTTTCACCCGTAATGAGATTCAAGGGTGATGCCAGGGAGTCCCGCCCCCACATGAGTTTGTCTATTCTCATGTATAACAACAATTTACGACCACAATACGGGCGGTTTCGCACAGGCCTGCTGCGCGGGATGTTGATTCTGTGCATCATGGTGGCCACCCCGGCGTGGGCCGAGGACAACGACGCCGACCCCGACGCACCGGCCGAGCCGACCGCCCTGCCGCTCGACGAAGCGCTGGTACGTCAGGCCTTTGCGCTGGCAGAAAACTGGGTGGCGCGAGGCCGGGTTCCCGATCGCACATTGCCGATTCACACGCGCGACCTGGGAGCGGTGCACGTCACGCTGCGACTGGACGGACTGACACTGGGCCAATCCACCGCCACCGTCCCCGAGCCGCAGCAGCGCAGCGCATCGATCGACCTGATGCAATACACGCAACGGGCGGTGACCGGAGCACTGAGCCAATGCGTAGACAATGTGAAAAAGCTGAATGCCCAGATGCCGCGCCGGCAATTGCCCGCCGAGTTACCGGATCTGGCGCCGCTTCTGCAACTGGACCTGCAATGCGCCCGGCCGCCCGTGGTCTTGCGGTTTGAGTCACCGATGGAGTTGCCAAGCCGTTTCCGCGTCGACGAGCATGGCCTGATGCTCCGCCACGATCAGCGCAGCGCCTGGTTGTTCCCGGGCAACGCCGTCGCATCCAATCTCAACCTCCAGGCCCAGATCGATCGGCTGCTCGGACGGTTGGAACTGCCTGCTTCCGAAATGCAGCGGATCGGGCAAGAGGAGGGGCCGGCGTTGCATCGGTTCCAAACGATCCACCTGGTGCGTGTGCGCGCCAACGAAGAACCGGTGGCGCTGACGCGCGGGCAAATCCTCCTTTCCTCCGCACCGCTGAATACCCAACAGACCCACGCCTTCACCGCCAGGTGGGCACAGCACCTGATCGAACGGCAGCAGCCAAGCGGTTGGTTCGCCGGCACTTACCTTCCTTCGTCGAACAGTCACGAACCCGCCCTGTCCGACCCGGCCTCGTGCGGCCTGGCCTGTTTTGCGCTGGCGCGCTATGCCAACTCCCTGAAGCACGAAGCACCGCAACGCCAAGCCGCCCAAACCGCCGCCATGAAAGGCGTGACGGCGTTAACGGCTGGCCTGCTCGGTCAAACCGGCCTGTCCGCGGCCGAGCGTCCCATCCGCCTGCACCTGGCCGAATGTTCCACGGCATTGATTGCCCTGCTGGAGACACCGGGCACAGCCAAGCTGAAAAGCCAGCGCGACCGCCTGGCCGGCGCCATCGTCGCCATGCAGAAGCCCAACGGCATTTTTCGCAACGCCAATGCATCCGATGCGCGCAATGCGACCATTCCCACCGCCTCGTTGGCCGCCTATGCCATGGCGCGGATGTACGAGCAGGTGCGTCAACCGCAATTCCACGATGCCGCGCGGCGCGCCATCGACGTGTTGTTGCAGGAAACACCGGCAACGAAGATGCCCTCGGCCTACCCGTGGCTGGCGATGGCCGAGTTTGAACTGGCGCGCGTGGGCAAACCCTCGACCGCACTGATAACGTTTCGTGAAGGTGCGTTGGCGATTCTCAAAAAGCAGGTCGATAGCGAGCGGATCAGCGATACGGGTATCGGCAATGACGCCATGGGCGGTTTCATACAACAGGCGGGATTGCTCGGCGAACCGACATGGCTGTCGGCCCGGCCGCTGACGATGATCGCCGCGGCGCTACGCGTGGAGAGTTTCGTCAGCGAAGAAGAACGCACGCTCTGGCTGGTCGATGCCGGACGCGGCATGCGGTATCTGGCGCAACTGACCATGGACAAACCGACCTGTTACTACGTGCGCGATCCCGGGCGGGCGATCGGCGGCGTACGTACAGCCATGTGGGATAACCGCCAACCCCTGGCCGCCACCGCCATGGCCCTGCTGGCCGGGACGGAATTGGACCTGTCTCTTCAAGCGATGAAAAACTGAAATCTCAGTGGGATGCCTCGGGAGGCATGCGGGCGTCGTACACGTCTTGTATTTACAGGAACGTGGCGCGGATTGACCAGAAGATGACCAGTCCGGCCGCAGCAACGAGCACCAGATCAAGCAGTGCACGGGCGAACATCGCGCCTATTTCACTCCACCGCTCGCGCCGATCATCGACAGCCGGAGATTGTGTGTGCGTGATGCGACCTGTTGTGCGGGCCGTCGGCGTCGGCATGCTCAGTTTCTCAAGCCCATCGTTCTTGTGGGGGATGGTGATCTGCATGGCCTACTCCTTTCTAAAACCGAGCCGAGGGATTCGTGGCCTGTCGCTCGCAGCCGAATCAAGGCGTGATCCGGTTATCCATATCGACTATGAGCTTATCCAGGGACTAACATTTTCCTATCTATATCTTAATCTTATGCTAACAATATATTCAGACACACCCTCCATGTCCAGTTTTCAAGCCATTTTCTTTGAAAGATTTATCTGAATTTTGCAGAATCATTCACTGCGGGTTTACCACGACACAACGAAAGTGTAAAATCACGCACCGTTTCCTCTGTATTTCAATGTGTATCTTGGCCCAAGTGAGGTGTCGAAGTGCCGGCAGTGGGCTGCGCAGCGCCGACTATCGCAGTTTCAGCGTGGCCAAGGCCATGGCGGCCAGCAACGCGCTGATGAGCCAGAATCGGACGACGACCTGCTGCTCGGTCCAGCCGCCGAGGTGGAAATGGTGATGCAGCGGCGCGCAACGGAAGATGCGTGAGCCGCGCGACAGTTTGAAGTAGCCGATCTGCATGATGACGCTGAGCGTTTCGGCCACGAGCACGCCGCCGATCAGCACGAGCAGGATTTCCTGTCGAATCACCACCGCCAGGTAGCCGATCAATCCGCCCAGCGGCAACGAGCCGGTGTCGCCCATGAAGACCTGCGCCGGATGGCAGTTGTACCAGAGGAAACCGAGGCAGGCCCCGACCATGGCGCCGGCGATGACGGCCAATTCCGTGGAGCCGGGGATGTGCGGGATCAACAGGAACTGCGCCCAGCGCTGCAAGCCCGCCGCCAGGCAAAGCACCATGAAGGCGAAAGCGACGATGGCCATGATGCCGCTGGCCAGCCCGTCCATGCCATCGGTGAGATTCACCGCGTTGGATGAACCGGTGATCACGAAAATGCTCAGCAGTCCGAACCCCCAGAGCGTTAACTCGACCAAGCCGGGGGCTGGATCGTTGGTGCCGGGGATGAAGGTGCGCTGGAAGGGCAAGCCGAGCAGCCGGGTCTGCTCGTTGTTATAGCCGTACTGATAGATGAAGAAACCCAGCAACAGCGCGAGCCCAACCTGGAAGACGAGTTTTTCCCACATGTGCAGGCCCTGCCGGGAACCGGGGGCGCGGCGGGCGCTGGTGAGCTTCAGCCAATCGTCCACACCACCCAACACGGCCAGCCAGACCAGACAGAGCAGTCCCATCACGACGTAGAAGTTGGTGATATCGGCCAGGAGCAACGCAGTGACGCCGATCGCCGCGGCAATGAGCACACCGCCCATCGTGGGTGTGGCGGCCTTCTGGCGCGTCAGACGGTTGAGATCGGCGTGGTCGAATTCGGGGCTGTCTCCGATTTTCTGCTTGATCAGCCAACGGATGGTGCGCCCGCCCATGGTGACCACAATCCCGAACGCCAGGATGACCGCCGCCACCGCGCGGAACTCCGCCTGGTCGAGCACCATGAGCACCTTGTAGACCAGGTAATCGTCAAGCCATTCACGAAACCAATTGAACAGGTTGTAGATCATGAACCGTTCTTTGTTTCCGAAACCGAAGCGGATGTTCCGAAGCGGGCTTCGATGGCCGGGACCAGACGCTCCAAAGCGGTGTCGCGCGAGCCCTTGATCAGCACCACGTCCCCGGCCTGTAACAGGTCGGCAATGCGCGCGGGCAGATCACCGGACCATTGGTCAAAGCCATGCACGCGTTGCGGGCCAAGTCGCTCGGCGGCGCGTTCACGGGCCGCCTGCATGCGCCGGCCGATGCAGATCACCAGATCGAATGCGTGTTTGACCAGTGCCTTGCCCACCTGTTGATGCGCGGCCTGCTCCTGCGATCCCAATTCAAGCATGTCGCCCAGCACCGCGATGCGCCGCCCCGCCGCCGGATGCTCAGCCAACACCCCCAGCGCCGCAGTCATCGAATCGGGATTGGCGTTGTAGGCATCGTTGATGATGGTCACGGCCTTCTCTCCGGCGCCGCACCGTTGCGTCTGCAATCGCATGGCGGGCAGTTCCACCTGCTTCAATCCTTCGGCGATCTGTTCGTCGGTGAGGTTCATGTGGCGCCCCACCGCCACCGCGGCCATCGCGTTGGTCGCACTGTGTCGGCCCAGAGTCGGCAGCATGTAGCTGGCGCGCTCGTTGATTTCAAACTGCGCGCCGTGCGGCGTCGGCTGGTAATCGGTCAGGCGAAGATCGCACTCAGCGGTTTGGCCGAAGGTGATCAGGGAGCGCAGGGGCTTGAGATGCGGGCGCAGCGGTTCGCTGTCGCCGTTGACAATGGCCAGCCCGTCGTCGCGCAGGTGCGACAGCAGCGAGGCCTTTTCCCTGGCGATGGTGTCGGTATCGATCAGCTTGTCGGTGTGGGCCGGTCCGATGTGGGTGATGATGGCGATGTCCGGCTCGATCCAGCGCGCCAGGCGCGAGATTTCACCGGGCGCGCTGGTGCCGGCTTCGACGACGACGTAACGATCGGTCGGTCGCACGGAAAGCAATGTCAGCGGGACGCCGATGTGATTGTTGTAACTGTGGGGACTGGCGATGCCGCGGAAGGCCGTGCCCAGCACGGCGTGGATCATCTGGCGCGTGGTCGTTTTGCCGACGGAACCGGTGATCGCAATCACGCGTGCGGCGAAACCGCGCCGGTAGTGCGCCGCCAACCGACCCAGCGCCCCCAGCGTATCGTCCACCAGCAACACGTAAGCGCCGCGCAAATCGAGCGTCTGCACCGCGTCTTCACGCTGCACGATCAACAGCGGCGAGCCGGCGTCGACCGCTTTTTGCAGAAAATCGTGACCGTCGAAGTTCGGCCCGACTAAGGCGCAGAAGGCCTGCCCGGCTTGCAGAGTGCGCGTGTCGGTGCTCAGACCGGTCAGCTCCATCTCGGCCGGATCGGGCTCGGGACGAACCAGCCAGCGGCCGGCGGTCACCTCACGAAATGTCTGCGGTAGCCAAAAGCTCATGCCATGTCCGCCATGCTCTGCAACGCGCGGCGCGCTTCGGTGCGATCATCGAACGGCTGTCTTTCACTGCCGATGATCTGGTACGTCTCGTGCCCTTTGCCGGCCAGCAACACCACGTCGCCCGGCTCGGCCCCAGCTACAGCGCGACGGATGGCGGCGCGGCGATCGACCTCGATCGTCACCGCATCGCGCTTCCCATCCGGCACGCTCTTGAGAATATCGGCGATGATCGCCTGCGGATCTTCGGTGCGCGGATTGTCGCTGGTCACGATGATATCGTCCGCCAGTGCGCACGCCACTTTCGCCATGCGCGGCCGCTTGGTGTCATCGCGATCGCCCCCGCAGCCGAACATCACACGTAGCCGCCGGTCCGTCACCGGGCGCAGGGCCTGCAACACGTTGCGCAACGCATCGTCGGTGTGGGCGTAATCGACGACCACCGTGAACGGCGCGCCGGCTGCGCTGACGCGTTCCAGGCGACCGGGAACCGATGGCATGCTTTGGATGGCCGATTCAACCGACTTCAAGCCAACGCAATCCACGCCCGACACTCCCACTGCCGCCAATAAATTCGCCACGTTATGCCGACCCATCAGCGGCAACGTGAATTCACACGACTTATCAGTAAAATCGATTCGCAGACGAGTGCCGTCTGCACCGCTATTGAGAATTTGTGCAAACAAGCGTGCTTCGCTCTGCTCCAACGAATACCCAAGCACGCCTTTATGCTTTAAATCGCAAATCCGATCAGCCCAGGGATCGTCCAGATTGACAATCCTCGTGCCACATCGCGTAAACAACTTCGCCTTCGCCGCAGCGTAATCTTCCATCGTGTTGTGATAGTCCAGGTGATCTCCGGACAAATTGGTGAACACGGCGACGTCGAAATCCAATCCATCGCAGCGGCCCTGCTCCAATGCGTGTGAACTGCATTCCATCACGCACGCCTCGTAGCCGTTATCCACCATCGTCGCCAGCGTGGCGCTCAGTTCGATCGCGCCGGGCGTGGTGAGATCGGCCGGGCGCGTTTCCGCCCCGTCATCCACCTCAATGGTCGTCATCATGCCGCACTTTCGCCCCGCGGCGTTCAGCAGGTGGCGGACCATGTACGCGGTGGTCGTTTTGCCGTTGGTTCCCGTGATACCGATCAGGGTCAGCTTGCGCGAGGGGCGCCCGTAGAACCGCTCAGCCAATTCGCCCAGCAGCGCCGAGGCATTTTGCGTCCACAGTAACGTAACACCTGATGGGACAGACACATCCCGCTCGGCAAGGACAGCCGCGGCCCCGGCTTGCAGGGCCGATGCGACGTAGGCATGGCCATCGCTGTCGTGCCCCTTGCGCGCGACAAACAGCGCCCCCGGCGTCACCCGACGGGAATCGTCGGCCAGGCCGGCCACATCGCAATCCACCGGGCCGGACATCGGCTCAATCGGAAGTTTCTCAATCAACGCTTCGATGCGCATGGGACAACCATTGCTTTTACGGAGCCCAAAATCCTTGGCATTATCGGCCCGAGGCGCGTGGTTTCGACAAATATCAGTCGCGGACCCGTGCTGGTCGATAAAACACTGGACGCCGTAACCGCCGGAGGTATGATGTCCTGCGGAGAGGCCAGAAAGACGGACAATTGCATGAGTGACGACAAGCCACGCGTTCTGGTTCTAGCCGGCAAGAGCACCGCCCAGCAGGGCTTGGTGGAAGCTCTCGCCCCGTTCTTCCAGGTCGATGTTTTTGAGAATGCCGACGAGGCGATCGGCTCATTGCGCCACGAAATGTACGCGGCGATCTTCGCCGACGTCGGCGACTACCTTCCGCTGGAGCGCACGCTCTTCGACCGCCAGGCCTCGCTTGTGCTCAACACGATCGGCGAGGGGGTGTGCATCGTCGACGACACCGGCGTGTGCGTCTGGGCGAATAACAAAATGCGCTCCTTCCCGCCCGAAGTGTACGACCGTGTGAAGCAGACGTGCATTTCAGCCCAATCGATTTTCTCCCGGCAGGTCAGTCCGCATCACGGCAAAACACACGAAACGCCGCGCATGCGAAGCAAGAAATACGGCTTCCAGGTCGGCAACGATCGTTACTTCGAGATGATCGTCTCGCCGATCGTGGACGAGCAGATGCACATCCACCAGGTGGTGGCGGTGGTCTGGGACGCTTCGAGCGGTCGTCGGCTTCAGCAGAAGATCGACGCCATCGACGCCGCCGGACGCGAACTGGTGCGACTGGAATCCGAGGCGGTGTGCAAGATGAACGTCGGCCAGCGTCTCAAGCTGCTGGAAGACAAGATCATCAAGTTCACCAGCGACCTGCTGCATTTCGATCACTTCTGCATCCGTCTGCTCAACAAGCGCACCAACAAACTGGAACTGGTGATGGCCAAGGGCCTGCCGCCCGAGGCATTGGAAGTGGATCTCTACGCCCAGCCCGAGGGCAACGGCATCAGCGGTTATGTCGCCGCCACCGGCCGCAGCTACATCTGTCACGATGTCGAAAAAGATCCCCGCTACGTGCTGGGACTATCGCATGCGAAAAGTTCACTGACCGTCCCGCTCCGCCTGCAGGACAAGGTGATCGGCGTCTTCAACATCGAATCGTCCGAGCCCGGCGCTTTCAATGAAGACGACCGCCAGTTCGCCGAGATTTTCGCCCGCAACGTCGCCGTCGCCCTGAACATTCTCGATCTGCTGGTCGTGGAGCGGTACACCACCACCGGACGTCTGGCCGATTCCGTGGCCCGGGAAATCTCCGCCCCGCTCAACGACATCGTCACCGAAACCCAGACCCTGATCGACGATTACATCGGCGACGACCAGATGCGCCGGCGCCTGGGCAGTGTGCTCGATCACGTGGAACAGATTCGCCAGGCCATGCGCGATGTCGGCGGCGCGCCGAAAACCATTCTCGGCTCGGCCGATGTTTCCGAGGACGCCGATGCGTCGCTGGAAGGCAAGCGCATTCTGGTAGCCGACGATGAAGAGAATATCCGCCAGACGCTATGCGACGTGTTGACCAAAATGGGCGCCACCGCATTCGACGCAGCCGACGGTCACCAGGCCGTGACCATCATCGACCGCGAAGTGCTCGACCTGGTGATCTCCGATATCCGCATGCCCCACCGCAACGGCTACGAGATTTTCTCCGCCTCCCAGCGTCGCGACGCCACCCTGCCGGTGATCCTGATGACCGGCTTCGGATACGATCCGCACCACTCGGTGGTCCGCGCCTCGCAGGAAGGTTTGCATTCGGTGCTGTTCAAGCCCTTCAAGATCGACCAGATGCTCGAGGACGTGCGCAAGGCGTTGGGCATCGAGGACGAGCCAGCCCCATCCCCCGCCCCCGATCAGGCCGCCGAATCCGCCGAGCCCACCGAAGAGGCCTGATGCATCGTCAGGACTTCGAGGTGCGCGCCGCATCAAATCCCACCAGTCGCTCAGTTCGTTCGTCCCAGAGCTTCAAACGCGGACAACGCAAGCTGGAGCGCAGGGTCAATGCGGGAATGTCCAATAGTTCCGGATGGGAATCGAGGCATGCCTGAAGCCGGTAGTTGGGAATGCGGCTGTCGAGATGGTGGATGTGATGCAGACCAATGTTGCCGGTGAACCACTGCAACAGTTTCGGCAGGCGATAATAGCTGCTGCCCCGCAAGGAAGCGTGGACGCGGTCCCATTGCGCGCTGCGTTTCCAGTAGGTGGGATCGAACTGGTGTTGGACGTAGAACATCCACACGCCCAGCGTGGCCGCAATCACCCAGACGGGGCCAAAGATCATCAACATCTCCAACCAGCCCATCCATGCGCCCAGGCCGACCAGCCACGCCGCCAGGCCGAGATTCGTCAGCCGGATGCTCAGCCGTTCTTTCTTTCGATCGCGCGGAGTGAATAAAGCAGTCCGAAAGCGCACGGCAAACAGAAGCGTGGGAAACACACCGAACAACACCAGCGGATGGCGATACAGGCGGTAACCCAACCGTCCCCACCACCCGAGCCGGCGGTATTCGTCCACGGTGAGCGTCATGACATCGCCATCGCCGCGGCGGTCGAGATCGCCGTTGGAGGCATGGTGCAGGGCGTGGTCGTGTCGCCAGTCGTAATAGGGCGTGAAGGTGAGCAGCCCGAGAAGGGAACCGACCAGGTGATTGGCCCGCTGCGCCGGAAAGAACGAGCCGTGTCCGCAATCGTGCTGGAAGATGAACAGGCGGACCAGCAGCCCCGCCGCCGGCAAGGCCAGCAATACCACCAACAAATAGCTGATCTCCAGTCCCAGCCGCATCAACACGATCAACGCGACAAACGCCCCCAACGTCGAGAGCAACTGCCACAGGGCCGTCCACCATACCGGACGGCGAAATGGCGACAACAGCTTACGAATTTCACCGGCCGAAAGTGAACCGATAGCGTTTTGCGAGGGTGCGCAGACTGTTGTCATGGCTGGGTACTCGCCGGGTTGGCCGGATTATAGACCTGTCATCCGCGGCGGGCGCGTAGAGGTGATTTCAATACGTGAATCCACCCACCTTGCCCTTCGAGCGCAGGTGGGGCGCCCGGCTTCGTGCCTTATGCCTTCGTGCCGTCTGTGTTTACGCCGGCTGTTTGGCCGTGGCGGCAAGCCAGCGTTTGGAGATGTCGGCAGGGTTGACCTGGGGATGGCGACGGCGGACGGCCGCGGCTACCAGACCCATGAACATCGGCGACGGATGCAGCGGGCGGCTGGTCAGTTCCGGGTGGAACTGGCTTCCCACGAAATAGGGATGCACCGCCGTGGGCAGTTCCAGGAACTGCATGATGGGATGTTCGGGGTGACGACCGGAGAAGACCAGCCCCTTCTTTTCGAACACGGGGATGTATTGCGGATCGACTTCGTAACGATGACGGAAGCGCCGCCGCACGGTCGGCTTGTTATCAAAGAGAAACGCGGCGAGGGTGTCCGGGTGGATTTGCACGTCCTTGCCACCGAGGCGCATGTTGCCGCCGAGCCCTTCGATTTCTTTCTGCTCAGGCAGGAGACTGATGACCGGATGCTCGCATTTTTCGTTGAACTCGGTGGAACCGGATCCGCTCAGTCCGCAGACGTTGCGGGCAAACTCGATCACGGCCATCTGGAATCCCAGGCAGATGCCCAGGTAGGGAACCAGTTGCTCGCGGCAGTAGCGCACGCAGGCGATCTTTCCTTCGGTGCCGCGCAGACCGAAGCCGCCGGGAACGATCACGCCGTCCAGCCCCTCCAGGCCCCCGGCAATGGCCGAGCCGTCCAGTGAATCCATTTCGGTGGTGTCGAGCCAATGCAGGCGGACGGTGGCGTTGAGATGCGTGCCGCAGTGTTCCAGAGCTTTATCAATGGAGGCGTAAGCATCGCGCAGGGCGGCGTATTTGCCGGTGATGCCGATGTTGACTTCGTATTTGCGCTCGCCGGTCAGTCGGGTGACGAATCCGTGCCAGGTTTTACGGGCTTTGTCTTCGTAAGCGGGTTTGACGCGATTGTGCAGATCGAGAATCGAGAGGATTTCCAGGTCCTGCCCGCCGAGGTGAATGTCTTCGGGGATGGAATAGATCGACGCGCGATCGTGCATGGAGAAGACGCGGCGGATCGGCACGTTGGTGAACATGGCGATCTTCTCGCGCACCTTCTCGTTGAGCGGGTTTTCGCAGCGGCAGGCGACCATGTGGGGCTGGATGCCCAGTTCCATCAGGCGCTTGATGCCGAGTTGGGCGGCCTTGGATTTCTGCTCGCCCAGGGTCGGGGGTTCGAGAATGTACGTCAGCGCCACGAAACAGACCGATCCCGCCCCTTCCTCGAAGGCCAACTCACGCAGGGCTTCGAGGTAAAATGCATTCTCGAAGTCGCCCACCGTTCCGCCCACCTCGACGAACACCACATCGGCGTTCTGCTTCACCGCCAAGTTGCGCAGCAGGTACTTCACCTCGCCGGTGACGTGGGGAATCATCTGCACATCGCGCCCGAGGTATCCGCCGTGGCGTTCCTTGTCGAGCACGTGCCGGTAAACCTGCCCGGAGGTGACGAAGTTGTCGGCGGTGAGGTTCTGGTCGAGCAGCCGCTCGTAGGTGCCCAGGTCCATGTCGGTCTCGGTGCCGTCGTCGAGGACGAACACCTCGCCGTGGCGGTAGGGATTGAGCGTGCCCGAATCGAGATTGAGGTAGCCCTCCATCTTGATCGGGGCGATGCGCAGTCCTTTATCCTTGAGCAGTTTGGCCAGCGAACTGGAAAAGATGCCCTTGCCCAGGCCGCTGATGACGGTTCCCATCACGACGACGAACTTGTGGTGTCCGCGGCGATAGCCGTCGGGAAGCGGCGAGAAAAACTCGGTTTCAATCGTTTTGGCGCCAACCTCGGCGAGAATGTTGTTTGATTCGGTGGGCATGTCTTACTGTAACACGCCCGCAGTGCGGTTGACAAGTGCCGATGAAAAATCGTCATCACGCGCGCGGCTCGGCCCGCCACTGCTGAACGAACTGCTCGTATTGTTCGGGGGTGTCGATGCCGTGGTGGGCGGCGGAACGGACGGCCACGCCGATCGGATATCCGTGCTCCAGCGCCCGCAACTGCTCGAGTTTTTCGGCCCGCTCGGCTGGAGTCGGCTCCAGCGCGATGTAGGTGGCCAGAAACGGACGCCGGTAGGCGTACAGACCGATGTGCTTGAGAAGCCGGGCATCGGGCGGGGAAGATTGCGGATCGCGTACGTGCGGAACGACGCTGCGCGAGAAGTACAGCGCCCTGCCCCGTCGATCGAGCACCACCTTGACGATGTTCGGATCGGACGGATTCTCACCTTCGACAAAGGGCGAAGCGATGGTGGCCATCGGTTCATCGCCGCCGCGCAAACGTTCGACCGCCGCATCAATCAGGCCCGGTTCGATCATCGGCTCGTCGCCCTGCACGTTGACGATGCAATCGATTTCTTCGCCAAGCGTCTCGGCCACCTCGGCGATGCGCGCCGTGCCGTTGGGATGATCGGGACGTGTCATGGCGGCTTCGTAGCCGTGGGTCTCTGCGGCCTGTGCGATTCGCCGGTCGTCGGTGGCGATGATCACGCGGCTGATGCAATCGGCGGCGGCGGCGCGCGCGGCAACGTGACAAATCAGCGGCAATCCCGTGCGATCCAGCAGCGGCTTGCCGGGCAGGCGCGTCGACGCATACCGAGCGGGAATCAGAGCGACCACAGACATGGGAATATCCCAGATTTGATTGTCAGATTTCAGAACGCGGACCGTTGAACAGAAATCCGGCGGAGCAATTACCCGCCGTTGTCACCGTTACCGCCGTCGCGCAGTTCGCCGGCCAGGGCTCGCAAACCTTCCACGCGCTCCCGGATATCCTTGAAGCCGAGGTTGACCTGCGCGATTTGCGAGGCGACCTTGCCCGCTTCCTGCGCCAAGGCCAAGTCCTTGTCACGACGGGCCTTGCCTTCCAGTGCGTCCATCAGGTTGTAACGCAGCGCCAGGGCGAGGGCGTCGTCATCGGTCGGATGCATTTCGATGCCGTCGCGGAAGCTGTCGATCGCTTCATCCCACCAGTTCTTGGCCGCAAAGGACTCGCCCAGGTACCGCAGCGATGCGGCGCGGTGTTTGGGATCGGAACGGGCCTCCTGGAACGAACCGATCGCCGCGTCGTGATCGTGCATCGCGAACTGGCGACGGCCCAGTTCAAAGCGCAAGCTCATGTCGGTGGGGTAATTCTTCACGCGATCGGTGTATTCATCCAACTCGAACTTGATCTGCTTGGTCGCCAGTTGGCGCATTTCGCTTTTGAGCGCTTCGTCGCTGGGCGTCTCGTCCAGTCGCGTCCGCATTTCACGCAGGGTGCGGCGAAACTGCTTGATGAGCACATCGCCCTTGTGCATCTTGAAACGGTACTGCTCGGTATCAGTGAAAAGTTCTTCGAGCAGCTTGACCGCTTCGGCTTCCGCCTTTTCCTCTTCCTTATCGAGCAGGGCGCGAACGAGCTTGTACTTCATGTCCGGATCGTCCGGATTCTCGGCCAGATCGTGACGGGCCCGCTTGATCATCTGCTCCTTGGCGACTTCGGTCTTGGCGATCGCCTCTTCCTGGGCGGCTTCAACCTGACCTTTCAGGTCCTTGACGGACTTACGGAAACCGCCGCCCTCATCGTACTGGCCCTGCATGATGGTGCGTTCGGCCTCGAGTGTTTTCAATTCGCGAGCCAGCGCCATGTTCTGCGGGTCCATCACCAGCGCCAGCCGACAGGCGTCGGCGGCCTTGTCAAAGGCGCCGATCTGGGCGAAAAAATCGCGCGCCTTGATGTAGACGGCTTTGGCCGGTTTCTTGGCGATGCGGTTGGCCTCGACAACGTGTTCACCCAGCCAGAACGCCACCTCTTCCAATTCCGCCTTGGCCGCATGCTCCATGGCCGACAGGACATGGGCGGCGTTGAGCGGGTCCTTGGCCCACTTGTATTCCGCCTCGAGCATCTTCTCGACCGAATGTTTTCCAGAGACCGGCGGCTTATCGAGGAACCCGGCCGGCTTGCCGCCGGTGGCCTTGCGCTTGGCCGCCACTTCGTGCAGCGCTTCGTGCTGCTCCATCCGATCCGGGTCAAAACGCAAGCCGTTGAGCAGGCATTGAATGGCGTAATCGTACTGCCGGGAGTCGGCCACGGTCTTGGCCCGATCAAACCAGGCCCGGGCCTTGCGCGGATCGCGCATGTATTGGTCGCCGCCCGATTCGGATTCGCCGCCGGAATCGGAATCGCCGTCTCCCGAGCCGCTTCCACCGTTTGTGGTGACGCTGGTGTCGGATTCACTGTCAGACTTGTTTTTTTTCTTGAAAAATGCCACGGTGGGATGCTTCCAAGGGGTTCCGGGGATTCCGGGGGTTTCGGAGATTCCGGGGCGGGTCGCCAATTCGCCCCAGCGGGGGCAGTATTAATCTAGAGTTTTAACCACGTTTGTCAAAACGACTCTCCAAGCGAATTGCCCCATCGGGGCGGTTACCTATTATAGTGCAAATGCAGGTCGAACCGGAAAAGCTCGCCATTATCCACTACCCGCATCCGGCTTTGCGCCGAGAATGCCGACCGATCCAGACCATCGACGAGTCGGTGGTCGCCGTGGCGCAGCGCATGCTCGAACTGATGCACGAAAGCGGTGGCGTGGGGCTGGCGGCGCCGCAGGTCGCTCTCGACTGGCGACTGTTCGTCGCCAATCCGACCGGAGAGTCCAAAGACGATCGCATCTTCATCAATCCCCGGTTGTCCGAACCCTCGACGGAAACCGAGCCGCACGAGGAGGGCTGTCTGAGCATCCCCTCCGTGACCGGGCAGATCATGCGGCCTCGAGCGATCACCGTCACCGCCCAAGACGAACTCGGCCAGGCCTTCACCCTCCGCAGCGACGAACTGGCCGCTCGCATCTGGCAGCACGAGACCGACCATCTCGATGGCGTGCTGATTCTCGACCGGATGAACCGGATGGACAAAATGGCCAACCGGCGGGCCCTTCAGGAACTGGAAGCGGCGTTCAAGATGTGAATGGTGTTTTGTTGCGACAGTCGCGCTGCAAAGCGATCCGGAACCGTTGGATTATCCAACCAGCCGAGCTTCCGGCGGGATCGTGCGGCCGCGCTCGTAATCGGCCCAGCGCATCGCGCGCTTGCCGGGGGATTGCACCTCGAGCAACTGGACCGCCCCTCTTCCGCACGCAATCACTCCCCCACCGAGCAATTGGCCTGGGGCGCCATTTCCCGCGGCCGGCGCAGCGCGGCAGAGTTTCAAGGTCGCATCCGTATCCTGTTCAACACCCGCCCATCGCACCGACACACCCGGCCAGGGTGACAAACCATTGATCCGGCAGCGCACCGTATCCGCATCGTCAGAAAAATCGATACGCCCATCGGCCCGGCCCAGCTTCGGCGCCACGGTGGCCTGCGCTTCGTCCTGTTCGATTTCCTCGGCCGTGCCCGCGGCCAGTTGTTCCAGCACATCAAGCATCAGTTCCGGGCCCATCGCCGCCAGACGATCGTGCAATTCGCCTGCGGTTTCGGTCGGTTCGATGCGCGTCGGTTGTCGGCCCAGCATCGCCCCGGCATCCATCTTCGGCGCGATGCGTATGACCGTGTTGCCCGTTTCGGTTTCCCCGTTCAGGATCGCCCAGTGGATCGGCCCGGCGCCGCGGTATTTCGGCAGCAGCGAAGCGTGCAGGTTCACCGAGCCCAGCAGCGGCAGGTTCGCCAGTGCCTTTTTGATGTACTGACCGAACGCAATCACCACAATCGCCGTCGGCTCCACCCCACGAATCGTTTCAATCACCCGTGCGTCGTTGCAGTTGTCCGGCTTGATCAGCGGCAATCCCTGATCCGCCGCCCATTGACCGATCGGCGGCGCGGCGAGATGCCGGCGACGGCCGGCCGGGCGCTCCGGCTGCGTGACCACCAACGGCACCTCGTGACGCCGATGCAATTGCTCCAGCGTCGGTAGTCCAAAAGCGCCGGCTCCCATGAAAACGATTCGCATGCGGTTACGTTAAACCCCGCTCCGCGCAGCGGCAAGCCAACAGGACGAACCTGAATCCGCCAAGGTCCGAATCAACAATCCATCGAATAACCAATCGACTACTCCCCCACGCGCTCCCAGACCATCACGTCGAGATACCGGATGCCCCACTGGCGGGCCTGCTTGTGGGAAGGGAAATAAAGATCCAATCGGTAGCCCTTGATCTTGCCGCCGCGATCGAGCACGGGCACGGGCTTGTCGCCGGCGTAACCGGGAATCGAAACCAGCGTTCCGAACGGGAGCAGGTTCGTATCCGCCGCGACGAGCTTGCCGCCGTTGATCCAGACGGGATAGCCCGATGCGGTTTTCCCATCGGCATGGCGCCCGCAGCACCGCGAGCAGGAGCAATATCCCGTCACGCGCATCCGAATCGTCTTGACCGGTCGGACTGCTTTGCCATTGAACATGACCGGCAAGGTCTCGGCTTGCTCTATAAACGGTGCTGTGGGTGTCAACGTGGTGGTCGGTGCCGTGGGTCTCTCGGGCAGGGGCAAGGGTTCGGCCGCGAAGGGCTCGGGCTGGACGAATGCCGCAGCAGCGAACGACCCGGGCTCGCTCGGCTCCAGCATGCGCAATGCCGGGGGCGCCTCACCGACAACGTTCCGCTGCGCGACGATGAGCATGCCTGCCGTGACGGCGCACACGACCAGCAGCGCCAACAGCACCAGCCGCAGACGAAACGGCCTCGGGCGGCGACGTCGAAGTGCAACCGACAACAAAGTGCGCTGTCGCTGTGACCATCGACGGGTTGAAGACATGGCGAGCGGCCTCCGGGGCCGGTTGGCCCACGGCGTTGGGGAGCGTCTCTTTTCCTTGCACTCAGCTGACCGCGGCGGACCGGACCGGCTCGATCAGCAAAGTCGGGAATCGTACATCGTGCGTGCAGGCAGTCAAGAGAAAAGCACCCCCATTAAAAAATTTAATTTCGCCTCCCTGATTTATAGCGGAATTCGGGCAGGTTTAGGACTTCCAAAGTCCACCGGGAGGCCCGAGCAATGAAAAAGTGATACTCAGGAAGAGCTTTGCGGGGCGATGGTGTCGCTTGGCTTTTTCAGGCGGGTCTCGATCTTCACCAGAACCTGGGCGATGCCGTCCATGCGGGGATTGATTTGCAGCGCGCGCTGGTAACAGCGGGCTGCGGAGGGCAGGTCTTCCATCTGGGCGTAACAATGGCCCATCCCGGCCAAGGCGCCGAAATGGATCGGCACCAGTTCGACCGCCGACAGGCAGTCTTCCAGTGCCTTGGCGTATTCCTCGAGCAGGTAGTGGGCGATGGCACACTGATTCAATGCTTCGGCAAAGTTGGGATCGACCTGAATTGCGCGGTGGAAGTGATCCAGTGACTGCGGCAGGTCGTTTTGGTTCAAGGCGTTTAGGCCGCGCTTAAAAAACGGCAACGCCTTGGCGTTGCCGGATCGAAACCAGATGGACCACAAAGCGTGTTCGGCCATTTGCGACAGTTGTGTATCCTCGTCGCGTAACACGTGGGCCAGACAATCGGTACATTTTCGACAACCGACCAGCCCCAACGTCAGGCAGACCACCTTGCGCACATCCAGCGAACCGTAATGCAGCAGTTGGCAGAGTTGTCCGGAGGTCCAGCGCAGCTTGACCGCTTCAGCGAGTGCGTGCGCCTCGCCCTGCTCGAGCAGAGGCAATACGACATGCATAAAATTTTCACTGTCGACCGGAGAACACTTCATGAACACAACTCGCCAATGTGCGTCGTCCGATCCGCGATAGGAACATCCATGTCTGCGGACCCGTGATGTCTAAACGATAGGCCCGCGATGGGGTGTTGTCCAAAAACCGCGGTTTTCACGCTTTCAAGGCGTGATCGGCCCCGAATTGTCCTTTCATACCCTCTTGACCACTTCAGGCAGGCCGGTACACTGATTGCCATGCATTCGATCCAGGCCCCAATCCTGTCTCTACGGCTTCTAAGCGGCACGCTTGGCGGGCTGCGGCGATGGCGTTGATCGGGCCTGTGAACCGGATTTCCCCTTGCCCCCCCGCCCCGACCGCCACGCCCGGCCGGGGTTTTTTCTTTTCACCATCCCCTCGCAGTCGATAAGCATACGGCCGAAACGATACGGAGCAGCATCATGGACACCGTCCGAATCTTCGACACGACCCTCCGCGACGGCGAACAATCGCCCGGCGCTTCACTGAACCATTACGAAAAACTGGAAATCGCCCGTCAGCTCGACGCGCTGGGTGTGGACATCATCGAAGCCGGATTCCCCATCACCAGCCAAGGCGACTTCGAGGCCGTGCGCACCATCAGCAACGAGGTGACGCGCCCGGTGACCGCGGCGCTGGCTCGCTGCATGGCCAAGGACGTAGATCGAGCAGGTGAAGCCCTCAAGGGCGCGCCCAACCCGCGCATTCACGTCTTTTGCGCCACCAGCAAGATCCACCGCGAGCACAAGCTGAAGAAGGCCAAGGCACAGATCATCCAGATCACGCGCGATCACGTCGCCCAGGCGCGCCAGTACGTGGACAACGTCGAGTTCAGCCCGGAAGACGGCAGCCGCACCGAACTCGATTTCCTCGTGGAGATCACCGCCGCGGCCGTTGAAGCCGGCGCCGCCACCATTAACATTCCCGATACCGTCGGATACGCCACGCCGGAAGAATACGGTTATATTTTTCAGTATGTGCGCGAGCAATTGCCGCAGCTTGATGAACAAGGCATCGTCCTTTCATCGCACTGCCACAACGACCTCGGCCTGGCGGTGGCCAATTCACTTTCGGCGGCATTGCACGGGGCGCGGCAGATCGAATGCACGATCAACGGCATCGGCGAGCGGGCTGGAAACGCCTCGCTGGAAGAGATCGTCATGGCGATGAAAACGCGCAGCGACCAGTTCCCCGATCTCCGCACGAACATCGACTCGAAGCGCATCTATCCGATCAGCCGACTGGTCAGCCAGTTCACCGGATTGCAGGTCCAGCGCAACAAGGCGATCGTCGGCGAAAACGCCTTCGCCCACGAAGCCGGCATCCACCAGGACGGCATGCTCAAACACCGCGACACCTACGAGATCATGAACCCGCTGGACGTGGGCATTCCCGACAGCAAATTGGTATTGGGCAAGCACTCCGGCCGCCATGCCCTCAACGACCGCATCCAGCAGCTCGGCTTCACGCTCGATCCCCAAACGCTGGACCGCGTGTACGAAGCGTTCAAAACCCTGGCGGACAAAAAGAAGGACGTCTACGACGAAGACATCGAATCGCTGATCGAATCGGAACTCGAATCGGCCACGGACATCGAGACGTTCAAGCTGGTGAACCTCCAGGTGACCACGGGCAGCGGTACGGTGCCCACGGCCACGGTGACGGTCGCCGACGCTTCGGGCATGCACCGCACGCAGGCGTCCGTGGGCGACGGGCCGATCGATGCGATCTACTCGGCCATCCGCTCGCTGACCGGCATCCACATCGACCTGCTGGACTACCAGATCCGCGCCGTCTCACGCGGCAAGGATGCGCAGGGCGAAGTGACGGTCGAAGCGCGACACCGCGACCGCCGCGTGCGCGGCCGGGGCCTGAGCACCGACATCATCGAATCCTCGGCGATGGCGTTCATCCACGCGATCAACCGAATCAAGACTCTGGACAACCGCCTGGACAACGCCGACGCCCGGGATGCCGAGCAGCCGTGAGTTGGTTGATTCGTTAATTCGTTAACTCGTTAATTGGTTATTTCGTTGGATCGTCCCAAGCCCCGCCGTTTACGGCGGGGTGTTTCTTTGGATACGTTAATCGGCATGGCCACTTCAGTGGCCATGGGAGAACCCTGTGTGAGGCGCCATCCCGACTATATCGCGATCGGGGGCCGCGATATCGCGTGGTTTTTCCCCAACGATGCGGGTTGGCGGGATCGAAACAGGACCGTGCGGTCCTTCCACTCCGCCGATATGCAGTTTTCCCCCTACTAATTCTCTGTATGAAAGATCAAAAAATATTAGGAATCCATCCTGAGGATAGTCGTTAGTAAATGATCCGGGAGTCCGCGACATCGGATATTTGCCAGGCGCCTCAGCATAGTCGTCAAGACGAGCAAACACATATCCCATCGATTTGTGTACGGTCCCTTTGAGCTCGATGGTGACCGCCATCGGATTGAATCGGTACTGTTTGAATTTGGCTTTGGACTCTGCCGTACCATAAGCAGGACCGGGATTAATACCGATGATCGCCGGTTTGGTATCCAGAACTGCATACTCGTAGCTGGATACCGTGGGTGAATGTCTCGTGATTTTTATCGGCCGCTCCAAGCCCGTCATAACAAAAAGACGCAGTTGTTCATCCGGGCTGTTTGGATTGATGTAAATGTTCACACGGGGATGATGCTTCGGTTCTACCGGATACTTCTTGTAGCCATCTTGGTTCGGATTTTCAAGGAACACGCCCGTGTCAGTGGTGGGGGTATATATCAGGAGGCAATAGACGATCAAGGCAAACACAGAAATTCCGACGATGACGAAAAATGGAGCAAGGATGATTGATAGGATCGTGAATCTCTTTCGAGCCATTTCAGAACCTTCATTGGGCATTTTCGATCAGGGCATCATCGGGACGTGCATTGCCACTATCACCACAACGATCCAGATGAATCCGAGCAACATGGCGGCGAAGTTGATCCATGTGCTCCAGAGGGCGGGGACAAACGCCTGCTTGATCGAAACCATTACGATCAGCAGCACCGCCGCCACCCAAAGCCACGAGGTGTTGTAGATCAGAAGTGTCAGGGCGGGCAATTTGGTGCCGAACTCGGAAAAGATCTGAAAAAATCGGGGCAGAAGAAACAGATACATCACAGCGACGCACACCAGCGCAAACAAGCCCAGCACCAGACTGGTCACGTTCAACACGCGCCAATTCGATGCCCGGGAATCATCGACCGAAAGCTCTACTTTGGGATTTGACATGGTTCACCCGCATTTCATCATAACCGCACTGACACTCGGATAAAAGGCCGGCCCGGCCGTTCTGCGGGGTCCGTTGCGGTGCGGTACAATAACAGGTTGACGCTAAATATCGAACCATTCCACTCAGGGAGGCACCCATGGCCGAGCCGACGAACAACGCGACCGTGATCGGGCCCGACACGAAGATCAAGGGCGAGATGAGTTTCGACAACAACTGCAAGCTGCTGGGGCGATTCGAGGGCACGATTCGTGCCAAGGGATCGCTGCACGTGGCCGAGGGAGCGGTCTGCCGCGCCGAGGTGAACACGACCAGCATTTCGATCGACGGTTCGGTCGAGGGCAACGTGACGGCGACGGACAAGATCCAGCTCAACGCCAAGAGCAAGATGACCGGCGACCTGGTGGCGGGCAAGCTGATCGTGGCCGAGGGAGCGACGTATGACGGTCACGTGTCGGTCGGAGCGGAGGCGGTCAAGGCGGCCCAGGGCGGAGCGCGTCAGGGCAACGAATCGGGCAAGCAGCCGCAAGGTCAGCCCCAGCCGGCCGGCGCCAAGTAAAACATCTCCATCGTCACAGAACGCCCTTGCATGGGGCTGATGCTGATGGCCAAAGCCACCGGTCCACACCTGGTCGAGTGCTACCTGTGCGGCCACCGTTTCGAGGTGGGCGCGCGGACCATGTCGACCAACTGTCCCGGATGCAACAAGCCGGTGATCGTCGAGGATGTGGTGGTCAAGGGATACAAACCCGTCAAGCGATTGCAGACGTGCGGTCGGCTGGTCATCCAGCGCGGCGGGCGCGTCGTGGCCGAGCGGATCGAAGCCCACAAAGGCATCGAGTGCAACGGCGCGCTGCACGGCGAGGCCTTGAGCGGAGGCCCGGTCTTGCTCGGGGCCAAGGCCGAATGGAAAGGCGATTGCCGCGCCCCGGTGCTGCGGATAAAAAAGGGGGCGGTGATTCTGGCCGGGCGCTTTTGCGTTCCCGAAGATCCGCTTCAACTGTCGGACCTGCACGAGCAGAACGCCCGACGCCTGACTGAACCGTAGGAGCCACCATGCCCATTCCCCGTATCCGCCTGGAACAGGCGGTGTTGCTGCTGGTCGATATGCAGGAAAAATTCGTCCCTCACATCGCCGACTGGGACCGCGTTTTACAGCGGTGCACGGTGATGGTGCAGGGTTGCGTGGCGCTGGGAATTCCCATCCTCGTCACTGAGCAATACCCCAAGGGGCTGGGCCCCACGGTCGGTGAATTACGCCGGCATTTACCTTCCGACCAGCCGATCCAGAGCAAGCTGAAATTTTCCGCCTACGTGGAGGCGATTCGCAAACAATTGGCCGACCTCAGCCGCAGGACGGTGTTGCTGTGCGGCATCGAAACGCACGTTTGCGTACTGCAGACCGCCCTGGATCTAACAGAATCCGGCTACCAGACGGCATTAATCGCCGATGGCTCCAGCTCCCGCCGAATTGATGATAAGTCGTTGGCAATAAACAGAATGCGCGAAATCGGCGTCGTTATTTCTTCCGCGGAATCCGCCCTTCTGGAGATGGTTCACGAGGCGGGAACCGAGAGATTTGAGAAAATCAGGCCTATTATCCGCTGACGTTTACGAGGCAGAAAATGCCACTAACCGTTTTTTTTAACTTGCCATCGGGGGTAAGCTCCGGTTAGCTTGTTATTAACGAAAGGTCAGGAACACCCACACCTTCCCCTCAGGAGCCGCTCATGCAATCCTACGAGAACCTCAAGGCATTGGTGGCATCGGCTGAAGAGGACATCCGCAAGGCCGAAGGCGGTAACAAAGCCGCCGGCACGCGGGCCCGCAAGCTGATGCAGGACATCAAGGCTGCTTCACAAGCCGTTCGCGTGGAAATCCTGGAATTGCGCGAAGGCAATTGATCGGCCGTCTCGCGGTCGTTAATCTACCTCACCGTCGTTTTCAGGCCCCGCATCCACGGTCTGATTTTGTCTCGGTTTCAATGCCCGACGTTTCCGCGACTCATCGCCTCCGCGGGAACGGTGCGGCTGGTCGATCCCTGCCCCCGATGAGCTGCCATGGCCCCGCAACTGATATTTGATCTTTCCCGTTTCGACCTGAACAAAATCATTCACGATGTGGAGCAGATTGAATCGGTCAATCCGCAGCGCGGCCACATGCGCCAGCTCGACGGCATCATCCACATGGATTTCGACGATGCCACCATCCTCGGCTTTAAGAATGTCCGCAAAGACGAATTCTGGGTCTCCGGGCACATCCCCGGCCGACCGCTCTACCCCGGCGTGATGATGATCGAAGCGGCGGCGCAGATCTCGGCGTTCCTGATGAAAATGCACTCGCCGCACCTGGGATTCCTCGGCTTCCTGGGATGCGACGATGTGAAATTCCGCGGGCAGGTGATCCCCGGCGATCGGCTATACCTGCTCGGTAAGGAACTGAAGCGCAACCGACGGCGATTCATCTGCAACACCCAGGGCGTGGTCAACGGCAACCTTGTCTTCGAGGCCACGGTACAAGGCATGCCGATTTGAAACCGCCCGTTTGCGTCTGGGGACGTCATTGGTGACCGATCCGCACATCCAACCCTTCACCACCACCGACCCGCGTTTATCCCAGTCCCTACCGATCGATCCCGCCGAGCCGATCGAGCAGTGGCGCATGAAACTGCCCGGCAAGGGGGCGTGTTACCTGTTCAGCGATGGGGATGACCGTCCGGTGCTCATGGCCACGGTGGGGAACCTGCGCAACGCGGTGCATCGACGCTTCACCCAGCCGGACGATGACGAACAACCCTCAAAGCGCATCGATTACCGCGCGGTGGTGCGGCATATCCGCTGGCGACCGACATTCAGCCGATTCGAGGCCGACTGGGTGTATCTGGAAACGGCGCGCCGCCTGATGCCCGCCGAACATCGGCGCTGGGTCGGAACCTGGCGTTGTCACTGGCTGGCGGTCGATCCCGATGAGCCCTTTCCCCGCTGGGGGGCGATCCGGCGCATTGCCGAACCCGCAGGACAGGTGCTGGGCCCCCTGCCCGACGCCTCGGCGGCCCGGCGCTACATTGAAATGCTCGAAGACCTGTTCGATCTCTGCCGCTACCACGACATCCTCACCCAGGCCCCGCAGGGCAAGGCCTGTGCATACAAAGAAATGGGCAAATGCCCCGCGCCATGCGACGGGACGGTCTCCATGGGCCATTACCGTCAGCAGATCCGTGATTCCATTGCCTTCGCCACCGAGCCGTTGGAGCGGAGACAGCAGGCAATGCAACAGCAGATGCGCCGCGCTGCCGATGCACTGGATTTCGAACAGGCCGCACGGATCAAACAGCACACCGAACGGGCGCGCACCGCTTTGGCGCCGGCCTACCGCCACATGTTTCCCCTCGACCGGTTCCGCTATCTGTCGCTTCAACGCGGCAGCGGCAAGCGCAAGGTGCGTTGCTTTTACATCGACCCCACGGCCATCCACTTCCTCGGCGAGATGCAGCCCAAGCAACAGACCGAACAGATCGACTGGATGTTGCAGCAGATCGAGCATCGGCGACAGTCACCCACCACCCCCACCGCACCCACCCCACACATCGACAAGATCGCCGGCGAGCGCATCGGTCTGGCCGCCTGGCACCTGCTCCGCGATGATGACAGGGAAGGTCGCTTCCTGCCGGCGGATCAATTGACTGTTGCAGTCATCCGCAAAACCATTGATGAGTTGACGCGGTGATTTACAGAGCCCGACTGTTATTGTGAATTGTCATTATCAGCCGGTTCGCCCGCCCCGCCGGTTTTCTGCTCGATGGTATTCAGCACGGCCTCGCCGCCTTGGTACTTGTAGTCATCGATGGTGACTTTGCCCGGTTTGCCCTCGTGCTCGTAATGGACCACGGCGATTCCCTTGCTGTCCCAGCGCGACTTGTCGATGTTTTTCACCGAAGCGTAGGGAATCGTCTGCCCGCAGGCCCGGATACCCTGCTCATCGGCCGCCACCTTGTTTTTCATGCCGATGCCGATCCAGATCAACAGCCCCAGGCCGATCACGCCACAGACTAACCCAATACCTTGTTGCGTCATGATGCTTTCTTCGGTGTGTCGTGTTTTGGGAATTGCGGTGGGCCAACCCTTTTCCTGGGCCAGGGGCTCCCAGGCGCCCGGATCATCTTTCACGTCCTCGTATGCTTGCCAGCGTTCGTTCTCCGCGGGGTAGCTCATCCAGCCGTCATAACTGAACCAGGCAGCGCCCACCACCATCATGACCGTCATCAGGCCGAATCGCATCAGCCAGGCATTCGATAAACCAGAAGAGGTTGGCATGGAGGTGTTCCCCTACAGATGTTCCAGGTTGTTAATCGCATCGGCCCACCAGCGGGCAAACACCACGCGGGCTCCGGGCAAGCGCTGCAAAACTGCGAACCCACCCTCATCCACACGACGCGTGGGGATGCGCGGCGCCGGCATGTTGGTATCCAAGGCCCACGTGAGCCAGGCGCTGGTCTGATCGATCATCATTTGATGTCGGTCATAGCTGTTTCGCATGGTCTTATGATAGTTCGCACATGGCAATCGATCCGCACGGGCATCAGTATAATCATGACGGGCTGCCGATCCAAGCTCACGTTCCTTCGGCCGATATCACGGCCCGGTCTTCTGCCGCCAGATGCCGCGTTCCGTGCTGCGCGCCCGTCTCTCCAGGCGGCCCATCCACCACTGCAAATCGTGCGGCGGATCGTCGGACGCAGGCGACAAGCCCTCGGCGACCACCCACTCGTTCAGCAATCGCCCATCCGGCAGATACGCCCACGCCCAGCAGGCCGACTCGTCCGGCGCCGACGTGTGACCCGCAACCAGCAGCAGGGTTTGCTCGGCGATTTGATGTTTAACCTGTTCGATGGATTGCGGATCGGCCGGGACATCGCCGCCCACACCGATCAGCCGCAGCGTGAATGTTTCCCGGGGGTTGTGCAGACGGGCGACTTGCAGCGTCGCCGGGTTGACGATGCGCACCACCCGCACCTCCACGCGATCGAACCGGCGGTGCTCGGCGATACGCATGGACGCAGCGAGAATCAGCGCTGTCGAAGCCAGCGCCAACACTCCAACCGCAGCGCGGCGGCGCCATGTCTGACGAGCCAGCCAGCGACGCAAAGACATCGGTCGGTGAGTACGGGATACAGACACGTGCTAAACCGCCATCGCCTGCAAGCGCAACCAGCGCACCCCCGCCGCCATCGCCACCACCGTCACCCCCAGCGCCAGATTGATCGCCATCCACTGCGTCGGCTTGCGCTGCAATCGCCCCATGTCCTGCGCGAAAAGAATGATCAGTATGGTGATTGATCCCAGCACCTTCAGCCCCAGCAGCATGTGCACCATCATGTACATTTCCGGTTCGGGCTCTTTGAGTTTGACGTAGGTGCCCATGTTGCGCCACCAGTTGTAGACGCCGGAGAGCAGGAGCAGGCCGATCGCCGGATGGAGCACGCGGTTGAATCGTTTGCGCGCCACGTCAATCAGCTTCGTGCGGAAATCGTCGTCGAGAATGTGCAGCGACGGCGCCAAACCAAACAGGCCGTAGAGGATGCCGCCCAGCAGGGTGACGGCGCCCAGGATGTGGGCGATTCGCATGAGGATGTCAAGCCAGATCATGGTGCGCCTCCCGTAAGAACATGTTGCCGATACGTCCGGCCGATGATGCTTCCCGGCGATATGCAGTCTATTCGCCGCCATGCGTTCAGGCCAATCCGTCCGTACAATGGAAGGATGCACAACGAAGAATCCGGCGACAACCAGATCCACCGCCTGCGGCAATGGCGCAGCGGCCGTGAGCCCGACCAGTCGTTGAGCTTCATCAAAAAACTCTTTGATCGCCAGATCGCCCGGCCCCACAAGAAAGTCGCCAAGCTGGTGGCATTGTGGGAAAAGCATATCCCCCCGGAACTGGCCGCCCGAACCGCCCTGCTCAGTTATTCACGCGGCGTGCTGCGCGTGGAGGTGGCCGATTCCGCAACGCTCTATCAACTCGACCGCCTGCTGCGCAGTGGAGCCGAGCAGCAATTGCGACAGGCCTTCACCGGTTCCCTGCGCACCATCAAGCTCCAGCTCGGCCCGCCCGAACGATTCGGTAACGGCACGGATCCGACCGCCACGCCACCGCAACCATGACCAGTCCATCGCCATTTACCGGAAAAATCTTCGGGATTGGATTGTCCCGCACCGGCACGCAGAGTCTGACCGCTGCGCTTCAGATGCTCGGATTCGATGCCGTGCACTGGCGCCAAACCGTCTGGTTTCTTGAATACGACTGGCACAGCATCCATCCACGAAAAAGTGATTTCGAAAAGCACCAGGCCTTTGCCGACACCCCGATCGCACTGACCTACAAAGAACTGGATGCCATGTTCCCCGGCTCCCGGTTCATCCTGACCACGCGGGATATCGACTCCTGGTGCGCCTCGGTAACCCGGCATATCGCGTATACCGCAAGAAACGATTGGACCCTTGCCGCAGACCTGATTCATACCGAACTCTACGGCGAAAAGCCGCTCGATGGTCCGTGTCTGCAAATCGCCTACGAAAAGCATCTGGCCGATGTGCGGATATATTTTCAGGATCGCCTCGATGACCTGCTTGTTCTGAATATCTGTAGCGGTGCGGGCTGGGAAGACCTCTGCCGATTTCTGGACTGCCCCGTACCCGCAGCCCCCTTCCCCCTCAAAGGACAAAGCTCAAAAAAAGAACCCGGAAAAAAGCGATCGCTACTCGTGCGCACGCGCAAGCGCATCAAGGCCGGTCTGACCAACTGGTATCCACGGTGGAGCCGGCCCAAGCCCAAACCGTTGAGCGAGATCGCTCTGAAGTATTCGAGCAACTGCGACAATCCCATCCTGCTGTTTTCCACGATACGCAACGAACGCGAGCGGCTCCCCGCATTCCTCGAATATTATCGCGCGTTGAAAGTCGATCATTTTTTCATCGTCGACAACGATTCCACGGACAATGCGCAAGACTTTCTGCTCGATCAGTCCGACGTCTCGCTTTTTCATACCACCGAGCCGTTTTCACAGAGCCAATGCGGCAATCGCTGGCGCAAAGAACTGGCCAGCCGATTCGCTCCCGGGTGCTGGTGTCTTTTCATCGATGCCGATGAATTGCTGATCTATCCACATGGGCCTTCGATCCCGTTGCCAACGCTCTGCGACTACCTGGATCGAGAAAAAACCACAGCCCTCTATTCCATTCTGCTCGACATGTACCCCGATGGCCCGCTCGAACAAGCCCACTTTAGCGCGAACGAAAAACCGTGGGAAACCTGCCCCATGTTCGAGTTGGATACGATCCGACTCGGCCAGCAGGCCACCGGCGGCGTGCGCAGTCGCCTGTTTGATGTCGCGCCCTGCCTGTGCAAGTTTGTCCTTTTCAAGAACCTGCCCGGTGTCGAAATCGCCGAAGGAGCGCATGTCCAGCGGGGAGCTATCCCCTCCGCACTGCGCGGGGCGGTTCTCCATTTCAAATTCGATCACACCTTCTGGGACAGCGCCGCAGAAGAAGCCCGCCGCAAACAACACTGGCAGGCCGGTGCGGAATACCAGAAGTACGCCCAGCAGATCACGCGCCTGAAGGAAACGAGTTTCGTCTATCCCGGCTCGCAACGCTTTCGCAATGCCGACCAATTGCGGCAACTGGGGCTGCTGCGCACGACGAAGGATTTTGAGAGTTTTGTCAACAATCTCCCCGGCCCGTGCCCTTTCCCCCAAGCACTCGTTTAATCATGGGCCGCAATCGTGGATGCAACCAAACCACCATGAGCACACTACCAATCCAGATCTTCACGATTGGCTTTTCGGGAAAGTCAGCAGAGCAGTTCTTCATGATTCTAAAAGAGGCAGGTGTTAAACGCGTATTGGATGTGCGACTACATAACAGTTCACAGTTGGCCGGCTACACCAAGAGAAGCGATCTGCCGTTCTTTCTCAGATCAATCGTCGGCGCAGGATACGTCCATTTACCAGCGTTCGCTCCGACCAAGCAACTTCTCAACGGCTACAAGAAGAACGAATTTACCTGGACTGAATACGAGCGCGAGTATCAAGACATTATCGAGCGTCGGCAGCCGCATCGAGACCTCGAACCATCTGACATTGATTTCGGCTGCATACTCTGCTCCGAACCCACGGCCGACCAATGCCATCGTCGGTTGGCCGCCGAATACCTACAACAGATTTGGCCGAATTTGACCATAACGCATCTTTGAGTTTCCACATGCCTTGCCTGTAAACCGGCAAGATCATCCTGAGTAGTTCGTATCGGATTCTCCTATTCACAAATAAAAGATAGACTATCAAACGTCTCAGGCCTTCCGCCGAGCCGGGTGAAGTGGTAAAATCCGCTGTCGCGCTGGAAAAAGCGCTAGAACAGTAAAAACGCTCTGTGAAAACCCAAGACGGCTATGGGCACAAGCCAAGCGATTTCAGAGCATTAGGAAAGTTTCGCGGGTGTAGCTCAGTTGGTAGAGCGTCAGCTTCCCAAGCTGAAAGTCGAGGGTTCGAGCCCCTTCACCCGCTTTGATGTCAGGGAAGGTCAAGCAGGTCTTGTGAGGGGGATCATTCCGTTTTTGCGGGGTGCAATTTCAAAGATGCGGAGTTGATGCAGTAGCGTTGGCCGGTCGGCGGCGGACCGTCGTTGAAGACATGGCCGAGATGCCCGCCGCAGCGGGCACAGACGATTTCGGTGCGGATCATGCCGTGGCTGTGGTCGGACTGTTCGTTGATGTGCTTTTCGATGGACTGGAAGAAGCTGGGCCAACCGCAACCGGAATGAAACTTGGTTTCGGACTGGAACAGAGGCAGATCACAACCGGCGCAGTGGTAAGTGCCGGACGTTTGGGTATCGGTGTATTCGCCGGTGAAGGGGCGCTCGGTGCCCTTTTCGCGGAGGATGTGATACTGCAGCTCGGTCAGTTCCGCTTTCCACTGATCATCGGTTTTGGTCATCGGCTCAAGTGGCTGATCGTTGGCGCTCATGGCAGGTTGGCTCACGGAGGAATGTTCGGGAGGGCAGGCGGTTTGGGTCGAACGATTCTCGCAGCCGCCGCAAAGCATGCCTATCAGCACAATGGCGGGCAACACGACGCAATCATGCGGAATCTTCATGCATACATGGTAGGTTCGTTCGCACGCGCAATCGAGAGAACACAGACAACTCGGGGGAGATTAACCCTCACCATGAACGGCGGAGCTTAACGACGGATCGGGCGGTACTTGTACATGGGCAGGTATCGGTAATAGACCTGGCAGGTCAGCGTGGCCAATGCGGTGGAGTAGATTCGGCCGCCGCGCTCGCCCCACTTGGACGGCTTGAAATCCCATGATCCGACCAACGGCCCGCTGGTGTGCTGCATTTGCAGCAGCGTTTGGCGGGTCTGCTGATTCCACTGCCGCCATTCCTTGCCGCCCAGTTGCATCATGGCCAGCGAACCATAGTACCAGTAATAGAAATTGATCCCTCGCTGTTGGCTCGGCATGTCTTTCAGCAAGTAATCGGCGGCGACCTGACGGCGCTGCGGCGAGATGTCTTCATCGAGAAGAAGGCGACTGAAGACGGCCTCGGCGGTCATGGGGCGCGTGGGATTATCATTCTGGTAACCGCTGAGGATGTCGTGCTCGTTTTCAGAAACGCGAACCAGCCAGCGCATCGCTCCCTCGCGGGTTTCGGCGGGAATCCGCAAGCCGAGTTGTTCGCAGGAGTGCAACGCCATGATCTGCCAGCCGAACACGCTGGTGTCTCCGGCCTGGTTGGGCTTGTAGCGCCAGCCGCCGGTCGGCTGGTGTTGGGCTTCGATGATGAATTGCGCGCCGCGCAGGGCGGCATCGCGGTAATCCCGCCGATCGGTCATCACCGCGGCTTCCGCGAGAGCCAGTGTTGCGATCGCATGGCAATACATGCCGTAGCGTTCATCGCGATCGCGCAAATCGCCGTTGGATTTCTGTATGTCCATCAGGAAATCCAGCGCTTTGGTGATGGTTTGCTGAAATGGGCCGGTCTTCTCGGGGGTGTGTTCCGAAGCGAGAAAGCATAAAGCGGCCAGGCCGGTTATGGCGGAGTCGTGATCGCCGCGGCCTTTGCCGGTGGGCGCGGCCTGATTTTCGATGTGGGTCCATCGGCCGTCGTCCTCCTGCAAACGCGCCAGAAAACGCAAGGCGCGCTCGACGGCCTGCTCGGAAAGGTGCGTCCCGCCCATCTCCCGGAGTAACCGCTGACGTTGCATGACCGAACGCTGGAACAACGACGCGGGGCTGGACAACCGGCTCGGACCGAGGTCGGCCGTGATGGGATACGTCACCAGCGCGGGGACGGCCGGCTCCATCGCAAGCGCCGGATCGGCCGGCTTCATGACCAACGCATCCGCCCGATGCGGGAGCGGCGCTTCCTCGGCACGCATCGGTTTGAGCATCTGCAAGTCGGGCGTGTTGATCTCCGCGGCGGCCAACGACTGCTCCGAGCTCGGCAACGGTTGAACGGTATCGGGTGAATCCACCGGATTGCGCGGCGTGGCTGGCGGTTCGGCCTGTTTGACCTGCGCCAGTTGAGGTACCTGAAGACGCGGGCCGACACTTGACTCCGGCAGGGCCACTTCCCGAGTTTCGATCGGCACATCCAGTCGGGGGGTGACGGCCTGAGCCAGCAGGATCGATTTTTCGGAAGCACGTGTCGCCGGCGCCTGACCAGGATTCTGTCGGGAGTGTTGCTCGCGTTCGGGCCGGGCGGCCAGAGGTTGGCTGGGGGTAGCGGGCTCGGTCCGTTGCGGCCATTTGGCCTCGTCGCTGGTAACCGCTGCGACATCGGCGGCGGGCTGGGTCAGGAGCGGCTGCACAGCGGAAAGATCGGCATCGGGCTTTACGTCTTCGTTGGGCTTGGTGGGGGGACGATCACCGGATGCGCTGGGCAGCAGGGCCAGTCGGCGTGGCTGAGTCGGCTCGACGCTGGTCGAGTGCAACCTCGGCCGCGCTTCGGCCAACGGTTGTGCGATCGACGGTGTGGCCCGGGGTTTTGGGGTTTGCACCGCCTGTTCGGAAACGGGCTCGGCGGCGCGCAGGGGTTTGGTGATCGGCGGGGTCGGCTGAGGCGAAGCAGCGAAGAAATCCAACTCCCGCAATGCCACCGCTTCGATCGAATGCGCCGGTAATCGGCTGGGAGCTTCGGGTTGAATCACCATCCGCCCTTCGACACGTTGCGTGGGCGGCAGCACGACGGTGGGAATCTGTTCCGGGCGCGTGCGATACACGACCACACGTCGCATGCTGGTCGGATTGATCTGCGGCGTTTCGGTGGGCATGTCGGTCAGTGTTTGGCGGGTCTGCAATCGGATTTCAACCTCGCGCGCGATGTCCAGGTTGACCGCGGTGGTCATGCCGGCATCGGGCGCGACGATTTCAACGATCTGCTGCGAGACCATCACCAGTGACAGCAACACCGAAACCACCACGTGCAGCAGCAGCGAGAACAGCATGCACTTCTTCAGCAAATCCAGCCGGCGGTATCCGCCTTCGTGAATGTACAACGCCAGCGCCACCAGCAGCGCCAATCCACCGGCCAGCGCCCACCAGGCCCACGGAGCCAGAGGGAACGACCGATCCATCGGACGTGCGTAGACCTCGTGCGATTGAGCGCGGTAGAGATCAAACTGCAAAGGCGCGCCGTCCGGCGCATCGGGCGCAGGCCGATTGGAAGCGAACAGCAGGCTGAACCCTTCGATGGTGAGGCAGGGATCGGTCTCATCGGTGGGGCTGTTGATTTGCGGTCCGAGGTTTTTCGGCGTTGCGGGCTTGCCGCCGGTCAAGCGAGAGCGATACAGGTCCAGTCGCCCCTGGCCGCCGATACGACCGGAGGCGAAATACAGAAAATCATCGGCGGGCGAAAAGCAGGGGCTGCCGTCGAAGGCGGCGCTATTCAGCGTCGCCATGGGCTGTGCGGGTTCGATCGACCGGTGCCATTTCGGTTTCCCCGGCGGATCGTTCAGCTGTGCCGTGTACAAATCGAAGTTTCGTTCGCTGAGCGATGGCGGTTGTTTTTTCTCACCGGAGGACACAACGTCCCCGGCCAGGCGATCGGAAGCGAAACAGAGGCGCATCTGATCGGGACTGAGCGCGGGATCGATTTCGTGGCTGGGGCTATTGACTGCGGGACCGAGATTGATCGGCGCCGACCACCCCCCCCGCGTACGTTTGCAAGCGTAGAGATCGTACCCCCCCTTCCCACCGGGCCGATCGGAACTGAACAGCAACCAATTCGCATCGGCCGAAAGGCAAGGCGACCGTTCGTTGTGTTTACTGTTCACCGCGGAAAGCGGAATCGGCGGTGTCCACTTTTCGCCCCGCAGGTGACTGACGAACAACTCGGCGTTGCCATCCCCGTTGTGACGGGCGAAGTATTGTTCGTTACCGAGTCGACTGACCGCGGGATGGGATTCCTCGGCGTGGGTATTGAAGATCGGATCGAGCGGCCGGGGCGGAGCCCAAAGCACCAGGCGCAACTCGGCCCGGGCTTCGGGCATCTCGATAGCGCGATCATCGGTCAGCTGGTGCGGGCGCGGGCCGAAAAGACTGACCGCCGCCTGCACCAACATGACAATCACCACCGGCGCTGCGATCAGCAGCGAACGCCGCCGCCAGGTCACATTGAATCGCTTCGATGCCATGGTGCGGGACTCTAACGGACGCTCTGGGCGACGGGTTTCTCGAGGATGTAGCCGATCTTGACTTCACCGACACCGGCCTTGCGGCAAAGACCGGCCACGCCGGCGAAATATTTATGGATGCTGCGCTCATCGGCGCGGATGAGCACCTCGCGCTGGGGGGCATCGGTCACGACGCGGCGCAACAAGGATTCGAGACCGGCCGAATCGTAGGTCCGGCCCGCCACGCGCAACGCGCCATCGGAACGGATGTTGATGATCAGTTGCCGGGGCGTGGCCGACAACGGCTCCACGCTCGATGTGCCGGGCAGTTGCACAGCGATCTCCCGCTCTTCCTGCGCGATCGTCGTCGCCACCAGGAAAAAAATCAGAAGCAGAAAGACCATGTCGATCAACGGCATGAGGTTGACCGCGGCTTCTTCGTCGGCTTGTTCGATCTTGATGCGCATCGGATCAGGCCGCCGCCCCGCCCCGCTTGGCGCGGGCGATGGAGTGTTCAACAAAGTCGACCGACATATCGTTCATTTTACTGACGATGTGCTCGATCTTGCCCATGAAATAAAAGTAGGCCACCAGCACGGGGATGGCCACGCACAATCCGGCGAAGGTGGTGACCAGTGCTTCGTAGATGCCGGTGGCCAGGTGTTCGGCCGAACCCAGGCCCTTGGTGGAAGCGACCTGGAATGCTTCGATCATGCCCCAGACGGTGCCGAGCAGGCCGAGCATCGGAGCCACCGCCGCCACCCCGTAAAGCATGCGCAGGTTGCGGCGCAGCTTGGCCACCTCGTTGGCGCCGGCGTCTTCGATGGCTTGCTCGATCGAGGATTCATCGCGGTCGGACTTGCGGATGCCCGCCGCCGCCACGCGTGCAATCGGACAGTCGTGTTGATGGCAGTATTCCAGGGCGGCATCGCGATCTTCGTGGGCATCGGTGAAGATGAATTTCAACTCCTTCATGAACTGGCCCGGCGTCACCACGCCGTGGCGCAACGCCAATGCCCGCTCGATAATGATCGCCAGGCCCAGCAGCGAGCAGGCGCCGATGGGCACCATGAACCAGCGCCCTTTCATCAACAGCTCCAGCAAACTCATCCGTTTGGCCGGCTCCTTGGCCGTATTGCTCTCTGCGGCTTGCGTCGCTTCGACATCGGGCGGCTGTGGCGCAATTTCCTGCGCCCGGGCTGGCTGGAGGATCGCCGCGGCCCCAAACAGCGCCACGAGGATGCAAAATCTCAGGGACATGCGACGTATGAAATGCGGGTTCAGGCCGGGCATGGCCGTCGCCTCCTTCGTGTGGGGTTTCGTATCAGCAAAGACGACGTTGCAGACGGATATCGCTCACGGTTTCATTTGCTCCAACGCCTTCTTTGCCAGGTCGGCCACGGACTCATCCTCGTACTTGTTCACGCACTGCCGGAACTGGGCCTTGGCCTTATCGGGTTGATCGATTTGCTGGAAGGCCCGGCCCGCTTCGTACAGTGCCTTGGCCGACCATTCCGGATAGTCGTAGACGATATCGACCTTGAGCAACTCGCGGGCGGCCCGCTCGTAAGCGCCCTCGGCGAAGTACGTTTCGCCGATCTGGAACTGGGACCGGGCGGTCGTGGGGCCGTTGTGATGCTCGACCACCTTGGCGTACCACTGTCGCGCCGGGTCGTATTGCTTGAGGTTTTCCAGCGCCCAGCCGATTCCGAACTGCGCCAGGAACCGGTAGGTGCTGTCCTGGAAGCGGCTGAGAAACTGCTCGTAAGTTGCCTTCGATTGATCGTACCATCCGGCGGCGGCCTGGACCTCACCCAGCTTGAGCATGGCCAAAGGAACCCATTCGTGCTTGCCGTACCGGGAAATGATCCGCTGGAATTGGGCCACGGCCTGGTCGTACTGGCCGGACGAGGCGTGTGCCTGGCCGACCTCGTAGATCGCCGAGACCTTGAGATCGGCGTCGTCGCTGGCTTCGATGAACCGGGTGAAGTGTTCTATCACCCGGTCCGGCTGCTCCAGCCGCACGCAGCACCAACCCATCTTGAACAGACTGCGCGTCCTCAACGTTTCATCGATGCCATCGCAGGCGAGCACCTGCTTCAGCAGCTTTGCCGCCTCGGCGAACTTGTGCTTGTCGTAGAGCAAGTCGGCCAATTCGGTGCGCGTGGTCATCGCCAGCGCGCTGTCGGAGTAGTCGGCCAACAATCGACGGTAGGAGGCAATCGCCCGGTCTTCCTTCTTGAGCGTACGCTGCACCCAGGCCAGTTCGTAGAGCACGTTGTCGTTCACGGTTCCGCGGTCGTCGGCCAGCGGTTTGAGAATCGCCATCGCCTGCTCGGGCTGATTCATGCGGCTGTGGCAGAAACCCATCAGATATTTCGCCTGCGGAATGCGTTCGGAGTTTTTGTGCTTGACGATGTACTGTTGCAGCAGTTTGAGCGCGCGATCGTTTTTCCCGGCCAGGCGAAAGCACTCCGCCTGGAAATACGCCGCTTCGGACGCCTGCTCGTGACCGCCGTAACGCCGGACCGCCTGACCGAACAGGTTGGCGGCCTTCTCATGCTCCCCGGCGTCCATGGCTATGCACGCCAGCACGTAAAGCGCCGGCGCCCGCAAGTCCGGCGCCACCGCCTGCTCGCTGACCTGTTTGAGCAATGGCTCGGCCTGACTGTGCTTATCGCGGTTGTAAAAAAGCTGGCCCAACTCGTACCGGCCGCGAACCACCCACGGCTGTTTCGGATTGCCGCCGACCAATTCCTGGAACACCCCGATGGCCTGATCGGGCTGTCCGTTGCGCAGATGCGCCAGCCCCAGCTTGTACCGGGCCTCTTCGGTCTTCTGGTTCGACACGGCCAGGTAACGGCTGAGTGTTTCTACGGCCTCGGCATTTTGGCCGATCTGCAATTGCGCATCGCCCAGCAAAAACACGCCGCGCTGAAGGTTGACCTCGTTCTCCAGTTGCTTGTCCGCGAGCATGGGTCGGAGCACCTCAACGGCGCGCCGGTAATTTTTCTGGAAGTAGGCACACCGACTGAGCTGGAGCGAGAGCCGCCACTGCCGCGCCAAATCCTTCTCCACGCGCATCGCATCGACGATCGCCTTGGATGCCTGATCGTAACGCCCAAGAAGGAACAGGTTCTCGGCGCGCAGCTCCACCACCCCGAACTCCGGCTTGGTCGTCTGTTTGAGAATCCGCTCGCAAAGCTCCAACGAACGCTCGTACTGCCCCAGCTTGTGCAGGCAGAAAGCGCGGTGGTAGCGGGCTTCAAGGACATGCGCATCGTTGGGGAATCGCTCGATGAACCGGTCGAACCGATCGGCGGCCTGCTGGTATTCCTTGAGCGCCAGGGTGCATCTGGCGTAGTCGTACAGAATGTCGTTGAGATTGGCCGGGGCGTGCTTTTTTTGAATCAGTTCGTTGAGCTTGTCGCGTGCGGCCTTGTATTGTCTGTCCGAAATATCGCACTGGGCGAGATAATAACGGGCCATGTCCGCGCGGGCTTTATCGTGTTGCACGACGTTGGCAAACGTTTTTCGCGCCTTGTCCATCCGGCCGGCGCCAAATTGCACCAGGCCCAGATCCAGGCGAGCCGCGTCGGCGTAACGGCTGCCCGAATATTCCCGGATCACCTTATTGAACGCATGGATGGCCTTGTCGTGTTGTTGCCAGAGGTTGTACGCCACGCCCATCGAATACCATCCGACGGCCTGCCGCGCTTTGGGGCCCTGCTCCACGATTCGCCGGTATTGATTGATCGCCTGTTCGTACTCGCCCATCTGCTCGTAGCACTGTCCGATCAGCAGCAAGGCGTCAAAACGCTGGGGATAATCCGCGTGCTCACCGAGCAGCGTGTTGAGCGTGGCCACGGCATCGGCCGGCTGGTTCAACGCCTGTTGGCATCTCGCCATCAGGTACTGCACCTGGGCAGTGCGCGCGCTATCGGCACGGTTCAAAAGAAATTGCGAGCAGGCCTGCATCGCCTCCGCATACCGATTGAGCAAGTACAACACCTGCGCGCGGTTGATCTCGGCAACCTCGACGTGCCGGCTTTGCGGAAACTGCTTGAGCAGTTGGTTGAACACGCCCAGGGCTTTCTCGTTCCGCCCCGATGTCAGGTACGAATGGCCCAGCACCGTCATCGCCTCATCGCGCTTGTCGAAACGGTTGTCCTGGAGCACCTTTTCAAACAGCGGGATGGCCTTGTCGTACTCGCGCAGACGATATCGACAGACGGCATAGGCATAGCGGGCATCGGTCGCCTTGGCGTGCTTCGGATACGTCTTGAGAAATTCCTCGTACTCCTCACACGCCAGCTTGTACAGCCCGCGCTGGTACAGTCCGTTCGCGGCCATCAACTTCTTGCCGGCGGCATCGACGGTGCGCCCGTCGTTGTTTTGCGCCAGAACCATGGCGCCGGGGATCAGCGCCAGAACCAATACCGCGGCCAGCCGTATCCATCCGTGTCGCATGTGGTTCATGGTTACCCTCAAGCTCGTGCTACTCATCTCTTTGAGAATAGACGCCAAGCGGTGGTCAATCCTGCCGACATTGACCAAACATCTTCTGTTTCCATACCGGCACCCCCTCGGGGGGTAAAAACACCGCTGCTTTCAGCCCTTGGCGGAGCGCGCCAAGGCCACGGCCTCGGCGGTCAGACGCGTAATTTCGTCGAAGCGTTGATCGCGCAACAGGTGGTGCGCCACCATCCAACTGCCCCCGCAGGCAATGACGCCTGACAGCGCCAGGTAGCCGGCCAAGGTGTCTTGTCGGATGCCGCCGGTCGGAATGAACTGTACGCCAGCGAACGGCGCGGCAATGGCCTTCAATGCTTCCACGCCCCCGAACGCTTCAGCCGGGAAGTATTTCATGACCTCCACGTCCATCGCCAGCGCGGCGGCGATATCGGTCGGTGTCGCCACGCCCGGGGCGATCGGCATGCGCTTGTCCTGGCAGAACTCGACCACCGCGGCGTCGAAGCCCGGCGTGACGATGAACTGCGCGCCCAGATCGATCACACGCCGCGCCTGCTCGATCGTCAGCACCGTACCCGCTCCGACCAGCAGGTCTCCGCGGTCGCAGAGCGTCTTGATCGTATCCATTGCTGCGTCAGTCCGGCAGGTGACCTCGAGGATCGGCAATCCACCGGCCAGCACCGCATCGCCGACGGGCATGGCATCCGCCGCGTTGTCAATCACCATGATGGGTACGAGCCGATGCTCGGTAATCGTCGCAATCGCTTCGTCCATGGTTCGGGTTCCCGTTAAAGTCGCGGCAGACTCAATCCGCCGTCGATGATCAGCACCTGTCCGGTCGCATAGGTTAATTCACCGCGCGCCAGCATGGCCGCCGCCCGGCCGATATCGGTCGCCGTGCCCCAGCGCGGCAGAAGCATGGCGCCATCCTTGATCATCCGGTCGTACTTTTCACGGACGCCGGCCGTCATGTCGGTCTCCACCACGCCCGGTTGGATCTCAAACACGTTGATGCCGTGTTCGGCCAGACGCGCCGCCCAGAGCCGGGTGGCCATGGAGATGCCGGCCTTGGTGATGCAGTAATCGCCGCGGTTGGTCGAGGCCATGAACGCACTGACGGAAGAGACATTGATGATGCAACCGCGGTAGTTGCGGAAGCCCTCGACCTGCGCATGGTCAACGGTCTGATTGATCATCCAACGGGCCGCGGCCTGTGTCAGGAAATACGGGCCCTTCAGGTTGATCGACATCAGCCGATCGAAACTCTCCTCGCGGGCTTCGAGCATATCGGCTCGCTCGGTGGGCGCAACGCCGGCGTTGTTCACCAGCACATCCAGCCGACCGAAGCATTCGCCGGTGGTCTGGAGCAGGCGCTCGCGATCGGCCTTCACCGAGATGTCGGCCTGCACGTATTGCACCGCGCCGCGATGCGCTTCGAGCCGGGTGACCGCGTCACCGATGTCCGTGCCCGGTCGCACGCCGTTGATCACCAGGTTGAATCCGCTTTTCGCCAGTTCCTCGGCAATACCGAATCCGATGCCCCGGCTGCCTCCGGTCACCAGCGCCACTTTGGGTTCCGTAGCCATGAATCACTCCTTCAAACGGCTGGACCGAAAAACCGATAGTACGTTTCGTTCGCAGCAAGACGCTGAACATACAGTGCCGCTTCGCGCGCGTGGTAATCGCCCCACATGCTCGATTCACCGCAAGGCACTTGCCGCCCGGCGGGAATGTGATCCCAACCGTTCGGCCGATGATAGACGCTGTGCAGAATCAGGCCCTGGTGTTCGTCATCCGTACTCAGATAGGGTTCGCTGAGCAGCGTGTTTAACACGGTCAGCCCGGTCTGAAAATAGCGTCCGCCATGCTCCGCATCGCCGGCCTCTTTCAGGTAAATGCCCAAGCGCACCAGGCCCTGCGCCGCGATCGCCGCCGCCGAGGAATCCACCGGCTCGTGATCGTTGAACGGCTCGGCGGGCCGCCGGGACCAGTCGCCCAGTTTGTGCAGGTGCGGCGCGCCGGTGTCCCAGTACGGAATGCCATCGGTCGGGGTGTGCGCGATGTAATGGTCGCACACGGCCGTGGCGGCATTGAGCAGCATCGACTCGATCTCATCGCGCCCGCCCAACGACTCCAGTTCCTCATCCGGGCGCGTGGTCAGGTATTCCAGTTGCTCGGGGTATCCGCAAATCGCCCACGCCTGGCCGCGCGTCCACGTGCTGAACGGTGAGAACCCCTGCTGCGTCGAGGGGCAGCGGAAGTCGCCGTTGTTCACGTTGAAGACCGACTCGTGGACCGATCGGCCGCGCTGGTCCGGCGTGTCGTAACCATCACGGCCCTGCCCGTAGTAAATGCTGTAACGCGCGGTGTTGGCTGCATGTTCAACCAGACGGGCGAGCAGGGAAATCCGCTCATCCTTCTCGCCCATCAGGACGTGACCAAGCTGATGCGATACCGCCAGCGCACGCAGCGACCGAATCGTATCGATGAACAGCGACTGCGGCCCGTTGAACGAGTGGATGAATCCCGTGCCATCGGACGTCACCGTCCACCGCGCCGCCTGCACCGCGCCGCTGACCTTCAACGCCAGCTCGTAGAAATCGCGCTGCCATTGATCTTCGGGGATGCGGCCCTCGTTCATCAGTCGCCAGAGATTGCCGTACGTCGACACGTTGTTGAATCCGTGATCGTGCACGCCGATGTGCGTCAGGTGCGTCGCCATCCTCTGCACCACGCGCTGACGCACCAGGTCGAGAAAGCGCGACTCTTCGGTGGCGTCGTACTGGAGCACGATCGATCCATATTGGAAACCCTGCGTCCACTCGGTCCAGCCCTGCGCGGTGTATCGGCCCAGAACGGTAAAGACCGGGGAAGTCGTGCCGGGCGGGCAGGTCTGTTCGATGGCGTCGATTTTCGCCGCCGAGAGTTGCCACATCCGCTCGATCTTCGGCAGCAGGTCCGCCGATTGCAGTCGATCATTGATTTCAATCATGGTTAAACCTTTTTCACCTGTTCTTTGATAAGACGAAACCGTGCGCCCTCTTCGCTGTTCTTGTAGAAATCATCCAGCGGGTAACAACCGCTGGGCAGGCCGTTGCGCGGTCCGGTGGTGCAGTCGCTGAACGTGCGGCAGACCCGTTTGCGGTCCATCGCCCGCCCGGCCAGCGTGTCGGCGGGCAGTTGCGGATAGCTGAGCACCATGCGGCCGAGACCGACCGAATCCACTTTTCCGTGACGCACATAATACTGGGCTACGTGAGGCAGGTAATCCTGCAGGTAGGTGTAGGCCGTGCCCACGATGAACAGATCCTCGAACTCGGCTTTGAGTTGCGCCACCACATCGATCTGCCGCGCCACGCCGACCAGCGGATCTTCCGGCGGCTGGTAGCCATCGCTCGGCGGAAAAAGCGCGGGTCTTTGAAGGTGCGGGTTGTAATACGGACTGCCGGCGGTGAGATTCACCAAGCGGATATCCAACTCCCGCAACAACTCCAGAAATTGGCGGGTTTCGGACAGGTCATAACCGGTCGGATCACCGCGATCGACGCCAAACCCGTAATCGTACACCGCGCCATCAAACGCTTCGGGGATGCCCGGACCGGGCTTGCCGGGTGAACTGCGCTGTGGATCGGGCCGGTAGGCAATGGAGTCGAAGGCACTGAGGCGGACGCCGATCAACAACCCCGGCGCTTCAGCGCGTATCCCGCTGACGATTTCGCGCAGCAGGCGCGTGCGGTTTTCAAAGCTGCCGCCGAACGGACCCGGCCGGGTATGCGCGCTGAGAAACTCGTGCAGCAAATATCCGTGGCAATGTTTGACATCGACAAAGTCGGCGCCGACGCGCTGCGCTATTTTGCCTGCCTCGACGTAGTGGTCGATCAGTCGTTTGATTTGATCGTCGGTGATGATGCAGTGATCGCTGTCCACGCCGAACTTGGGATCGAGAACGGGATGCCGATACGCGATCACCGGTTCGAGCTTACCTGTCGGTCGACAGAACCGCCCGGAGTGGGTCAGTTGAAAGCCCAACAGCAGGTCATCGGTATCGCCAAAGCATCGGCGGTGCTCATCATGCACCAGGTCTCGCAACTCGGCCAGAGAGTCGGCCGTGCATGCGTCGATCATCAGCTGGTTGGGATTGGCTCGGCCTTCGGGAACCACGGCCAGCGCCTCACCGCCCCAGATCAACTTCGCTCCGCTTTGGCCGAAGTGCCTCCAACGTCGGCGCACCGCATCGGTGGCCCGGCCGTCCGTCGTGCCGTCCCAGCCCTCCATGGGATGGATCGTCCAGCGGTTGCCAAGCGTGCGATCGTGGATTTGGGCCTGGGCAGCGAGCGGAGAATCGGGGGCCGGCTCGATCGTCTCCTCCAACTCCAAATGGATGCCCAGTTCCGCGATGTATTGGCGCACTGCGGCCACGTCTTTGAACGATGCGATTCGACGGTATACTGACATGGTCATCTCCTGGAATTTCAAAAACTCGATGGTGACTGCCTATTGTGACGAAAAACCGTGGGATATGAAACAAGACCGCGTGGCTATTCGTTAAAAAAGGGTGCAGGCGGGGGTGAAGCCGGTCCGCCCGCTTGATCGAAACGTCCCCCAGCGGTAGTTTTGATTGATTATGGGCAAGCAGGACATCTTTTCCCGAACCGTCGCCCACTACCTGGCGCCAATCAAGGATTACCTTGATGATCCCGCGGTCACCGAGGTCATGATCAACCACGCCGATGAAATCTACATCGAACGCGAAGGCGTGATCGAGCGCATTCAGTCCCGGTTTGCAGACGAAGAGGCCTACGAAGCGGCCGTCAACAACATCCTCCAATTCACCAACCAGACGCTCTCGGAAGACAATCCGTTGATCGATGCGCGGCTGCCGGATGGATCGCGCGTCCATGTGGTCAAGGAGCCCTGCTCGCGCCACGGTACGGCGGTCTCCATCCGCAAATTCGCCAAGTCGATGCTCGATATCGATTGGCTGGTCGAATTGGGCGCCCTGACCCCGCAAGCCAACGAGTATCTGAAGATCATGGTCCTGGCGGAGAAAAATCTGCTCGTGGCCGGCGGCACCAGCACGGGAAAAACTTCTTTGCTGAACGCCTTATCCAGCTACATCCCTCCGGGCTCGCGGATCGTGGTGATTGAAGATTCGGCGGAATTGCAGCTCCAGCAGGAACACATCCTGTCGATGGAAACCAAGCCGCCCGATAAGTATGGCCGGGGCGCGGTGGGCATTCGTGAGTTGTTTCGCTCTTCGTTGCGGTTGAGGCCTGATCGCATCATCATCGGCGAGGTGCGCGGCGGTGAGGCGCTGGACATGATCCAGGCCATGACCTCCGGCCAGGGCGGATCGATGGGAACCCTGCACGCCAACCACCCCGTCGACGCACTCAACCGCCTGGAAACCATGGCTTTGATGAGCGAGATCGAGCTGCCGCTGCACGCCCTGCGGGCCCAGATTTCCAGCGCCATCGATGTGCTGGTGCAGATGAACCGCTTCGTGGGGGGCCGAAGATTGGTCACCCATATCGCCGAAGTGGATACACTCGGCGACGACGGCCGCTACCAGATCCGTGATGTGTTCAACATGCAACCGGTGATTTCGGAAAACGGCGAAAAAACGATGCAATTAACCTGGTCCGGTGAGCGTTCTTCATTGGCGGGCAAGCTGCGTCCGAATGAAGAAAACCTGGTCAGCAAATGGACACGGGAAATTTTCGGAACTGAAGATTGATTCGCTAATTGCCGATAATATAAAATGTTAAACGACAAAAACATGCATACCGAGCCGCCCGAAAAACAATCGCTGCTATCAGATCAGACCGCCGCAACCACCCTGGAATGGGCCCTGTTACTGGCGGCCATCGCCCTGCCCAGCTATTTCGCAATCAAGCTGAGTCTTCAGTTGTTGACCGATCATTACCGAATGATGACAACGTTGAATGGAATCCCCTTTCCCTGAGTCGGTCTTGGGGAATCAACGATGAAAGGTGCGCCATGAGAAAGCTGTTGAATCTGGCCATGCGGATCCATCGTGATGAGCGCGGCGCCGAGGGCCTGGAAAAGCTGCTGATCATCGCGGCGATCGTCCTGCCGTTGTTGGCGGTGTTGCTGTATTTCAAGGATTACATCGTCGAATGGGTACAGGAATCCAGTGACGAGGTCCGGGACGATAGCGATAGTTCCCTGGGCCAGGATCCGTTTTGATCGGACTTTTTGAACCGACTGCGCTGATCTCGAAATGACCGAATGGGTCACGATGGGACTGCTTGCGGCGGTGATGATCGCAGCCGCGATCATCGATTGCCGAACTCACCTGGTTCCCAACTGGCTGACTTACCCAGCCATGGCGGCGGGGTTGGTGTGGTCCGCAGTCGCCGGGGCGATCGATCCGCAGATGGGATCGGCCTGGGCGGGATTGCAAAACTCGGCAGCGGGCATGGGTCTGGCGGTTCTGGGCATGGGGATTTTGTTCGCCGCCGGCGGATTGGGAGGGGGTGATGTGAAACTGATGGCCGCAGTGGGCGCAATCAGCGCCAATTGGCAGACCCTGCTGGCCACCGCCTTTTACGCGTTCATCGTCGGGGCGCTGCTGGCACTGATCGTCATGTTCGCCCGCGGCCTGTTCAAGCAAACGGCCCGACGCCTCTGGGGCGCCATGCTGATGGCCGGTGCCAAGACCCGGCCGGAACTGCCCGACGACAGCCCGCGCATTCCCTACGCCCTGGCGATTTGCATCGGCGGCCTGGTCGCCGGATCGGAAACGTTGCTGGGCCTGGCCACGCCCTGGGCGCCGGCCTGGTGAATCAGAGAGGATGAACCGGAGCCCGTCATGAGCAACTATTCACACATCCGCCACTTCGACGAATCGATCTACCGCTCTTTTTTCAACAGCGAGTTGACGTGGCTCTGCCTGGGCGTTGCCGTCTTGTGTCTGGCCGGAATTTTCCTGTCGGTGCGGGCCATCTGGCGGATGCGCCGCCGTCAGCGATTGGCTGCTTTGGCCACGGACAGCCGGGCCGTGGCGACCATCGAGTTCACGCTGGTGCTTCCGGTGCTGTTATTCATGATTCTGCTGCTGACGCAGACGACGTTGTTGATGGGCGGCAACATGTTCGTTCACTACGCCGCTTTCGCCGCCACGCGCAGCGCCATCGCTTACATCCCGCAGGACACGGAAACCGCCACGGAACTGCCGGTCGGCGGCTCCGGCGACCCGGCCAATGTCTTCACCGCCAGCTCGGGGCAATCGAAATACGATGCGATCCTCCAGTCGGCCTACCTGGCGCTGGCGCCCGTGGCCGGGCGCAGCTCATCGGAGCAAGCGACTTCCACGGCCATCACAACGGGACTGGACCGGTTGTTTTCCGGGATGGGCAAGACCACGCCGAACTGGGTCGACGAACTGATCGCCGAACGGGTCAACTATGCCTCGGCAAACACGATGATCGAAGTGCTGATTCCCGTGGTGATTGACGAGCAAACCATCGATTACATCAAGATTCCGGAAGGATCGGTCTACACGTTTTCGCCGCGTGATCCGGTCACGGTGAACGTGATCCACCGGTTCAATCTGTCCACGCCGTGGGTGAACCGGATTTACGCCGACGAATCGCACGGCGAACGGATGTATTACCGCGAAGTGTATGCCGGCTACACGCTGACCAACGAGGGGCTGCGCGACGAACTGCCCCCGCAACCCAGCCTGCCGCGACAGCCCTAGGCGCAAGCCCCGGGCGGTCTGCAGGGATGAATCAAAGGTAGACAGCCCCATGAGCCCCACGCCGACGACAGGAACGATGACCCCCGCGCTTCAACCCGGTGACAAACTGGGTTATTTCGACGTGCAAGAACCCCTGGGCGCCGGGGGGATGTCGCTGATCTGGAAAGGACGTGACAGTCTGCTCGGTCGCGAGGTGGCGATCAAACAACTGGCCGACGGTTCACAGATCGACGAAGCGGCGCGCGAGCGCTTCCGCGCCGAAGCGGACATACAAAAGAAGCTCAGCGAGCAATCGGAATATCTGGTTCAGGTAATCGACCTGATCGATGAACCGCGCGGACTGTTCATCGTCATGGAATACATCGACGGCGCCTCGCTGGAGCACGCCTTGCAGTCCTCGGACAGTCCGATGGACCCACGCCAGGGCTTAAATCTGGTCTACTGCCTGGCGCTGGCGCTGAAACAGATTCACGACGGCGGCATCCTCCACCGCGATCTCAAACCGGCCAACATCCTCCTGCAACGCGACGGACGGGTGAAAGTGGGTGATTTCGGCCTGGCCACCGTCATCGAAGACCAGGACCCGCTGACCATGGGCACCACGCGCTACATGGCGCCGGAACTGTTCGGCGAAGACCCCGCCGACGCCCGGTCGGACATCTACGCTCTGGGCATGATCGCCTACGAGGTGCTGGCCGGTCGCGGCCAGTTCAACAAGGCCTTCCGCACGGTGCTGCGCGATGAACGTCACCAGGCCATGCGGTGGATGAAATGGCACACCAACCAACGACTGCACGCCCCGCCGTTGCGCACGGTCAATTCCAAGGTGCCCGAAGCGCTGAGCGATCTGGTGACACGGATGCTGTCGAAGGATCCGTCCCAGCGCATCGCCACGGCAGACCAATTGGTTGAAGTCATCAAGCGGAACTTCACGGCCAGCGGGCAGGCGATGGGCAAGGTCAAATCGACTCCGGAATCGCAAGCGATGGCCGAACCGGTCGCGGATGAAAATCCCACCGCCCCACTGCCCAAGCGCAGCAAGCTGCCGCTGCTGCTGGCAATCAACGCGGTGGTTCTGCTGGCGATCATCGGCGGGGGAGTGTGGTACGTCCGGTCCTACCTGCCCCACCAGGCCCAGGAAAAATTACGTACCGCCGCCCTGGCCCGATTGAACGAAGGCATGCAGTTGTACACGGACAAGCAATACGATCAGGCCATCGAAATCTTTCGCGAGATCGCCCGGGACTGGCCCAACGATCCGCAACTGGGCAACCGCGCGATGATCGGCGGACACATGTCCAAGGCCTATCTACGGAAGGCGGAGGGATTGGCCGCGATGGGCGACGGCGATTTCGCTGCCGCCATTGGGCACTACCAAGGCGCCCACGACAGTTTTGAATCCGCAGAGAACGTTCCCGGCAGACCGCCCCTGACGGAAATCAACGCGATGAAAGGCCAGATGGTCAACAGCCGCGAGCGGGCTCGAGCGTTGTCGGACATACAACAGCTCATTCAGGATGACGCGTTTAATAAAGCCCGGCAAGAAATCGGCAGACTGCGCGAAGACAAACTCACCGAGCAGCAACTGACCGAACTGGAGCGCGGCAAGCTGGCCCTGCTGTCCCAGCAGTTGGAGCAACGGATCACCAAGGCCCACATCACGGCCACGATTGAACAGGCCAATCAGCTGCTGGCCGAGGGCAAGTCCGGCGAGGCGCTGGAACTGCTCGAAAAGACGCGCAAACAGCACAGCACCGATGAAAAACTCAACAAGATGATCGTCGACATCACCAGCGATATCCGATATCGCGCCACGCTTGCCGAAGCGCGTCAAGCGGAAAACGCCCGCCAGTATGCCCAGGCCATCACGCTCTACCAACAGACCCAGGCCATCCAGCACAGCGCCGACACCGAGGCGCGTATTCGCAAGCTGCGCGCCCGCCAGGCGTTGGAGCAAGGCATGGGATACATGACCACCGACAACTTCGACGCCGCCGCGCAGCAGTTCATCAAGGCCAAGGGGTGGGACCCGACGTTGACCGAAGCCGACGAGATGCTGAAGAAGATCAACGTCACCAACACCCGCCAACGGCTTATCGATCAGGCGGAATCGGCCTACGCGGCTCGCGAATACACGATGTGCATTTCGACCTGCGATCAGATCCTGGCCATGGGTTCCGACGCGGATATCCAGCAACTGAAAAACATGGCCACGCTGCGCCAAAGCTGCAACGAAGCCCGCGCCGCGATGGATGAAGACAAACTGGCGCCGGCCAAGGCGAAAATCGATCGGGCGCTGGTGATCGATGCCGCCGACGTCCAGGCCAACGTCCTGCTTGAAGAATACAACGATCGCGTGCAATACAACCGGTACGTCGAGGCCGGAGATGCCCATCGCGCCAAGGGCGAATTTGGCAGCGCCACGATGGCGTACCGCAATGCCCGCACGGTCGCCAAGCAATCCAGCGCGATCCCCATCGAGCCGATTCAGCAGCGCCTGGACAATACCGACTACGAATCGTGGATGGCCAAGGCCCGCTCGTCCATCGAGGCCCGCCTGTGGGTGGAAGCGATGGGCCAGCTCAAGGCGGCCGAGCGCATCCGCGACACCGATGAGGTCCGCAAATTGAAAGTGAAAGTCCAGCAGGAGCTGGATCAGGACTAACCGAAGGGAGCCCGCCATGCACCGTCCCTATGCCATCGCTGCTCCATCCCGCGAACGCGGCGTCGTTATGGTGATCACACTGCTGGCGATTCTCCTGCTGGTGGCGCTGGTGCTGTGGGTCCTGAACATGGGTGAACAGGTGGACCACCGCGTCAACGCGCAGCACGCGGCCGATTCCGCCGTCGCCGCCGGCTCCGGCTGGGTGGCGCGATCGATGAACACCGTGGCACAGAACAACCTGACCATCAGCCGCTACATCACCGTGGCCAACGTGCTGGACGGGATGCCCCTGGCCGTGGAGTTCACCACCCACGAACAGAAAACGCTTCAGGAAGCCCTGGTCGCGCAGCTGGCGCGCGGCGTCGGTAGCGGCCCAACCGAATTGATGGAGCAAGTGCAGATCCTGCTGGAGCAGATGAACGTCGGACTGGAGGATGAAATCGCTCAACTCGAGCCGGTCAATGCGCTTTTCCTGGATATCGATGTGCGGGAAATGACCTGTTACAACGCCCCGGGCGGGATGGGACGGTTGTGGCAGGCGATGTACGCCCTCGACGAAGTCAGCCAGGCCACCATGGAGAACCTGCCCGAACTGGCGCAATTAAACGCGGCCAGCGGCGGCGCCCACAACCTGCCCAACAAGGAAAAATCCCAAGCCCTGGTCGTGCCGATCAATCCGTATCTGCCTTACACCCGCGGCCAGTTCGATGATTTCCGGCGTCCCGTGCTCAACGGCCTGCTGCCGCTGGAAATCGACGACACCGAGGAGCGCCGCGGCCCGTTCGATACCGTATTCGGCTGGCACAAACGCATCGGACATCGCGTCGGCGGCACCTGGGTGCCCGGATCGAGCAGCGGACCCGGCGGACGCGGCAACGTGCCCATCGGCGGCGGCGCCGGAAGCGGCACCGGTGGATCGTGGGTCGGCGGAACCTACGAGTGGACCCACTACACCACCTGGGGCTGGCTCAGCTACTACATCAGCGGACACGACTGGTTCGATCCCGAGCACGGACACTCCGGAACCATCACCAGCTTCGTCCACCACCACATGTACTACAGTCGGCTCGCCTGGTGGGTGCGCATGCTGGCCAACATCAAGATCGACTACCTTTGGCCCGAAGGGCAGGACACCGACTCCGACGACGATGACCTGGATGATTTCGAGGACGAAGATGAGCTGGAGACGGTCATCGAGCCGCTTTGGGTGATCGATTACAACGAAGCGCGAAGCATTGCCGCCGCCGGTGAACCGGAAATTCGCGAAACTGCCTTTTTCGTCGTCGAGATCAAGAGCAAATACCCCAAGACCGATCCGCAGTTCATGACTCCCGGCACCTGGGCGCCCGTCACCGACAACGGCGCCCGACATCAACCTCGCGTCGTGCGCCGTAGCCGATGGATGGATCCGGCAACATGGGGCGTCGAGAAAATCGTCTCGCACGGATGGCGCGATGAATGGACATACCGGAAATACTGGGATTCCGAAATCGACATCACCCCCATTTCCGACGGCGAAGACGGATACGAACTCCAGACGATCTACCGTTACGATCACTTCTACTTCGCCGGAGTCAACGTCGGCGAACCGCTGGAAGTGCGCGACCCCAACGAAGGCCTGAACCGCAACTCCGATGCGGCGCCGGCGCCGCTGAACCTGGTGCACGATTCGGTCTGGCGCGATCCGACCAGTCGGCGGGAGTTCATGACCTTCCTGGGCATCGCCTCGCGGGACGACCATCCGCAGGCCTGGGCCAGCGCGTTCCACTCCGGCAAGCCCCACGAGCGCGTGGTCGCATTGGCGCAGGCCAAGGTATTCAACAGCCACTCCTGGGATTTGTGGACGCCGATGTGGCGAGCCCAGATTGAACCCATTACCCGTTATGACCTGTGGATGAACGCAATGGAAAACGGCCTGGGACAGGGGACCTCGGTCTCGCTGATCGATCTCGACGAAGTGGAAGACCTCTACGAATACCTGGACAGTCTGGAGCCGCTGGCGCCGGCCATGCTGGGACATTGACCATGAATATACAACCACCTACCGGTCGTATCGCGTGCAAACGCCGAGGAACCATTCTCAGCGAGATGTTGTTCGTCATGCCGCTGTTGCTGGTGATTCTTTCTTTGCTGTTCTACATCGGAATGATGGTGGTGCGCACGCAGCATGCCTCGGTGATGGCCCGCTACGAAACCTGGCGGGACGAGGCCGACGCCCCGGGTCCGTTCTGGAATCCGGAACACGCTCTCAACCCGGGCAGCGCCGAATTGCTCAACGAAACGTTTTACGCCGGGCAGGCCGAATCAATCGATCATTACCATAACGGCCGTCATTTCACCGAGGAAACACTGGACCAGTGGATCGATGCCGCGATGGTTCTTTCCGTCGACGCGGGACAGGTCACCGAAGACATACATTTCAGACCCCCCAACGGCGACCCGCGCAAACCCCACGGCCATCGCGAGGGATTCGTGGTCGTCCACGAAGCGAATGTTCCGCTGTGGCGCCGGGTGCACGGTCCGATTCGTCGCCAGCACGTGCGCATGCGCAGCAACTGGCCTCACGTGGAGGACTGGCGCGCCGGGCCGGACGAATGGCGATCCATCACATCGCCCAACCTGCATCATCTGCGCGGTGTACGCGATACGTTTTTCCTTCCGTTCGACGAAGCCCTGGACGAAATCGACGAGGAGGAAACTCCGGAATACAGCGACTATCCCAACGGGCCGAGTCGCCCCAATAACGAACATCTGGCCGGAGCCATCCGACGCATGTATCTGAACCAACCGAGCTACCGCGGCCCGATCGTGCACGACGAATTGGACGACGACTAAGACGGAGACAGCGGCAACCGGCATCAACTTTTGCCTGCGCTGCGGGGCACACCGCCTCACGTCGTCGATGAAAACAATAGCCCTTGACTGATTCCACCCCCCCGCCATCCCGACGCCGCCGGCGCATCCTGCTCTTCGCGGTGCTGTGGAGCATCTGCCTGATCACGGCGGGATGGCTGGTCCATTCCGCCCTTCAGCGACGCCAGCCACCGCAGGTTCGCCCGGCCGATTCCACGCAAGCCGGTGATCCGCGAACCGGCGATCCAATCGCGGCGCTGCTTCAAGGCCGACCGGCCGAACCCGACATGCTCGGACCGCAGGGAACCGCTGCCATGAAAGGCGAACCGGGCGATTTACCCGTTCCGCCCGACACGCAGCGGCTGCTGGCCTATCAACAAACCGATGCCGGGGAAGTCGTCCAGACGGCGGTCTACCAGACCGAACGGACGGAACCGCTTGCTCTGATCCGGTGGTACGAAAGCCAACTCGAGCCAACGCCGTACGAATTGGTCAGTCAGAAGGACCAGGCCGATCACCACAATCGTCTTTACCATCAGCCGGGCCGACGACTGCTGTTGCGGATCGCCCGTCGGGGCCGGACGGTTCGCGTCGTGGTCCAGTTGCGTTACACTATGGATTGAGCGCCCCCTTAACGCCTCCCGGAGCGACCACCGCCATGACCCAATCCCCCAATTCCGCTCTGGCCGCCCAGCAGAACAAGGGCAATTCCACGCTGGTGCTGATCGCCCTGGCGCTGGGCGTGGTGACCGTGATTCTCACCTTCCTGCACATTCAGAACATCCGCAAGCAGACCGACCAGCAGATGATCACGGTCTACCAGTTGAAACGCGACGTCAAGCCGGGCGATAAGATCAAGGAAAACCGGGACATTGAAGCCATGCAGGTCCCTGAACCGTCGGTGGCCAACATCAAGAGCAGACTGATGACAAAAGATCAGTTTTCGTCCTGGTTCGACCGCGAGGTCAAAAATCCCGCCAGCGAGGGATCGTGGCTGACGTTTGACCTGTGGGCCAGCGAATCAAGCGAGGGGGCTAACATCATCGTCAACGAAGGCAAGCGCGCCTACGCGTTGCCGGTCAACAGCCGCACCGCCGATCCCCGGCTGGACATCAACGACTTCGTGGACATCCGCGCCACGCTCACCCTGCCCGGCAAAATGACCCAATCCATGCTGGTCATGGAGCGCGTGCGTGTACTGCGCGTCGGCGATCGCACCGTCTCACGGGACCAGGCCAGGCGATTAACCGGTTACAGCAACATCTCGGTTGAGGTGACGCCCGAGCAGGCCCGCCAGTTGGCCACCATCCGTCTTTACATCGAGCAGGGCCGCGGCGATTTCGAGATCGACAGGCGCAACGCCGGCGACACCTACCGGAATCCCAAAATGCCAAACGGTGAGATCAATCCCGAAATCCTCAAGTTTGTCTACGGTCAGTCGGAATAGTCGCCCCACCAAAGAGTCGCCATGGAATTCTGGGTATACGACCAGACGAAGAACACGCAGCAGACGCTGGAACTGAACGGCGATCAATGGGTGATCGGCCGCGATCCGGATTGTTCCATTCATCTCAGTGGCGCGTTCGTTTCCCGTAAACATGCGCGCGTCTTCCGCAAGGGCAACCAGTTCTTCGCGGAAAACCTCTCGCATTCAGGCATGCGCGTTGCCGGGCGCGATGCCGTGGCGCAGCAACCGGTCCGGCTGGACTTCGGCGATGAGATTCAGATCGCCCAGTATTCCGTGGCGATGATGCGCGCCGGCAAGGCCGACGACGACATCGACGACGAACGCGAACTGCACAAGCGGCTGGTCGCCTTCGAGCAGCAGGTCCATTCCGAATTGATCGACCGGATGAACCTGCGCGTTACCGGCCACCTCGACAAGCACGATCCGGCTTACGTGCGGCAGATTCTCCAACACCTCGATCAGATTCTCGATCGCCGTTCCGCCGAGATCGACGAGCACCTGAGCAACCACATGATGCGGATGTACCTGCATCGCAAGGTGATCGGCGAAGTGGTCCGCCAGTGCACGGGCAAGGTCCAGACCGAATACAAGGAGCAGATCGACGCCGCCGACGCCCCCAGGGAACGCGCCATTGCCGAGTTGCTCGGCTCCATGGTCGACATGATGCCGCTGATTTTCGATCCGACCAGCGTGCAGGAAGACCTGGTCATTGCTGAAGATTCCTTCGACGACCTGTTCCAACAGCAATTGCCCGGCATCTCGGCCTCCCTGCGGCAACACATCGTGCGACAGGTCGTCAGCAAGGACCTGCGCGACATCATGCTCGGCTTCGGGCCGCTGCAAGACCTGCTGGAAATGGCCAACGTCAGCGAAATCATGGTAATCGGCAAGGACCGGATTTACGTGGAAAAGAACGGCGTGATCCAGCCGACCACCCGCACCTTCTTCTCCGATGAAGTGCTGATGAGCGTGATCGAGCGCATTCTGACGCCCATCGGACGACGCGTCGATCAATCCACTCCGCTGGTCGATGCGCGCCTGCCCGACGGCTCGCGCGTCAACGCGATCATCCCGCCGCTCTCACTGGTCGGTCCCTGCCTGACCATCCGCAAGTTCTCCTGGATTCCGTTCACCATCGACGACCTGATCGAGCGCGGCTCGATCAGCGCCCAGGCCGCGGATTTTCTCAAGGGTTGCGTGACCGGTCGAAAAAACATCATGGTGTCCGGCGGCACCGGCTCGGGTAAAACCACCCTGCTCAACACGCTTTGCGCCTATGTGCATTCGACCGAGCGCATCGTCACCGTCGAAGAATCGGCGGAGCTGCGCCTGCCCCAGCCCCACGTGGTGACGCTGGAAGCCCGCCCGGCCAACGTCGAGGGACGCGGTGCCTACACCATCCGTGACCTGGTGCGCAACACGCTGCGCATGCGTCCGGACCGCATCATCGTCGGCGAATGCCGCGGGCCCGAAGCCCTGGACATGCTCCAGGCCATGAACACCGGACACGATGGCTCGCTGTCCACCGTTCACGCGAACAATCCCGAAGATTGCATGAGCCGCCTGGAGACGCTGGTGCTGATGGCCGTGGACATGCCCGTCCGCGCCATCCGCGATCAGATCGTCGGCGCGCTCGATCTGATCGTGCAGTTGCAGCGCTTTCCCAACGGCCAGCGTCGCGTCACGCACATCTCCGAGGTCATGGAGATCGATCCGGAAACGCACCTGATCCACCTGGAAGACATCTTCCACCTGCGCGATCCGGATCAGCCCCGCCTGCGTCACACCGGCTACATCCCCACCTTTGCCGAGGAAATGATTCATCGGAAACTGCTCTCCGTGGAGATGTTCCTGTAAGCGGCCAAAGGACCACCCGCCATGAAAGACCTGATCGACCTGCTGCTCATCTTCTGCTTTGAGATACTCACGGTGTTTCTGCTGGTGTACTACGGTTGGCCGATCCTGCGTCGTCGGATCGCCCGGCAGGAACAGCGGTACGACGTGGTGCTCAACAAGCAGTTGTTGATGGATATCCGGCCGCGCCATGCGATCTACGCCACCGCCGCCGTGATCGTCTTCAGCGGCCTCTTCGGCTACCTGCTGGGAGATAACTGGGTGTTTGGCGTGATCGGGGCGTTGATCGGCGTGTTCCTGCCGCACCTGTTCGTCCGCCATGTCGAGATCAAGCGAAAGCGCAAACTCAACGATCAACTGGTGGACGGTATCACCTCGCTCGCTTCGGGCGTGCGGGCCGGGTTGACGCTCGTGCAATCCATGGAACTGCTGGTGCGCAACACCCGCGCGCCCATTCGGCAGGAATTCCAGCACATGCTCCGAGAATACAACCTCGGCATCGATATACACCAATGCATGCTCAATACGTCCAACCGCATCGGCTCCTCCCATTACCGGTTGCTGTTTTCAGCAATCGAGGCCCATCGCAAGCGCGGCGGCGACATGGCCGAATCCCTCGACCGCATCTGCGATGCCATTCGTGAAATCCAGCGCCTCGAGGGCAAACTCCAGACCCTCACCGCCCAGGGACGCAACCAGGCGATCTTGATGGCCTCCATGCCCGTGGTCATCCTGGTCATCATGTACATGATTATGAAGCAGGAGACCGAGCAGTTGTTCACCGATCCGGTCGGCCGCCTGCTTCTGCTGATTTCCGCCGGGCTCATCGGTGTCGGCTTCCTCTGGATTCGCAAGATCATGAGCGTGGATATCTAGTCCTGTGGTTAACCGGTTAATCGGTGGATTGGTTAACCGGTGGATCATCAAGCCGAGTGGATATGGCCCAAACGCCTCTGACAACAGATGAAAGAAGAAACGGTTACGAATCAACGAGTTAACCAGTGAACCAACACACCAACCATGACCATCGAACTGTTTGACATCCTCCTGGCCTGCCTGCAGTGCTTCTCCGTCAGTTTTCTGGTTTGGGCGCTGTTCCGCACACCGCTGGTGCCCGAGCCGCCGGTCAACCGCCGCATCGCCATCGCACTCGGCCTGCACGATCGTCAAACCGTCTTCGAAACCCCGGTGCTTAAGCAATTGCTGAATACGGCGCTGATGACGGCCAAGCGGTTTCCCTTCTTCCGCGATCGCATCCGGCGCGACCTCGAGGCATCGGGCAATCCCAACGGGTACAGTGTGGAGGAATACCTGGCCATTTGTCTGGCCTCGGCGATCGGTCTGATGGCTGTGTGCCTGCTCATTGCCGAGCAGCTTTTCGCCCAGTTCGCCCTGCTGGTGCTGCTGTTTACGCCGATGGTCGGCTTCATGATTCCATTGATCAGTCTGAAGGATGCGGCTCTGCGTCGCACAACCAGCATCGCCAAGAACCTGCCCTACGCGCTCGATCTGATCGCGTTGATGATGGAGGCCGGAGGCACGTTCACCGAATCGGCCCAGACGCTGATCCGTGACGACCCGACCGACGACATGAACCAGGAACTGCAACTGGTGCTCTCGGAAATCGAGTTTGGCACACCGCGCGCCGCGGCCCTGACCAACATGGCCAATCGCATCCCGCTGGAGTCCCTGTCCAGCGTGGTGGGAGCGATCAACCAAGCCGAGCAGTTGGGCACCCCGCTGTCAACGATTCTGAAGAATCAGTCGACCATGTTGCGAAACGCGCGCAGCGTCCGGGCTGAGGAAGCCAGCGCCAAGGCCTCGCTGCGGATCCTGGTTCCCTCGATGCTGATCATGGTGGCCGTGGTGCTGATCGTGTTCAGCCCGCTGATTCTGTACTGGTTGAGCGGCGGCTCGACCTTGTCCTGACCCTCAACACCAAACACCCGAAGAACGATATAATCGATGTGATGACGTGTCTGATCGTACAAATACTCACCGGAGCCCGGCGGGGCCGACGCGAATCGTTTACCCAAACGCCGGTCAGTTTCGGCCGCAGCGCCAACTGCGACCTGGTGATCGATGTCCCCCAGGCCTCGCGTCAGCACGGCCTGCTGGTCTTTGAAAACGACCAATGGGTCGTGGTCAATGAATCGCCCAACGGAACCACGGCCAACGGCAAAAAAGTCGGCTCCAAACCCCGGCCGCTGGGCCATGGCGACGTGATCGGCGTCGCTCGCGAGCCGATGTTCGCGGTCGGCTTTGAGGAATCGGCCGAAGCGTCGCCAATAACCGCGGACACCGCCAATGCCGCCCCTTCTGACCCTCAGGCCGATCATATGAAACGCCGCACCCGGCTGTGGATGGGCATCGGCGTCTACCTCGGCTTGATGCTGGTGGGAATGGCGATCCTCTCACAAGTCATGGGGAAGGACGAGAACAAAGGAGCCGGCATCCCCGAATTGCTTTCCGATACGCAGATCACCAAGGCCCTGACGGCACCGCTTGTTCTGCAACCCAATCAAGGACGAGCAGAAAAATCCCTGGATCGGGCACGCTCGCTCTACAACCAACGTCAGCGCAGCGATAAAACACTCTATGCCTGCTACATGGCGTTCAAGCAGTACCTGGCGTATGCGGAGAAATCCAGTCTGGCAAGTACCGATCAGCTTCAATTCGACCAGACCGAGAAAGAAGTGGTGGACTTGGTCATCAACCAATACCGCGATGCCTACGCCAACCTGAGCGTGGGGAAATGGAACGTTGCTGAATCGTCTCTGCGATATATGGTAGTGGAATTTGAACTGCCGAAAGCGATCAAGGACCACATCAACCAGATCCTGCGCGTCGCCGCAGACAAGCCGGACAAATAGGGGACAAATACTGCGACAGATCGTTGGTTATCCTACGGATAAATTCCCGTTAAATCGGGGTTGATTTACATTTGACGAAGCTGAATTGCCCACATGACAAGGCACATCTTGTTCCATTTCATGGACTTATAGAACCACCAAGAGTATCGGGAAAGTCCGGGTATACAGCGGTTTTTTCTTGACACGACCAGCTTCCAGTTGTATGTTTATTTTGTATCGTTTAGCCGGAGGTCAAGCTTTCCGCCTTGACTGTCCCGGGTCTCGAGCGAGAGGGAGCTCGGGAGTTTTTCCCAAAGGCATGAGTGTTGAGAGTGGTGCGTTCGGACTGAGCGAGCGAGTCTGTAGTGCTGTTTATGCCATTTTAGGTGGCATGCAGAGAGTCACAGATTCTTTCGTTTCAGCCGATCGATGGTTTCTATGTGGTTTTTGGAGAATGCCATGCACCGCTTCCCTCTTTCCGCCGCGCTGTTGCTGGCCATGGTTGCGTCCATGGCCCAAGCCGATGAAATCATCTGCCTGATGCCGGATGATGCCTCGCGAGGCGTCACCGTGCCCATCTGCACCGCCACCGACAGCGAGCTCGGCTTGATACAAGACGCAATTGCTCCGATGCCGCCATCGGTCGTGTTGGGATTTCTGGAAGTGAGCGAACCCAACCTGCCGGTCACTTTTCTATCGAATGACATCTGGTCGGAGCCGGTCACCAATGCCTCCCATACAAGTCGGCCATACAGCAGCATCTTCGATCCCCGTCATGTGATTGTCTGCTTCCATTGCAACCGGGGCAATATCATGATTTCGATGAACGCCGATCCGACCGGCGCTCTGCCGTCCAGCATCACGCCCAGCCAGATCGTGATTGGGCCGTCCGTACTTGACCGCGAAACCACCCTGATCGCCGAATTGCCAAACTAAGACAAATAACAAACGCCTTTGGTCGGAGATGATGAACAAGTTGGGTTAGCAAGATGAAATGGAGACCCCGGCGCAAGCCGGGGTTTCTCGTTGGTGGGCCGCTCATACAGATTCTTGACAATGGGCTCGGAGGGATTCGAACCCTCATGGGGTATTAACCCCGGGGGATTTTAAGTCCCCTGCGTCTGCCGGTTCCGCCACGAGCCCCGACCATTCATCGTCGCAAAGCCCCCCGCCAACGTCAAATCTTTCCGTTATTTTCTGCATCGGATGACCTGGGTCCGAAGGATCAATCCGATTTCACGGAAAACCTGTTATGATGAGAGCATGAAGACTTGACTCCGTATGAATCGGCTTGGGAACCGGTATTGCATTGCCATGGATCATGAATCAAAACGGTCGAGCGGCCTCCCCGAAAAAACGGCAACAGTATGCCCGTATTGCCAGGCTAAACTCGACCCCGATTACTATTTCTGCCTGTCCTGCGCAACTCCGTACCAATCCATCTCCAAGGTCATCCCTCAACCCTATGTCCGCAGACTGACCGATGGGGAATTGATCCGGCGCAAGGCCCCGCGCGTGGCTCTGCTGTTCTGGACCTACTTCTGCGTGATTGTTGGTGTTGGGATCGTCAACCTGCTGATTTTCGACGACATTTCAATTCAATTCCAGGTTCTTTTCGGATCGGTGGCCATGACGGTCACGACGCTGATCTTCACGGCGTTGTACTGGCAAACTCTGAAAAGCCAATTGGTTCGGTTCGGTTTTTTCCACTGGGAAGCGTGGTTCGGACTGCTGGTGCTGTTGCCGGCGGGTCTGTTATTGAATTACATGTGGCATTTTGTCTGGGCTCCGGATTTTTACGAGGATGGCCTGAAATCGATTGAATTGAATATGGCCGCAATGGTCCTGTTCATCTGCGTCTTGCCAGGCATCCTGGAAGAGATTGCCTTCCGGGGCTTGCTGCAGCAATGGCTCCAGGTCGCCATTCGCCCGCTGCACGCGATTGCGATCACCTCGGTACTTTTCGCCGTTTTACACCTCAGTATCTACAGCATGCCGTACTTGGCGCTGCTGGGTGTGGTGCTGGGCTGGATGAAGTATCGCACGGGGAGTCTTTACCCGAGCATGCTCGCCCATTTTCTGCATAACTGGATTGTGGTTATGTTCTTCTGGAGGTAAAATGCCGCGGTTTCATACGATAAGAGCGTATAGGGGTTAACCAATGGCCATTCAAATCGTTATTCTTGTGATATTGGGTGTGCTGGCAGCGGTTATCGCCAGCAATAAAGGACGCACTCCCATCGGTTGGTTTTTCGGTGGTTTCTTTCTGGGAATAATCGGCGTGGTTATCGTGGCCGTACTTCCCAATCTCAAAGAACAAAGAGAACGCCAGCGGCGCCAAGAACGAGAAAATCGCCGTTTGCGCGAGCAACTGCGACAAGAGCGCATCAAGAGCGAATCGTTCCGGCAGCACACCACTGCCCGCCTGGACATGCACGATAATCATCTTGGCTTGGATTCCCGCCAAGGGGCGCCTTCCCTTCCCATTGAGGTGACCGACGCCGCTCTCGAGTCCATGAACGACCCCGATCCGGAAAATAATGGCAACTGGTATTTCGAGCATAATTCAAAATCGGATGGCCCCGTGACCATCCAGCAATTGATTGCATTAATCGGGACCGGCCAGGTTCAGCACAACACGCTGGTCTGGTCGGAAACGCTGGACGATTGGACACCGGCATGCCAAGTTGCAGACTTGGCCGATCACCTGGGGACAGTATGAGTGAATCCATCATCGGCACGATCGAACTGGAAGGCATGATCGAAGGGCAGCAGCCAGCCATCGATCATCCGGAGCAAGCGTTGCGCGACTGGATCTCGCTGGCCAAGAAAAACGGATTGACCTTCATACTGGAACTGGATGGCAACCGTTTCAGTCTGCTGCCGGATACGGCAGCGGTGCCGGTGACACCCTTGGCCCCGGACCCGGCCCAGACGATCGCTGATGCGGTAAACAGTCTGTTGCCGATCTTTGAGGACCGGATGCCGTTTTCCACCCTTCGCAGTGTGGAGTACACCAAGGGATACGCCGTTCATACGCTTTTCGCGATCAGCGCCGACGGCAAGGTTCAATTTGAACAGCGCCAAGTTGAGGCGAAGACCGTCGAGCCGCCCTTGCCGCTGACGCGCAACCAGAAACTGCGTCAACTGGGAATCGGCGTGGGTGTGGTCATCGTGCTGTTCGCCCTGTCGACCCTTTTGATCGATTACGGCGGTGTGTATCGTGACCTGCGAGACACTTTGTTCCCCGCCAGCGCAGAATCGATGGTGATTCACGACGCCGGTTATCAACCCTACTTCGTGATCAGCAAGCGGGAAATCACATCGACCCGCCGCGGACGGATTCTGCGACTGACGCTGGATCGCCAGTCCAGCATGCCGAAAACAGACGACGAGTTTGACCAGGCCTACGCCGATGCGAAAAGTCTCGCTGAGCATCTTCGGATCGAGGCGCTGGCCAAAGGTTACGTGCCCTGCGAGTTGTACGATCACGAAGGCAAGTTCCAGGGCAGGGAGATCATCCGAACCCGCGGGCTGTTCAAGCATGAGCAAGTCGTGGCGGATGTGTTCATCGTACGCACCCCCGCAACCAAAATTGTCGAACTGACTTATTGATTAAGAAAGTCCGGCGCCACACCTTCGCCCGAAGGACAAGATGGGTGGGTTCGCGTGATGATGTTCCCCACTTTCCCCTTCGACTTCGCTCAGGGCGAAAGTGGGGCGCCCCAACACCCCTCACTTCAGGGTCCCTGGTGCGTCTCACAGCCGCGACCGTAACCCCACGATCAGTGCTATCGCAGGTGCGGATCGCGCTGGACGTGATCAATTGACTTGGGGGTATCAAATTCGAACGACGGATTGGACATGATGATCGGCCGGTGAGCGGCGACATTCAGGATCAATCCCACCATCAGAAAATTCGCCATCAGTGAGGACCCGCCGTAGCTAACCATCGGGAGCGTCATGCCGGTGATGGGCAGGATACCGATGGTCATGCCGATGTTGACGAACGTCTGCGTAAACACGATGGCGACAATCCCCACTGCGACAAGGCGGGCAAACGGATCTCGATTCAGCGCCGCCGCCAATAATCCCCCGGTAAAAAACAACAGATACAACCCCAGGACCACCGCCGCGCCCGCGAAACCCCAGCGGGTGCAGATGACGGCGAAGATCATGTCGTTGTGCGCTTCGGGCAACCAGTTGAAGCGGATCAGATCCTCGGCGTGCTTTTGCGAATGACCGATCGGCCCGCCGGCTCCGACAAGAGTCATCGCGTTGAAACCCTGGAAACCGTAATTGGAACGATACGTTGTTTCGCCCCGAACCTGGCTGAGCATGGTCACGATGCGTTGCTTCTGGTGCGGACGCAATAACGGATACATCGCGGGCATTAACGTCAAGCCCACGAATACAATGATCAGGATGTGTTTGAGTTTCGCTCCGGCGGCAATCATCATGGCGAAAAAGACCGGCAGGAATATCAATGCGGTACCCAGGTCCGGTTCGGCCAAGATCAATCCCATGGGGATAAAGGTCAGCATCAGGGGCAGCATCAATCCCCAGAACCGCCGATAGTTTTCACGGAATCGCAGATAACAGGCCAGCGCCAGTACGAATGCGATTTTCGTCAACTCACTGGGTTGGAACAGGACGAATTGCAGATTGTACCATCGCCGTGCGCCTTTCTTCACAGGCACGAGGATCGAGGGTATGCCGGGGATCAGCAACACCACCAACAGCACCAGCAACACGATCAGCAGGGGATATGAAAACGGCACGAGCCGCCGGTGATGCGGCAGCGCCACCATCGCCATCACGAGTAAGCCGGCAACAAGAAAAATGCCCTGCTTAATCACAACGGTCGACACCCCCGCGGCCGGCGCGTCCGATCCCGGCCGGGGCACGCTGGCGGTATCAATAGCCACCAAGCCAATCACCCCCAGCCCGATCGCCGCCGCCATCGACAGATGGCCGACGTTGGGCATCAGCAGCGGCTGTAACCATCGTGGCCAATTCAAAGGTATCCCTCTGCTTGCAATGCACGGATGAACTGCTGCATGATCGGACCGGCCACGCGCCCGCCCGATCCGCCGTGTTCCACGATGAGCGCGATGACCACCGACGCCCGTTCATCGCCCGACTTCTGCACGTGCGTGACGAACCAACTGTGCGGTCCCCGGCGAATCACGCGCTCGTCCTCATCGATGCGTCCGTTGCGATTGGCATCATCAAAAAAGACCGGCGCCTGCGCAGTGCCGGTCTTGGCGCGGATGGTCAGGCCGTCGAAATCGCCGAACAGCGGGAAGCGTTCACCGGCATGGGTGATGTGGTGGCCGGTGCCGTGGGCTGCGTTGGCCGATTCGTGCATGCCTTGCAGCGCGTTTTCGACCACGCGCTGGTGCAGGCCGAGATCGCGCCCGACCTGTTCGGACTGTCGGTGGCTCATCAGCACGGGGCTCAGCCAATATCCGCCGCGCGCCAGCGCCGCATGGGCACATGCCACCTGGAGCACCGTCGCGCTGACCGGGCCCTGGCCGATACCGATCAGGATGGCGTTGTGTTGCGTCAGCCCGCGGCCGGGAGGGTTGTCGCCATCGAGCGAGGGGACGAATCCGCCGACCTCTTCGGCCATTCCCACCCCCGTCGGATCGCCACAGCCCCAGCGGTAGAGTCCCTCACAGAGCCGATCGGGGCCGAGCCGCTTGCCACAGGTGTAAAAAAAGATATTGCAACTGCGCGCGATCGCTTCTGCCGGAGCAAGCGGACCGTGTTTGAGATATTTACCCTCCCGCGGCCGCCAGCCCCAACAGCGGTTGCTGTGGGGCTTGTCGGGAAGCAGGTGGCCGTTGCAGGTGAAGACCTGGTCGTGCTGAATGGCGCGTGTTCCAGCGGCAATGCTGTAGACGATCGGCTTGAGCGTCGAACCCGGCGGATACACCGACGCCACCGGACGGCAAACGCCGGGACGATCCCATTTCGTCGGCCAGTCGCCCTGCTCGGGCAGGTCCACGGCCAACTCGATCGGCATCGTCGGGGAGCCGACCATCGCCAGCACGTGGCCCGAGTCGACCTCGAGCACCACGGCCGAACCATTGAGCGGCGTCCCGGTTCCGGCATTTTCATTGCGATGCCAATCCTGCACGGCCATCAGCCCCAGTTCCGGATCCAACAGGGCCCGCAGCCGCGCCTGCAACGCCGCATCGATGGTCAGGCGCACGTCGCGCCCGGGGACGGGATCAACCACGGTCTGCTCACCCGTATCCAGTTGCGTGGTGACCTGGCCACGGATTCCGCGTAAGTAACCTTCGGCAAACTGCTCCACACCGCGCTTGCCCACGCGATCGCCGGGCAGGTAACCGCCGAGATCGATCGACTTGTCGGCGCGGCGGTAGGGGCGACCCAACTGCCCGGTCACGTCCTCCGCCCAGACATCGCGCATCGAACCGACCACGTGTGTCAACAAGTGGTCGACCGGCACCACCTGCACCATGTCCCGAGCCAGGTGAAACGGAAAGCGAGAACGATCGATTTCCACCGTGGCGCGCTGCAACGCATAGACGCGCACCTTGGTCGGTTCGACCGTCAATCCGGGGTGTTGCTCGGCCTGCTTGCGCAGCCGCATGGCCGTGGCTTCGCTGACATCGGAAACGAGCGCGTAGCGGGTTCGCTCCTCGCGTATCTGCCCGGCCACGCGATCCAGCGTGATCGGCTCATCGGTCAACTCGGCCAATCGCGCGGCGCGGCTATCGAACACCGTGGCGCGGATCATCTGCACCCGCCGGACGATCGCCCGCTTGCGCTGTTCCAGTTCGTCGCGCCCGATGTCCGCCGTCCGGCAGAGCAACCGCCACAATTGCTCCTCCCGCTCGCGAAACTGGGGCAGATATTGCTCGGTCAGCGCATAGCGCTCATACGGGCCAAGTTTCGCCCAGCGCTGGCGATTTTTCGATTTGGCTTCGCGGCTCGCCTCGTCGAACGCCCAGTCCCCATTGATCACCCGGTAGTCGACCTTCACCTCCCAGCCGGGCTGATCCTCGGCCAGGACCCGCCCCTTGCGATCGACAATGCGCCCGCGGATCGTCGGCTTCGTCCACGTCGTCTGGAGCGCCGATTCGGCATCGGCCAGACGCTTGCGATGCTCCAGCAGCGTCAGGCGCACCAATTGCGCAGACAATACCCCGCACATCAGAACCACCACCCCGCCCAGCAGCAACAGCCGGCGATGAAACATGCTCGGAAACAGGCGGCGGAGAAATGTCATGACCCCCTAATGTATCGGCTGACATGGGGATTGGACATCGAAGATGACATCGCGCGACCCACCGCGTCGCTAGCCGGTGCGTTTGTCTTTTTCCAGAGCGGCGTAGGCGTTGTGATTGTGAATGGATTCGTAGTTTTCGCTGTTCACGGAATACCAGAGGATGCGCGACTCGACATCGAGCATCAACGCCAGGTCGCGGACGATGTCCTCAACGAATTTGGGCTGGTCGAACGCCAGCTCCGTCACGTATTTCTCGTCGGGACGCTTGAGCACGGAGAAGACCGGCGAACTGGCCGCCCGCTCGCACAACTCCACCAGTTCCTCGATCCAGACCATCTTTTTGGCGCGGATCTTGGCCTCGATGATGCAGCGCTGATTGTGCGCCCCGTATTCGCTGATTTCCTTGGAACAGGGACACAGACTTTTGGCCGGGACTTTCACGCCCAACACCATGTCGCTGTCGCCGTTGCTGGTGCATTCGTAGCTGACCTGGTAGTCCATCAGGCCGGGCGATTCGGTGACCGGGGCCTTCTTTGTGATGAAGTAGGGAAAGTGCAGTTCCAGGTGGGCGTCCTCGGCGTTGAGCCGCTGCTTGATGTCATGACAGATGGCCATGACGTCCGAGGGATCGATTTCCTGGGCGTGGTCGTTGAGGACCTCCAGGAACCGGCTCATGTGGGTTCCCTTCTGGTGGTGGGGCAGGGAGACGTACATGTTGACGGTGGCGACGGTGTGCTGCACCCCGCCGCCGCGCATCCGAAGCCGGATCGGGTAACGGATGTCCTTCACGCCCACCTTGTCGATAGGCACCTTGCGGACGTCCGATGAGCCCTGCACGTCGGTCAAATTCTGCGAATCGGTCTGGATCTGCGACTGGCCTGACATACGCATCGGTCTCCATGCCCTGATCGGAAACACGCCATCCTAGGAAAGTTGCACATGAAAGGCAAAAAAATCCAACGCGACCAACCCCCCCCACCGCATCAGGATGTCAATAACAGGTCTTGCCTGAGAATCTCCGCGCTCAACCGTGACGGCAAGGTGTCGCGCAGCGAGTTCGACGGTCCGGCCAACCACTTCCGCAATTTCGACCGCAGCCGCGATGGCTATATCAGTTCTGATGAAGCCCCGACCGGTCCCCCGCCGAATCGCCTTCGGCCAAGGTAACGAAAAACCAATTGAACCACAGAGGCACAGAGACACAGAGAATAAAGACAGCATGAACAGGATAAATATCTGTTCTTCCTATGTATCTGATTCATCTCGTTAATCCTGTCAAATAAATTCCCCTCTGCGTCTCTGCGTCTTGGCGGTTAAGTTTTTCAGGTGGTCCAACTCACTCGGCCACGGTGACCAGGTGATGGCGTTTGGCGAAGAGTGCCTGCGACCAGCCGACGCCCATGGCTGCACCCGCCACGCCCACCGAGGCGTACATCGCCGGCATCGCCAGGGTCAGAGAGAGGAAGCGATACCCGTCGTACAATCCGCGGCTGGAGTAGAGCGTGGAGAGTAATTCGTTGGCGTTGTCGTAGGAATACAGCCATGCACAGGCATAGGCCCCCACGCCCACCGCCAGCGGGCTGAGCACGATTGCCAGGTAGCGCGTGGTGGGAAACATCTGGTGGGCGACCAGTCCGGCGACGGTGAAGCCGATGAAGATCGCAGCGAAGACCTGTTGCACGTTGGTCGAGCGCAGGATCAGCAGCGTCAGCACCGCCCCCACCACCACCGCCACCGCCCCGCCGAGCATGCCGGGCATTTCCGGCGGCTCGATCTTGCGCTCGCCCGTTTTGCCATTCGCCATGAACTCATAACCGATGGTCCCGGCCCAGCAGACCGCCTGCGCGACCAGCGCAGCGACCAGCGTGACCAGGAAATCCATCCAAATCGCACGCATCAGGACAAGCACGACAGCGATCGCCGCCACGGCAATCACCGCAGCGCCCTGCAGCATCACCTGTTCCTTGGCCACGGGGATGGCCTCGGCTTCCTCGAAGGTCGGGCAGCGCAACCATTTCGGCAGACGCCGCCGCAATGGCCCCCGCCCCACCCCGATCGCCAACGACACCACGCCCAGCACCACCGCCCACACGATCATCTCCAGCATCATCAGCCCAAAATCCCCAGGCAACCGAGCTTGCTGCAACCAGGGATCGACCGCTCCGCCGGCCAAGGCGGCAAAACTGAACGCTCCGCTGAATACGAACCACCCG
>JANQHK010000106.1 GCA_028282685.1 Phycisphaeraceae bacterium
ATGACCGCACCTGCCCCGCCGGGTTCGGGCGTTGTGCGGACCGCTTCCTCACGGGCGCGGCTCGTACAAGCCCGGCATGAATGACGCAAGATGCTCTAGGCGCGGAATAGTTTAACGCTGGGGCAAAGCACCCAAATGTCCATTGCCAGTGACAACCGAAACATGGAAGGTTGAATCAACCGGCCAGTTCGATCATGGCGCGGGCGTAGGCCAGATCGTGCTGGCGTTTTTCGAATTGATCTTCGGTTTCGCCGCGCAGGGCTTGGGCCTCGGCGAGTGCGGCGCGGGCCTGGTCGGGATCGATCTGTTCGGCGTCGAGGGCGCGCTCGCTGAGGAGCGTGAGTTTGTTGTCGGTCATCTGGGCGAATCCGCCGTCGATCAGATAACGTTTTTCCGACCCGTCAATCAACTCGAGGCGCAACTTGCCCGGTCCCATTTTCACGACCATCGGGGCGCGGTCGCGCATCAGACCGATCTGGCCGTCGTGGCCGGGCGCCTCGGCGTAAACGGCCTCGGCTTCGAGCACCGATTGCTCGGGCGTGACCAGGGAACAGTGAAAGGATTTGGGGTCGGCCATAGTCATAATCTCCGCATCGAGGCGATATCTTAGCATAGAAATTGGCGGTTACCAGTTGCCGGCGGCCCGCTCTTATCTGACCAATTGCCCACTTTCGAGCGTGAGGACGCGGTCGGCCCGCTCGGCGGTGGCCGGATCGTGGCTGACCATGATGATGGTCTGGCCCGAGGCGTGGAGCGAGGCGAAGAGTTCGAGGATGCGCTGGCCGGTGTCTTTGTCGAGGTTGCCGGTGGGTTCGTCGGCGAGCAGGACATCGGGCCGATTGGCCAGCGCGCGGGCGATGGCGACGCGCTGCCGCTCCCCGCCGGACAGTTCGTTGGGCCGGTGCTTGAGCCGATCGCCGAGCCCGACGTGCTCGAGCATATCCGCGGCGTGTTGGCGAGCGGTGAGGCGGGATTCTCCCTGCGTACCGATCATGCAGGTCAGCGTGGTGTTCTCCAGCACGTTCAGTTCCGGCAGCAGGTGATAGAACTGGAAGACGAAGCCGACGCGGCGGTTGCGGAACTGGTCCCGACGCCCGGACGACATACCAAAGACATTCTGCTCGTCAAAGATCACTTTGCCCTGGTCGGGCGTATCCAGGCCGCCGATCAGGTGCAGCAGTGTGCTCTTGCCCGATCCGGACCGCCCGAAGATGCCCAGCCATTGCCCGCGGTCCACGTCCATGTCGACGCCGCGCAACACGTGCAGGTCTTCACTGCCCATGCGGTAGTGCTTGTGAAGATCGTTTACCTGGACCAGAGGTTGTGACAAGTTTGCCTTATTCACACTTGCACCATCGTTCTAAACCTGAAACCCGAAGGCCGAAACCCGAATGAATGACACAAATCCAAATGTACTAAACGTCCGTTTTCTTGCTCCGTAAGATAGCACCAAAGATGAGGTTCAGTTCCTTTGCTTCCTGCCAGAGCGTCCTGGCTTGTTCCTTTAATGCAGGTTCCTGGGCAACAAGCATTCTCAGCCAATGCCGCACCTCTTTCGATTCCTTACGACAGATGCTGATTTTATGCCGAAAATCCTTCTTCGATTCCGCATCGTCCGCTTCCAGATAGTTGGCTCCGACACTCGTGCCGGCCCGCACCAATTGATTGATCAACGGCCGGGAGATCACATTCACCTGGATCCCCTTTGCAAAACGAATGTTTTTTTCTCCAAACAAGGCCGTTCTCTCCTCCAGATCGAAAGGTTTTGCATCGTCCTGTCTTTGGGTTTGCGACATTGGGGCTTGATTCGGGCTTCGGATTTCGGATTTCATGCTTCTGGTTTTACTCGTACCTCAGTGATTTCACGGGATCGACGTGCGCGGCCTTGATGGCGGGGATGACCGCCCCGACCACGCTGGCAGCCACGGCGATCACGAGCACCCATACCATGAGCGGGATATCCACGCGACTGGGAATCCGATCGAAGAAATAGACGCTGCGGTCCCAGATCACGATGTCGAGATTACGTCCGAGCCATTCGTGGATTTCGTTGATGTAGATGACGATGAGTGCGGCCAACCCGCTGCCGAGCAGCGAACCAATGACACCGATCACCTTGCCGTAGAGCAGGAAGATGCTGGCAACGCCGGACCGCGAAGCTCCCAATGTGCGCAGGATGCCGATGTCGCGCGTCTTTTCGAGAACAATCATGTAGAAGATCACGGTGATCATGGCCACGGCCACCACGGAAATGATTCCAAACAACACCAGCAGCAGGCCCTTTTCGTGCTCGATGGCTTCGATGTACTGGCGCTGGCGTTCGTGCCAGGTGACGATGGTGGCCTCGAGGGAATCGGGCATGTCGGCGGCGTGTTGGCGCGCCACGGTGTCGTAGGCGCGCTGCACCACGGGCAGCAATTGCTCTGCGGAGACGCCCGGCGCGGCGACGACGTGCAATTCCGTGCACCGGGCCGGGACCGTGCCGATGATCTTTTCCGGATCCATCGGATCGACGCGCGGCGCTTCGTCCATGAGCATCATGGCCTGCAGGCGATCGAAGGAAACGTAGACCCGCCGACTGTCCACGGCGTAGAACCCGCTGTGGAATTCGTTGGCGACGACGAACGGCGCCACTTTGGGATCGACCACCGCCCCGCCGCGCGACAGCGGAAGCACGGTCAGCAGCACTTTGGCCAGCGGCATGGGGACATTGAACTCGTATTTGCCCTCGAGGTTGCGCCGGTTGTACGGGCTGACCTCGATGCCCAGCACGATGCAATCGTGATCGCGCTCCAGGCGATCCGACGGCGGCATCTTCAGCGACTGCGCCTCGCGCACGGGATCGAACAGGCGCGGGTCCAAATCGACCCCCATTTTTTCACTCAGCTTCGACGCATCCCAATAGAGCGTGTCGGCGTAGTCGGTGACCCGGGCGTATTGGCTCCCGTCGATGCCGATCACGTTCACGTAGTCGCTGCGTTCGCCGAACGGAAACTTGATCAGCGCGAAGCTGCTGATGACGGCCGTGGCGGCCCCGGCCTTTTCCCGTTTCTCGATTTCCTCGATCAACTGCTCGTAATGCGGGAAGCCCGACACGCCGCAGTAGACCACGACATCGCCCATGACGGACTTGCCGGCTTCGCGCACCATCTCCAGAAAACCGCCCATCACGCTGCCGACGATAATCACCATCGCCGTGCAAAGCATAACCGCCAACAGCGCAAACCACGGAATCAGCTTGCGTCGCAGGTAGCGGAATGTGAGGAGAAATTTGTACATCGTTGAATCACCAAAAATCAATTACCAATGGTAAAGTAATTACCAAGTAACAACATACAAGATTGGATTACTTGACGGTTGATCACGGGTCCTTACTTTGCCATTGGGCATTGGTTCTTGGGTATTACGGCTTGTCCGTTGGTTTCATCAGCGGGAACAGGATCACATCCCGGATGCTCTGGTGGTTGCACAGCAGCATGACCAGCCGGTCGATGCCCACGCCCAGTCCTCCTGCGGGGGGCATGCCCACCTGCAACGCTTCGACGAAATCGGTATCCATCGAGCGGAAGCTGGCGTCTTCGTCGGTTTCCCCGGCCAGTTGCGTTTTGAAGTTCGCCTCCTGAACGTCCGGATCGTTCAGTTCGGTGTAGGCGTTGGCCAGTTCCATGTTGGCGATGAACAGCTCAAACCGCTCGGCGATGTCCGGTCGGTCGGCCTTGCGGCGCGTCAGCGGGCACAAGCTCGCCGGGTAATCGATCACGAACGTCGGCTGGACCAGATGCGGCTCGACCGTTTCCTCCCAGACCTCGTTGAGCAGTAAATCGCGATCCTTGCCCGCGTGCTCGATCTGCAGGGTCGTCGCCAACGCCGCCAGCTTATCGTGATCGTCGGCGGGGAATTGGTTGATCTGCTCGAACAGATCGTGATATTTTGCCCGCTTGAACGGCAGGGAGTAGTCGATTTCGATCTCACCGTAGGGTAGCTTCGCCGAGCCGCAGAGGTCGACCGCCAGTTGATGGATCAGGGTTTCGGTCAGTTCCATCATGGCGTTGTAATCGCCGAAGGCCTGGTAGAGTTCGAGCATGGTGAACTCGGGATTGTGGCGCGGGCTCAGACCTTCGTTGCGGAAGTTGCGGTTGATTTCAAAAACGCGCGGCATGCCGCCGACGAGCAGACGCTTGAGGTAGAGTTCCGGGGCGATGCGCAGGAACAGATCGATATCGAGCGCGTTGTGGTGGGTGACGAACGGACGGGCCGCGGCCCCGCCGGCGATGGGCTGCATCATCGGCGTCTCCACCTCGACAAAGTCGCGCTCGGTCAGGTGATCGCGGATGGCTTTGAGGATGTAACTTCGCCGCAGCATCGTCGCCATGACATCGGCGTTGGCGCTCAGATCGACGTAGCGCTTGCGGTAGCGCAGCTCCTTGTCGGTCAGGCCCTCCCACTTGGCCGGCGGCGGCGCCAGCGACTTGCACGCCAGAGCGTAGCCGTCTTCTCCCCCAGCCCAGACAGTGACCTCGCCGGTCTTGGTCGTGCCGAGCGGACCCTCCACCACCACGATATCGCCAAGGTCGGCCAGCTTGGCCTGCTTGAACCGGTCCGGTCCCACGGCCTTCTTGCTGATGGCGACTTGCAGGTCGTCCGAAAAATCGCGCAACGTGGCGAAAATCAGATTGCCCATCACGCGGTGCAGACGTATCCGACCGGCCACCTTCACCACGGGGCGTTCATCGTTCTCCGGGTTTTCCTTCGCCGCGGCATCGGCTTCGGCATCGTAGCGGCCCCGCGCTTCAGCCAACGGAATCAACCCATCGACCCGCCGACCGTACGGATCGATCCCGAACTCGTCGGCGAGTTTCCGGCGCTTGGCGCGGCGGTCGGCCTGCTGGTCCTGCCCGCCGGTGGTCGTTGGGGGGGTATCGTGGTCAGTCATCGTCCGACTATCGTATCCGGACTGGCGTCACGGGCAACCGATGTCACTGCCAAATGGGACAATTACGCCAGTTTTCCGAAGACCAGCACAAAGGCAGCAAAGACTGAACTCTGCGTTTCATGGTTAGAAGGTGTTAGCAGCTTTGGGTCATCAAGGGTATGGCTTTCACCAGCATCAGGCATGCGTAGGCGACCATGTGCATGCCCGCCAATGTTCCGGGCAACCGCTCGTAGTCGCGGCCAGCCGTCTGAACCGCGACGCCCAGGCGAAGCTGCGTTCGACCACCCATCGGCGAGGCAGGAGCACGAAGCCCTTGCGCGCTTCAGGCAGTTTCACCACCACCAGGTCAACGCCGTGCGCCTTGGCGGCGTCGGCAGCACGCTCACCCGTGTAGCCCTGATCGACATACGCCAGCTTCACCGATTCACCGGTGACCTCTTGAATGTCTTCCGCCAGTTCGCCGACCTGATCGCGTTCCTGTTCGTTCGCCGCAGTGACCTTCAGCGACAGCAGATAGCCCAGCGTGTCGACGGCCAGATGCACCTTCGATCCCTTGGTGCGCTTCGCGCCGTCGTAGCCGGCGCGGTGGCCGCTTGCGGGTGTGCTGCGCATCGTGCGGCCGTCGATGATCGCGGCGGACGGCTGCTCGTGCTTGCCGCTGGCGACGCGCAGCAACGCTCGCAAATCATGGATCATCTGCTCGAACACCCCGGCGTGGATCCATCGCTGCGTCTGCTCGTAGATCGCGTGCCAGGGCGGCAGATCGTGTGGCATCATGCGCCACGACGCGCCGGCGCGCACCATCCATCGCAGGCCGTTGTAGAGTTCGCGAAGCGGGTGGTCGCGCTGCGGGGCGTCCTCATGCATGAGCGTGAGGTACGGCAGCATGAACGCCCACTCTTCGTCCGTGACGTCCGTGGGGTAGGGCTTTCGTTCCATGCCAACCGCATCGGAAACATCAACCAGAAACCGACAAAGTAGCTAACACCCTCTAGCCCTCTTCTGGGTTGTAAGGATCATTCAATACGATTACCTAGGGAATCTGTTAGGTTCGCTCGTCATTATTGATTAATGCGCTGTGCGGGTAAATCTTCCAGATAAAACCGTAGATTGGATACATAAATATACCTATAAGCAGCGCTATGATTATTATCGATGCGGACTGTAGTAGAAGTCCATGAGCGATTCCGAGGGCCACATAATAACCTAATGTCAATATCCCGATTACCATCCTGCGATTTGTGACTCTTTTGAGACTGATCACAAATACCGCATAGCTAATCAATGATGCAGGAATCAGTATCCACCAACTTAAAATAATTCCCGCTGTGGCTAAGAAGGCCAATTCGCCTACGGCCTTTGATACCTGCTGCTCCTTGTGGGGGAGATTTACCGTGAGCCAACCAATTGCAGCAATAAACGGACCGAATAACACGGAAGCCAGAATATGTGCAAAGAATCGAAGGATGGCTAACATCAATGGGTTATATTTCAGTAAGTGGGGAATCGTCTATCCTACCGGATATGGTATATCATCCGGCCAGTCATCATATATGCTCCCCCAGTCACCGAATATGTCATCCCAAAAATCAGGCCATAAATCGCTCCAACCAACATCACTCGCTCCTTCCGGTATCCCGGATTCGGGCTCTCCAGTGTACCATGGCCATGGATAGAACGAATTCTGCACATAGCACTTGATGTGAGCAGTCAAACGACAGGAGTTCCTATCTTTACAACATTCATACTTTTGGCATCGTTCTTCTTCTGCTACCAAACAATTTGCCACATTTATTACCGTATGGGAATTGTCGTACAATTTCATAAAATCTTGGCATATCTTGTATGCCTTGCTTGTGTAATCATCAAGTGTTCCTCCTCCATTGCGCAAACAAGATGAGTTTAACAGGGGGACGTAGCCGTCACATGCTGTTTTTGCGAGGGCCTGTCTTCGCGCGCGCTCTATCGCTACGCGTTCCAAATCCATTCCACGTTCCAATAAATCACATCGCGGCGCACAAAGAACCAGCCCTGACGGATCGGTAGCTTGAACAGGATGACTGCGAACATATTGAAACAGGTTCATCCCATCGGCATATTGCCTGATGGGATCACGCTGAATAAAGCCGCCACCGGCGGCAATTGCTCCTGCCGAACCGACTCTTGACGCTGCGCCCATACGACCGGCTGAGACCAAAGCCGTACCGTTTGGATCGCGTTGCATAAACCTTCCCATTCCGGTGTGGTACATCGCCTGAGCGGAGGAGGTAAGTATCGCAAGCAGTAAGCAGGCGGCGACAATTGAAAGAACTCTGCGATTCATGGATAACTCCACAAGAATTGATGATTTGGATTATTTTTGATTGATAACTTGGCCACTAGCAGCGCGCTGGACGAACCCGTTACGTCGGTTGAGCCACGATAGGTTTTATAAGACCGCACCACAGTGTCCTCCGGGCGGGGATATAGCTGCACTGATTGGTTGTTATTGGAACCCATTTGTCAAATTATAATTTCGTCATAACGGCGGGTGACCGCGCAGGTTTCGGAAATGGACATTAGCTATTTTCCAATAATCTAACCGACCCTCTGGCGAAATTTCGATTTTATTTTATTTGTACGCATTCCCTGCCGATAAGTTCTTATTATAGCTCTTGTTAAGGATTGGCAAAGGATTTCACCATGACTCCATCCATTTCCCGCATCGGCGTGTTGACCGCGGGGGGCGATTGCCCCGGACTCAATGCCGTCATCCGAGCCGTCACCAAGACCGCCATGTTCCAGCACAACCTGGAAGTATACGGCATCGAGGACGGCTTTCTCGGGCTGGTGGAGAACCGCATGCGCCCCTTGAGCCGGGAGGATGTATCCAACATCCTGACGCGCGGCGGGACGATCCTCGGCTCGTCCAACAAGTGTAATCCCCAGCGCTACGCCGTGGGCGAGGAGGAGGACGGCAAGCCGATCTTCGAAGACATGACCAACCTCTGCCTGCGCCATCTCAAGCGGCGCGGCATCGAGGCGCTGATCGTCATCGGAGGCGACGGCTCGATGAGCGGCGCCGCCAACTTCGTGCGACGCGGCGTGAACTGCATCGGCGTGCCCAAAACGATCGACAACGATCTGGTGGGCACGGACGTGACATTCGGTTTCGCCACGGCGCGCTACATCGCCACCGAAGCGCTGGACCGGATTCACACCACCGCCGCCTCGCATCACCGCGCGATGGTCGTGGAGGTGATGGGGCGCAACGCGGGATGGATCGCGTTGGAATCGGGCGTGGCCAGCGGCGCGGACATCCTCCTCCTGCCGGAAATTCCGTTCGATATTGACAAGGTGTGCGACGTGGTGAAGGAGCGCTCGCGCTACGGTAAGGCGTTCACCATTATCGCTATCAGCGAAGGCGCCAAGCCGATCGGCGGCGAGCAGGTGGTCCATCACGTCGATCCGACCAGTCCGGATCCGATTCGCCTCGGCGGCGTGGGTGAACGGGTCGCGCGGCAGATCGAAGAAAAGACCGGCATCGACTCGCGTTGCACCGTGCTCGGCCACGTGCAGCGCGGCGGAACGCCCGTGCCGGAGGATCGCGTCCTCGCGACGCTGTTCGGCTATCACGCCCTGGAACTGCTCGCCAACGGAGCGCAAAACCGGCTGGTCGTGATGCAGGGCCGCACCATCGCCGACACAGAAATCACGCGTGCGGAAAACAAGCAGCGCACCATTGCGCCGGATCACCTGCTGATCGCCGCCGCCCGAGCCGTGGGCACGAGTTTCGGAGATTGATTCAACCACCAACGCACCAGGGCCGCCAGAAAGACTGAAGAAGAAGTTCTGACAGGATGAACAGGATCAAATGAATAAGGACCGGGCCGAAACTATCCTGTTAATTCAGTCTATGTATTTATGAAGCGTTCTTGGTGGTTTGCATTTTCCGGCCTAGAATCCGGCCATGCAGGATGATCTGCCCGATCTTCGCATCGAATACAGCCGGGGCGGCCTGACCGAGGATCAGGCCGGGGACGATCCGATGGTGCTGTTTGAACGGTGGTTTGCCGAAGCGCGGCAGACGACCGGGCCGGGCTACGAGCCGAACGTCATGACGCTGGCGACAGTCGATGCGGAAGGCCACCCCGCAGCCCGCATCGTCCTGCTCAAGCAGTTCGATGAACGGGGCTTCGTCTTCTACACCAACTACCAATCCGACAAGGCGGCGGAACTGCAAGTCCATGCGCAGGCGGCGCTGGTGTTTCACTGGTGTTCGCTGGAGCGGCAGGTGCGTATCACCGGGCAGGTCGAACGGATCGCGCGGGAACAGAGTGAGCAATACTTCGCCACCCGGCCGCGCGGCAGCCAGATCGGCGCCTGGGTCAGCGAGCAGTCAACCGAAACGACGCGCGATGAACTCGATCGCAAACTGGCCGATCTGGAATTGCGCTTTGAAGGGCAGCCGGTTCCCTGCCCTCCGCACTGGGGAGGTTATCGGGTCAGGCCGAACCGCCTGGAGTTCTGGGCCGGACGGCCCAACCGCCTTCACGATCGGCTTCTGTTTGTTCGCCTGGCGGACGGGAAATGGGCGCGCCGTCGGCTTAACCCGTAAAACCCGCACCGCCGGTGTTAACCGGCCAACCGGACCATCCGATACGATCAGAAACGACCCGCGCAAGCGGCGTCGCATTATCGGGTCTACCGCATGGCAGCAATCAAACGTATCACGAACCTGCACCGCCGCCGCCGCGGCTCGAACGCCACCGCATCGCGCGGCGCCGACATCGGTCAAATGCAACTGTCGGCCATCCGTTATCTGGTGGCGCAGGAAGTGATCGCCGATGCGGAGCTTGCGCTGCGTCGCGGTGAGACGGAGGCGGCCGAGCAGACCATCGAGCGCGCCATGTCCATCGATGCCACGTCGACGCGCCTGACGGAGCTGCGCGTCTGGGCATTCTGGTGCGCGGATCGGCTCGATGCAGCGCTGAACATTCTCGATACACACCCGAGCCAGACGCCGCGCCTGAAGCTGCTGCGCCTGATGTTGTTCGGTCTGACGGGCCGACGTGAGGAAGCCCGCCTGGAGCTGGCCCAATGGTCGCGCCAGGACCCCTGCCCCATCGCGGCGCGCGCGCTGCTGGCGCTGATGGAAATGGATGAAGGGCGACTGGACGCGGCGCGTCTGAGCATCAAGCGCAATCTCGATCGGCATCTCGATCACGAATCGCTGACGCTGCTGGTGCTGATCGATTTGGCCGAGGATTTGCCCGACGCCACCCAGCAGGCGGCTTCGCAACTGGGATTGTGGTTCGCTCATCGCCGGCCCGTCCAGCCGTTGTTGGCCAGTCTGTCTCTGCGCAAACCCTCGCGTCAGGCCAGCGCACCGATTGAAATGGTCAGCCAGTTGGCCGGCGAACTGCTGCGGGATCCGGAACTGATCCCCACGCTGGTGGTCGCTCAGCGATGTCGCCCGAATCCTGCGCGGATCGATCTGCTCCGCCGCGCCCTGGCGCGAGCGGTCGGCGACCTGGGCGACCCCGCCCCGGCTTACGAAGCGCTTGCCGAATTGAGCCAACTGGCCGGGGATGAGCAGATGGCGCGGCACTGGGCGGTGCGCGGATTGAAGCATCATCCCTACTCGGCGACATTGGCGCTGCTGCTGGATCGGTTCGATTGCCCCGAGCAGGGCGATGATGCGCAGGTGATCAAGGCGCTGCGTCACGTGCTCAAACGTCACGATTATCCCGATGTTCGGGAAGCGCTGATGCGTCGTTGCCGCCAAGCCGAGAAGGACCAGGCCGCATGAATTACGACGACTTCGATCCGCACGAATCCCTGGAGCAGGCCCGGCGATTGCTGGACATCGCCGATGCCGAGGCGGCCCTGCGCGCCTTGAAGGATTTGTTGCATCGTCAGCCCGGGCACCCGCAAGGCCGACGCTTGCAGGCCGAAGCGTTGTTGCAATTGAACCGAATCGACGAAACGCTGGAAGCGCTGGACATCGCCGACGTCTACCTGCGCGCGATTGATCGGCCGACGGATGCGGTCGAGCGGGCCGACCAACTGGTCCTGCGCAGCGAGGCATTGGGACGACAGGGGCGGC
>JANQHK010000113.1 GCA_028282685.1 Phycisphaeraceae bacterium
CGGATACGCCCGCATCCACCGCATCGACGGCCGGCGGACCGTGACCATCCAGGGCGACGTGGATACGCTGATCACCAATTCCAAGGAGATCATCACCGAGACCAAGAACCGCTTCCTGCCCGAATTCCAGCAGCGCTTCCCGGACGTGACCATCTCCTTCGAAGGACAGGAGAAGGAAACCGCCAAGACCGGGGCAAGCATACGCGACGGCGCCATCATCGGCATGATCGGCATCTACATCCTTCTCGGCTTCCTGTTCAGAAGCTATATCGAGCCCTTCATCGTTATCGCCGCCGTGCCGCTGACCCTGGTCGGTGTGGTCTGGGGGCATCTGGCCATGGGCATCAACCTGGCCATGCCGAGCATGATGGGCTTCGCCTCGCTGGCCGGGGTCATCGTCAACAACTCGATCCTGCTGATGGAATTCATACGCATCGGCCGCCGCGACGGACTGAGTGCCGCCGACGCCGCCCGTTTCGCGAGCCGGAGACGCTTCCGGTCCATCCTGCTGACCTCGGCCACCACCATCATGGGCCTGCTGCCGCTGCTGCTGGAAAAAAGCCTGCAGGCGCAGATCCTGATCCCGCTGGTGACCAGCCTGGCCTTCGGCCTGTTCGCCGGAACGGTCCTGGTGCTGTTCGCGGTGCCGGCCCTTTACACCATCTTCGACGACTTCGGCCTGACCCGCGAGGCGCAGGAGGAAAACGGCGAGGACGAAAGCGCCGAAGCGTCTATCGAACAGGTTCCCACTGCCGGTTAATGGAGTTCTAGTCCTTCTTGCGCTCTAGCAAGTCGATTGAATACATGGTCTGCACCCCATGCTTGTGCCGATGCATAGGCCAGAAAGCGTTTCGTTTCTGGAGAGAGAGGGCCTGAAGCCGTTTTATATCCAAGATCATGATTTGCTTCAGACCACGCATGTTGAAAGAGTGTTTTCACCTGCAATTCAAAAAAGACTGGAAGAAGAGACGCTTCAATGGACTGATCGATAACGTCGCTTGGAATATGAAATACGAAATGCGTTCCAAAGTACCCGAATTCCGACTCAGATTCTGGAACCACGTGGCGTGATTCGATTTTCCTGTAATACCTTTCTGCTATTTTGCAGATTCTATCTATATCATTTAAGTAATATACTATTATTCGAGCTCCAATTTGATCTTGTATTTGCCTCAAGGGCTCTAAATATTTTGGCGTTCCATCTTCCTCCTTGGATTTTGATTTCTCCAAAAAGCTATTTACAGTCTTTGCGCGAGCTACGACACGGTCTATTCTCGGCTCATCCTTATAAATGTCTTTAATTTGCGCTTTAAGCAAATCGGCGACAGGAGTTAAGACGTTTTCAAAACGCTGCCGGTATGCTGTTTCTAATTCACTCATGGCAACCGCCTAAGTTTCTCTCCGATCACCTTTCCTTCCGTCGAGAACCGCACATTCTGTGTGCCATCGTTCAAAGTTTCCTGTTGGAATACTTCGTCGAATTCCCCTGACGGAGCAGTTAAAGTACCCCCATTACTCAATTCAATGGATCTGAAAGCAACACGTTCCATAAATTCAACCAGTTCAAATTGGAATCTCTCCGCAGCCAAACTCCGTGATCTTAGCTCGCTCTCGATAGCGAGCCTCGCCGCCTCCGATAGATTAAACTTCGCTTCGAAATCATGGATACTGATAGTCTTTCCAGCCAAATTCCTTGCTAAGGTTGCCGCCGCTGCTATCTCGCTTTTTACCCTGACATCTTTTGTATTTCTAATTGCAGCACTTAGAACTCCCGCAAGTCGTCTTGTGCCAGCCGCCGGCGTGAGGAGAAAATCGGAGTCGAGAAACTCAGAAATCCAATAATTTGAAAGTTGCGTCACGCGACTATTAATTTGCTTGTCGACAGCTCTCCCCCGCCAAAATCCCGCATCTAAAGAGGAGTCTTGATACGCGGCAGCTTTGTAAGCCGTCGCGCTTTTCATAAAGACCCGTTCTAAAAATTCGACGGTAAGGCTTTTTTGATCTTCTTCTGCAAGAATCGCGCTGTCAGCCGGAAATCTAGATATTATTACTTTATTTTCCAAGCCCTCTTTTCCAGTAATAAGAAATAACAATCCAAGACCTGATCTTTGATCAGTTATCTTTTCGAGTCTTTCAGCAATTTTTCTTCCAGATTCTAAAGAAGGAGATCTAATATATTCAATGATCGTATCCCTACTAGGGTTTTCTTGTTTTCCATCGGCACGCGGATTAAACGAAATTTCTATGTCGCACTCTTCGTCAGACTTCGAATAGATACCTTCAAGTAGTCTGAATAGCTTTCCTTCGAGTACAACTTCCGTTCCACCGATTTGCGGCGTTTCTCCAGTCGCTTTTCCTGGATGGACCAAGTATGTGTGGATCATTTCTATCGCCATTTCCCCCCCCTCACTCGAATAAATTTGTGGCGGTTTTTATTATAGTAGCACGTGAAACCTGTCCTCAAGTTATAGATACTTATGAAAACCCGATGTTTGCAATAGCAACGCTATTATAGATTGTTTTTGAAGAATGGATCTAACTAGCCACCTCTCTAAAATCATACCCGCGTTCCCCTCCTAAGTGTTGCAGTTGCTGGATAATGCATGGAATAACCGCCGCAACTTGACCGAAGCGGGCCGGAAATGCCAATCTCCCGCCCCAAGAACAAGCGGGGGGCCCATGACGGCAGAAATCCGGCCGAGCGTTTTCGTCGACCATAACAAAGAGGATCGCGAGGTCTATTACGCCAAGGCCCTGGTCCGGCTCGAGCGGATCGCCGAGGTCCGCCTCAATCCGCACGAGCGCAACATGAAGACGCCGGAGATCATCGAGGCGGCCGGTGATTGCGACTTCATCGTCTCGCACCGGGCGACGCCGGGCGAAACCGCGCTGTTCGACAATACGCCGAACCTGATCGCCTTTCTGCGCACGGCGCTGGACGTCAGCACCATCGACATCGAGGCGGCGTCGCGCAACGGCGTTCTGGTCGCCCGGGCCGGCGCCACCTTCATCGACGCCACCGCCGAAATGGCCCTGGCCCTGATGCTGGACGTGGCCCGGGACGTGACCGACTGCGCCTTGGAATACCGGGCCGGGCGCATGCCGCCCTCCAACATGGGGCGGCAACTGGCCGGCAACACGGCCGGCATCATCGGTTTCGGCGGTGTGGGCAGCCGGCTGGGCGAAATCCTGGTGGCCATGGGCATGACCGTCCTGGTCAACGATCCTTATGTCACGGTGAACGCGGCCGGCATGGAGCAGGTGGAGCTGGAGGATCTTCTCAAACGGTCCGACTTCGTGCTGCCGCTGGCCGTCGCCACCGAGGAAACCGAGAACCTGTTCGGCACTGCGGAATTCGCGCTGATGAAACCGGGGGCGGTTTTCGTCAACGTGGCGCGCGGCAATCTGGTCGACGAAGCGGCGCTGGAAGCGGCCTATACTAGCGGT
>JANQHK010000139.1 GCA_028282685.1 Phycisphaeraceae bacterium
GCTGGTGACCCGGGCCTATGTGCCGAAGACGGTGCCGATCAAGGTCGGCGACAGGCGTTTGGATGCCTATACCTTCGTGGTCGACCGTTCGCACCGGCAATATGCCGGCGACCTGGAGATCGATCAGGCCGCCGCCATCATCATGGACGCCGAGGGGCAGTCGGGGCTCAACCGGGACTATCTGATCAACACCGTCCGGCAGTTGGAAAAGATGGGCTTCACCGACAAGCGCCTGCACGCGCTGCTGGGCCGGGTCGAGGGCCTGACCGGCGAGATCGACAGGGGCAGCGGCATCTGATGGAATGGCAGTTCACCATCCCGCCGGAGACCTCCGAGCCGCCCATGGCGCGCGGCGGGGTGTGGGTGTTCGCCTATGGCGCGCTCATGTGGGAGCCGGGCTTCGCCCACCAGGAATGCATCCCGGCGCGGCTCTTCGGCTATCACCGGGCCATGTGTATTTACTCAATACGAGCGCGCGGCACGAAAGAGGTGCCGGGCCTGGTGCATGGGTTGGACCGGGGCGGGTCCTGTGTGGGGCGGGCCTATCGTGTGAACCGCGCGGACTGGAAGGCGGCGCGCGAATATCTCTACCACCGCGAGATGGTCACCAACGTCTACGTGCCGTGCTTCCGCAATATCATGCTCGAGGACGGCGGGCGGGTGCCGGCCTATTGTTTTCTCGCCCGGCGCGACCATGAGCAGTATACGGGCCGGCTGCCGGACGAGCGCATGGTCGAGCTGCTGCTGCAGGGCCATGGCGAGCGCGGCCCGGCCATCGATTATCTGGCCAATACGGTGGAAAACCTCGACGAGCTCGGCATCCGCGACGGGGTGCTGCACCGCATTCTGGACAAGGCCAAATTAAAAACTAGGGTGTCGAATGCTAATTATTCTGCTTCCAAGGCAGTGAAATAAAGAAATTCCGTACTTCCTTTAGATCCCTCTCAAAATCCAGTTCTTCTGAGTCAACTTCGAGTTTCAACGATTCATATCGCTGTTTGGCAAGTGTATAAATACTTTCATCCTGTATAGTTGATCTGTTGATGGATAAATTTCTAGCATTTGATTTCGTTAATAGCATTTTATGGATGATTCGTCGGTCCTCATCTGAAGGAGGGGACGTCCTAATCAATCTAGCGATATCAAACACATCTTGACCGCGATACCTATTTCTTACGGGTTGTTGGATGAGCGCCCTGAGCTTTTCGGCAATAAGTTCATTGCGAGAATATGTTTGAATAGATAATTTGACATTGTCAAGTATAAGATCATCTTGTGATAATATTGGCTCATTAAAACTAATGTCGAGACGGAGTACTTTTGTGGACGCTCCGGCCATTAAACGGTGTTCTTCTGGAGAGTTTTTCGTTGCATATCCAATTTTCACTCTTAACGTCGGCCATGTTGATCGTTCGAGTGGGGGCTTCATCTCCCATGACTGCACTTGGCTCAGATGCGAAGTATACCCAAGCTTATTGGCTGAAATTTTAAGGGCGTTGTCGAGTTTTAGTTTAAGGAATTCTGGAAAGCCGTTGGGTTTTTCCGTTGTTGTAAAATCGATGTCGCGAGTCGCGCGCGGACTTTCAAATACTAGGGACATAAGTGCCCCGCCCTTAAGAAATAGCGAGTCTTTAAGTTCAGGGGTTTCGGCAATCGCAGTGAGTACAATCTCAGCAATTTGACGTCGAAGGTATTCTTCAGGATTGGCTGACGCAGAATCGACCCATCTTCCAATTTTCACTTCCTTGTTTTTTCTCTTGAGTGTCATATCAGCTATCTATGCATTGATCGATATCATCCATCGATCGGAAAATGGAGGCCGATAGTCTCCGGTGGGGTCTAGTTTTCTAGAGCCTCCTCTTTGTGCAAATTGTTGCCATTCGTCGATTAACGGATGATCTATTCCCAGACGCTCGTTTAGTAAATATCCTGCTCGTACTTTGGCGGCTTTCAATTTTAACTTATTGATTTCATTTATAATTTCTTCTAAATAATTTTCAGCTTCCGCTTCCCAAGTCTCAATTACATGGTTAATTCCTCCGCATAAATTTGGTTCTACAACCATGTCTGCAAAGACTTGCCCAATGGAAGAAATTCTTATTTGACTACCTCTTTTTAAGACGCATTTACCTAATCGTCTGGTGCTGAACATCCTAACTTCACGGCCACGTACCATATTAGGGACGGCGTGTTTGTTGATAGTTAGATTTGTAAAGCCGCCAAGATACTTACCAAATTCATTTAAATCTGCTTCGAGTTTTTCATTGGCAGCCTTTCTCCAGTTTCGAGGTTCGTGAGTTGAAAATATCATTGCCTTGGATATTCGATCGGTTAGTCCGTATTCCTCCATTGCAGATAAATGAGACACATAGCAAAAAGGATCCACCAAACTAACAATCTCGGCACATGACCCATCAGGTAGCTCGTTGATCCGAAAAACTCCTGAACGGAAATCGCGGTCTGTGGATATTAGATGAAATTCTCTAAGTTGATTTATCGTTCTGCGAAGGTCTGCGTCCGACGGGATATCCTCTCGTGAGTAAATGGATAATTTCCCTTCTGCCTTCTCTGAATAGATAGAAGCTATAATGCAGCGCAACTGATGAGTGGTTGTGATGGGGAGGCCTTCTTCAGCCAGCACGCCAGAACAGGCAATAGAAAGACGAACTCTTTTCAACACGCCCCTCCTAAGTGCTACTGTCCTAAGGACAGTAGCACTTAGGAGGGGCTATGTCAACAATTAGAAAAATTCTTGTAAGTCAATCAGATAGAATCTGATTGACAATAGCTTTATACTTGTGTATGTGTCCTCAGGACACATACACAAGTATAAAGCTGATGACAGCTTCCGGAAAATTGTCTGCCTTATTCTACATACTCCAGTGTATCCCTCAGCTTTATAGAGATGGCTTATTCAGGAAAACTTATGCTGCCGTCTTCCGCGATGGGGAAGAACGGGTTCCAGGCGACCTCCCAGAGATGGCCGTCGGGATCGGCGAAATAGCCGCTATAGCCGCCCCAGAACACGTCCTGGGCCTTTTTGATGATGGTGGCGCCGGCGGCCTCGGCCTCCTTGAGCACCGCGTCGACTTCGTCCTTGCTGCGCCCGTTATAGGCGAGCGTGCTGCGCGCGAAGATTCCCTTGGGCGCCGCTTCCGGCGGCAGGTTGGCGTCTTTTGCTAATGATTCCCGCCCGTAGAGGCCGAAGATGGAGCCGCCGGCCTGGAAGAAGGCGACTTCCGGCGGGCTTTCCGCCCGCTTCCAGCCCAAGCGTTCGTAGAAGGTGGCGGCCTCGGCGACGTCTTCGACGCCAAGGGTGATCAGGCTGATGCGCGGTTCCATGGGTAGTCCCTTTTCAGTCTAAACTGCCAGCGCTGATCGGCTCGGCATGTCCCTCTCCGCCTTTGGGGTAGAGGGAAGGGACCCGCCGCTCGTCGGCGGGTAGGGTGAGGTAGCCTAGTGTAAATACCACCCCCTCCCCAACCCTCCCCCGTCAAGGGGGAGGGAGAAACGGGGAGGCGCCGCACGCGGCCACCCTCTCCTCCCTGAACGGGCGAAGAGAGAATTACGCTACCCGCACTTGGAATAGCCGCAGGAGGTGCAGGTGTCGCAGCCTTCCTGGCGGATCAGGCTGGGCTGGGCGCATTTCGGGCATTGCCGGAAGGGCATGCGGGTCGGCGTGGCTTCATCGTCGGAAGCCCCGGCACCCAAACTCACCACCTTGGGCAGTTCGGCGACACCCGGATCGGCCAGTTCGCCGGGCTTGGCCAGGAAACCGATCTCGATCATGTGGCGCTCGATGACCTCACCGATGGCGGCCAAAAGCGACGGCACGTAGCGCCCGCCCATCCATTGCCCGCCGCGCGGATCGAAGACGGCCTTCAGTTCCTCGACCACGAAGGAGACGTCGCCGCCGCGCCTGAAGACGGCGCTGATCATGCGGGTGAGCGCCACGGTCCAGGCGAAATGCTCCATGTTCTTGGAGTTGATGAAGATCTCGAAGGGGCGGCTGCGGCCCGAGTCATCGATGATGTCGTTCAAGGTGATATAGATGGCGTGGTCGCTTTCCGGCCAGCGCACCTTGTAGGTTTTTCCGTCCAGGGCTTCGTGGCGATCCAGGGGTTCAAAGAGCCGCGTGATGGCGCCGGAATCGCCCATGTCCTTGGGCACGGCGCGGGCAGCCGGTTTTTCCAGCGGCAGTTCGGCCTGGGGTTCCTTGGATTCGGTTTTCTGCTCCGGCTTGACGGACAGAACGGCGCCGGTGACCTCGTTCGGGCGATAGGTGGTGCAGCCCTTGCAGCCGAGGTCGTAGGCCTGCATGTAGACGTCCTTGAAGTCCTCAAACGAGATGCTCTCCGGACAGTTGATGGTCTTGGAAATGGAACTGTCTATGTACTTCTGGACGGCGGCCTGCATGACCAGATGGTCGCGCGGGCTCAAGCTTTGCGCGTCGACGAAGGCGTCGGTCAGGGCGGCGTCCTCGCCGAACAGGCGCTTATAGAGGCGGTAGGAGTAATCGCTGACCTCTTCGTCGCGGCGGGTGCCGTCGGGCAGCAACACACTTCGCGTGTATTTGAAGCTGAACACCGGCTCCAGCCCCGAGGACACATTGTCGGCGAAGAGCGAGATGGTGCCGGTCGGCGCCACCGAGGTGAGCAGGGCGTTGCGGATGCCGTGATCGGCGATGGCGGCGCGGATGTCGTCGTCCAAGTCGCGGACTGAGCCCGAGGACAGATACTTCTCGGCATCGAACAGGGGGAAGGGGCCCTTTTCGCGGGCCAGATCGACCGAGGCCAGATAGGCCGAGCGCTGCAGGGTTTTCATCCAGGATTCGGTCAAT
>JANQHK010000020.1 GCA_028282685.1 Phycisphaeraceae bacterium
CGCAGGGTTCGGATTCGGTCCGGCGCACCATGTCGGGCATTCTGGGAATGCTCGGCACGCACGTCTACACACCCGGCGATGGGTACGTTCCCTCCGGTCCCGTCGGCTCGGAGACCGTGCTCAACGAGGAGATGCTCAACGCGGCTCTGCGCCTGATCTGGGGGCAGTCGTCCGGCAACATCGACACGATCGTCGTCAACGGCATGCAGAAGCGACGCATCAACGGCTTTATCACCTCCAGCCGGGGCTTCGACGCCAACGACACGCGCTATCGGGATCTGGTGAGCGTGTACGAGAGCGACTTCGGCGTCTGCCGTGTGGTGCTCAGCCGATGGGTGCCGGCGGATGCGATGCTGCTGCTGGACAGTTCGCGTGTGGATGTGTTGCCGTTGACCGGCCGCAGCTTCCACTACAAGCCGCTGGCCGCCGAGGGCGACCGGGAAACCGGCCAACTTGTCGGTGAATACACGCTGGAACTGCGCAACGAGAACGCACACGGCGTGGTGCGCGGCCTGTCCGTCGCCTGATGCTGACGCCTCCTTTCGGGCTCGGCGGGGTAACACCCGCCCGGCCTTTTTCAACGGAGACCCAACCCCATGGCCCATTTCATCAACGATGCCGAGCTGCTGGCCTACGAGCCCAACGCGTTCATTGATTTGCCGTATACCTCCCAGCAATTGTTTCGGACTGAGGACGCAACGATCGACCAGCAGACCGTCACCAGCGCCGTCGGCGGCTTTGACGGACTGGCCGCGCAGCAGGTGGCAGTGATCGGATGCGAAACCGTACCCCACAGCGCCCACGCCATCGCCGCCATTGATTCCGATACGCAGCTCACGCTGGTCACCGCGCCGGTGGGCTTGGCCCAGACCACGAATCTGACGCTGAGCGTGCGCAGTTTTGGTCCGCAGATCGGTCTGGTGCATGCCGAACTGATGCGGGCGCTGGGGCTCGATCCGGACAACCCGGACAACACGCTCAACGAATCGGCGGTGATCTCGCAGGGCACGGTGATGCGACTGGAGGCATTGGGAGCGCTTTGGCTGGCTTACAACGCTGCCGCTTCTCTGGCCGGGGATAACCGCACCGTCCGTGAAAAAGCCGAGCACTACCGCCTGCGCTACCGCGCGGCGATGCACAGCGTGACGGTATTGATCGATACCGACGGCGACGGGCGCGCGGATTTGTGTCGTCGGCCGGGGACGGTGGAATTTCGGCGCATCTGAGGAAACACCATGAGCAGTTTTAACGCACAGCCGCTGTTTGATTCCGGTCCGCACCATTTTCTGGTGCACGGCCTGGCGCAGCGACACGAGGTTCACGATCGCCCCGGCAGCGACGGGGCCGCCCTGACCTCCCTCGGCGCCACCCCGCGCCACATCGAGCAACGCGGCACGCTCCTGGCCGACCACCTGTCCGCCATGGAGCAACAGCGCCAGGCCATCGAATCGCTGCTGGACGGCCAAACGTACACGTTGATCGACGAAGCGGATCGGCAGTTTGAACAGGTGATGATGACCAAGTTCGAACCGGGTCCGGTGCGCCGCGTCGGGTTGCGCCTGGCGATGGATTACCGCATCGATTACGTGCAGAACGGAAGCCCGCGCTGATGAATTCTCCGGATCAATCCATGTTTGAGTTCGTTGCGGTGCGAAGGCCGATCGAAGGGCCGCCCGGTTTGGCGCATTTGACCTGGCGCGCCGGGGAAGCCGGGGATCGTGCCTTGCAGGTGTACGTGGATGATGCGCTCTACGACGCGGCACTCGATATCACCGCGGGAGAGATGTGGCTGCACCTGGACGATCGTCGCATCGTGCGCATTGAACTGTTGGCCGTTGATGCGACACAGCTTTGGACGGACTATTCCGAGCAGTTGGCCGGGTGGGATCCGCCGTTTGTCACCGAGGGCGGCATTGCCCTGGTACGTGATGAAACACTGCCGATCGACAGCCGGGTGGTGGTCGAGATCGACGGGCAGGAACGACTGCGCACCGACTTGTGGAGCAGTAGCGATCCGCGTGGTGGGTTTGGCGGATTGTTCGGTATCGGACAGTTCGGCCGCGAGCGCGCCACCAGCCCGGGATTCGGAATGGCAGAGCTCGGCGCCGGGCCTTTCGGCAGCGATGCCGATGCATGGCGCTGGCGCTGCGATGATCTTGCGGCCGGGGATCACGCGCTGGGAGTCCGCGTCGAACAACCCTCCGGGCAAGTCGCCGGCCAACTGGAGCCGGTCCAGAACATCTCGATCGATCCGCCGACCCGCGGCCCGCAGAATCTTCGTCTCGATACCGGCGGCGTGCTGCGCTGGGAAGGATGAACACCTACCGTTGGAGAAATTGCAATGACCGAACGCTACCCCGATGATGCCACGGTGCTGGCCCTGGAATCCGATGCGGCCACGGGCGTGGAGTACATCCCGACCGGCCAGAGCCCCTATTACCTGCACTTTCGCAAGTTGCTTCAGCGGTTGCTCCTGGCAACGTGTCGCGCCAACGATCTGCGCGTCTACCAAGATGGCGACCTGAGCATTGGCGTGCGCTCCGGTCGCTGTCTGATTCACAACACGCCGATCGCATTCACCGGCACGGAGTTTGTTGGCGTGACCAACAATGCTGTCACGCACGTCTGGCTGGACAACACCGGCTCCGTGCAGACCGGCACTTCAGGCCTGCCGACCGACCGCACGGACTTCTTGCCGCTGGCCGAGGTGACCGCCGATGCGGGTGCGATCACGCAGATCATCGATCTGCGCGGCGAGGCGTTCCTGGCCGTAACCGATCCCACCCAGTTGGGTCTCACGGCCACTGCGGCCCAGATCAACCAGGCCCTGGACGGCATCGATCCGCAGGTCGATGCGGCGGCGTTGAACACATTGACCGCGGGATTGCACAGCACCGCCGACGACCTGCACCGCCACGAAATACTCAACGCCGATGTGGACGATGAAGCGGAGTTTCGCGTTCGCAATGAAAACTCCGGCGGTTCGGCCAACGCCACGATCGGATTTGATCTGCCCGGTCGGCTGCCCGCAGTCACCACGCTGCTGGTGGATATGAACAACGGTTTTCTTCGTCAGCGATTTGCCGGAACCAGCCATGCGCTGGTCGGCACGGTGCATCCGCAATACGTCCATGCCGGTGATTTGGCCGCATCCCAAACCGGCCGGCTGATCGGTTGCGTGCCTGTCGATGGGCAGGTCAGTGATGTGATTCTCTCGTTGGGTGAAAACATCGAGTCCGATCAATCCGCCGATGGGATCGCGGCCACGGTGAGCGTGAACGGCACGGCCTTGTGTACGGTTGACCCGTCGATCACCGATGCCGCCGGCGCGGGATTTCGCAGCACCGCACAGGGCAATGGGACAGAAGCTACTGTCAAGACCGACGGCACGGAGCAGGTCACGCGCGGCGATGTATTGACCGTCAATCTGACACGCACCGTCTCCGGTACGGTGAGCAACGAAGCAGCCGATGCGGTGGTGCTGGTGGTGATTCGCGCCGATGCCCCGGAGTGAGTAACGTGAGCGTACTGAGACACATCGATTTCGAGGTGCCGGATTGGGGCGAGTTTGCTGCGCCGCCGGTCGACAAACCCGGATACCGTACGCTGGTGCTCAGCCATCTGCCGCTGGCGTACTGGCGGCTGGGTGAAGCCAAGGGTTCCACGGCCTCCGATGAAACGGGCAATCATCCCGGAACGCGCGCCGCCGGTGTGAGTTGGAATCATGACGGCGTGCTGGCATTCGATGAAAACAAGGCGGCACGGTTCGACGGCACCACCTCGGCTTACATCGAGGTTCCGAGCCATGACGATTTCCACGCCATGTCGGCATTGACGGTTTTGGTTTGGATTCGGGCGGAGGATTTTTCCTCCCTCGGCCACGTCGGTGTCATAAGCAAGGGCGATTGGAGCGAATTGTGGAGTTTGTATCTGAGGCAGTTCGGCTCGGGCAACCAGGGGATCGCCTTTGCCGTCAACGGCAATACCTCGGTACGCGCAAGTGTTGCGGACAATCAGTGGCACTTTCTCGCCGGTACATGGGACGGCACCACGCTTCGCTTGTTTAAAGATGGCCAATTGATCGACTCGGCGCCGGAAAACGGCGCCATGGGGATCAACGGTACGCCGGTGCGCATTGGCGAAGTGGGCAAACTGTCCGGTAGCCCGGATAACTTCCTCGGTCTGATGGACGAAGTGGCGGTGTTCAATCACGCATTAACCGAGCAGCAGATCAGTGAGCTGTACCGAACGGGAGCGGGCTTGTGAGTACGGTGATCAGTCAATCCTCGACATCGGCCTTCCCGGATCGCCCTGTCGGCGACGGTATGGGCCTGGCCATTGAACTGGCTGCTGGTAACGACGGTCAATATCTGTCGTTGCCGGTCGATTCACTGGCGGCTCCGTTGCACGTGCGCTTGATGTTGTGCCCGGTCGATGTATCCGGGGGTTCGATATTGCTGCTGCGCGCTGTCGACGATCAACAGCTGGCCGTTGCCGATCTGCTCTATGCGACGGACGATCGACGAATCGAGCTGGTGCTCGCCGAAGGCGAAACGCTTTCGGTTGAGCTTCCCGCAGACGGCCCGGAGTGGCATTGCATCGAATGGGCGATCGATCGGACTCAGAACACCGCTGAACTTTGGATCGACGGGCAGTCGGCAGATACCGCGAGCGGACTGGGGGCTTTGGGCGACGTTCATGAATTACAACTGGGTGCGGTCTACAAGGAAAGCGGATTGACCGGCCGGTTGGATCTGGACGAATGGGTGATCGCCGATGCTTACATTGGTCCGGTCGTCATCGACCCGTCCTCCGATCACGCGGATGATCCAGCGCGTTGGCTGGTGATTTACAACCGCGCCGATTCCGACTCACGCCAATGGGTCGACCATTACCGCTCCGTTCGAGCCGTGCCATATGCCAATCTTTGCGGATTGGATCTGCCGAGCGAGGAGGTGATCAGCGAAGCCGAATTTGTCCAGATGCGACAGGACATCGAGGCCTACCTCGATGTCAACGCGATGTCCGGACAAATCTTCGGCCTGTTGCTTGGTCACGGTGTGCCCGGATATTACCTGCGCACCGACTCGCGTAACGAATCCATCGCCGGGCAACTGCAACGGATCGATGGCTGGACCAACGAAGTCACCAATCTGCTTCCGCTCATCGAGCCGCTGCAACGTCCGGACACGGAGCATTTCAACGGCGATCGACTCACCGCACGCATCGATGGCCCTGCTCTGGCCGACAGCTTGGCCTTGAGTGATCGAGCCGCGGCACTGGAAGCTGAAGGTCTGGGTGATGGCGCCTTGGCCACATTCTGGTTCGATCCGGTGACCGACGGCTCGTTGTACATCGGCAGGGTGAATGAAATGCTTGACTGGGGCGATGGTGTGGATCGCCAGCGCCTGCTGCTGCCTTTCGAGATGACCGAGCCCGCCGATCCCATTGTTGAAACCGGATTCAACACCATTACGAATGATGGATTCTTCTGGGGCTGGCGCAGCAGTGAGGTGCCGTCGGGATTCTTTGGTGATCCGCCGGGCCGGCGCGTGTTTTGTTACCAGGCGACGAATGTCGCCGCGACCGGTCCGACGATGCGCTCCACCCCGGGCGGTTGGACGTTGCAGGCAACGCAGGCGGGCTACGCCGCGGCGGTCGGATGCTCGCGCGATACCACGCTGTCCGCTGTCCCATCGCCCGATCGCTTTTTCCAGGCCCTGCGGTTTGGCTGGACCTTGGCCGAGGCCTGGGGTGTGACGGCGCCGCTGTTGCGCGCGGGATTGGAACTCATCGGTGATCCGCTGTTGCGACTCGAACTGACTGGCGCGGGCTGGCATGTCTTCGGCCCGATCGCATCTCCCTCTCAGGCCTGCGACGAAGAGCCGCTCGCGGTGCTTCATGAAAAGCAGACGCAGTGGACGATCGATCCGGGTCTTGTCCCCGATGAAGGGCAGGCCGCACTGTTTCGTATTTACCGCTCCGATACCAGCGGCCGGCTGGTGGATGGCGGTGCAGCCGTGGAAGTCCAGCGCATCGGTGGTGCATTGGTTTGGCGACCTCCACTACCCGTGTGGCCGATCGTATCCGGCTGGACCGCGCCGCTTGTTGAAGATCAATGGCGATTCGATTTTCTTTGGGCTCGGCCGTTCTCCCGGAGCGGGATCACCCAGGTCGAATTGATCGAGCAACGCATTGGCGAAACGGAACAGGTGATTGACCAGTCCGCGTGTTCGCCCTTGGCGCATTCCGTGAGTTTTTCCCGCACCGCCGGTACACAGGCCCGGTATCGCTTGCGTATTCAACATGCGCAGGGTGGATGGCGCCTGACGCCGTGGTCGCAATGGCAGGTTGCCAAGATTCCGCCGGTGACCGATCTGCAAACCATTTCCCTTACCTGAGCTTGAATAGCCGATGATTTCTCCAGCCGCCACGTTGAATGCCCGAACCGATACGCCGACGCGCCACGCTCAGCCCTTGGTGTTGATCGATGGTCGGCCAACCGCCGCGCTCTCGGTGCAATCGCTGACGATGCAGGCCCCGCTCGACCGGCGCACCGCGCGCTTGGTAATGGAACGTCGGGGTCACGGTCTGCAAGTCGGCGAGCGCGCCCGCATCGCCCCATGGATCGGGCGCAGCGTATCGCTTCTGAAACCGATCGAACTGACCGGAGGCGAAGCACGATTGCTGCCGCTGTTCACGGGGAACATCACCGGGGTCGATCAGAAAACAAGCGGGCGAGACGATGCGCTGATGTTGCATACCGATTCTGACTGGGACCGATTGCTGGATGAAACCTGGGATCGCGATGCCCTGCTGGAATCGGGCCAAACGCTTGCCGACTGGCTGGCGGCGATCAATCGACACGATGGGATCGCACTGGATACGGCCTTGCTCCTTGCTGGGCAGCTGGACCGCACCATCAGCAACGCTTCGGGACACCGCACCACCATCGGGCGGGTGCTGACGGCTTTGTGTCGGGAGTTCGGTCTGACGGTCGACACCCGTCTGAATTGGGATGGTCGCCGCGTTACGTTCCGCCCGACATTGCGGAGCGAATGGACCGCACGCCCGGTGCGGATCAGTTCATTGCTCGACACCGATCAGGCCGATCGACTTGAATCGCTCGCCGTCGAGCATCCCATGCACCGCCCGATTCAATGGATTGCGCGCGCGAATGGACAGGTCGTTGAATCCACCTTTTTGTTACTGGCCGGCTGGGATCCCAACGGCGAGGGCCAGCCCGATGCGACTTACCAGAAATCGACCAATCCCGATTTTGAGCAGGTGGCCAACGTGTATCGTTTGTGGGTGCTCAACGAAGACGGCGCGCTCGGCGATCCCCCATACGACCTGACAGGGCTGTTCGACGACGGGCGGGCGATCGATCCGCAACCGTTGCGCTTCGGTAATACACTTACGCAAAGCGCCGAAGGCCGAACGCTGGGCTTCGTGGTGGATATCAGCACGGATGGCGGAACGAACTGGTCGCAATATCCCGGCCAGGCCGTGCGACTGATCGATCGAGCCGGCGTCTACCTGAACGATGATGCGCTGCCCGCGACATTCCTCGCCGCTGCCAAGGCCGATCTGGCGCGCGTGCGCATCACCGCAACGTTACAAAATCCCCTCCCCATCGAGCAGGTGCGATGGACGGGCAATCCCTTCGCCGGGGACTTTGAACAGCGCGTGATCGAGTTTGGTGATCGGTTTGTTTATCGCCGGGTCGATGCGTCCAGCCGCTACCACCAGGCCGTCAGCAACGACACACTCACCGCCGATGAACCGGACCACCGCACCGACATGCAACGGGAACTGGTCCGTCGTGCCGCAGCCAGTCAACCGACCGACGAAACCGCAACCACCACCGCCTTTGGTCCGCAGATCGGTTTGCGCCTCGGCGACCGTCTGGCCGACCTGGTCGGCTGCGATGTCGGCACGGCCCTGTCGCCCTCTTCGGTGGCACGATCCCGTGTTCATCTGCAACGCATCGAACACCGCTGGACCGACGGACGCAGCCAACTGACTTGGGGAAGTTAAACATGCAGGACATATTCGGCACTCTGGTTCAGTTCGGTGTGGCGGGGCTCATGGGCGTACTCTGGGTTTGGGAGAGGATGCACAGCCGCAAACGCGAACAGCAACTGACACGCGCCCACGAGTTGCTCAGCCGACGCGATCAATCCGTTTCCGTACTCGTTCGTCTGGTTCGCCATAACACGCGCACCATGGTCAACTTTGAACGCACGCAACAACGCATGTGCGATGTGCTGGAGGGCATACGTCATGAAATCTCGAATCATCAGAAAACCATGTGAAATCATCCGGCTTCTGCTTTGCCTGGTGATGCTTGGACAGACCGGCTGCTCCTCGCCGCCCTCGGTGGCGCCGCTGCTCTCGGCCGTGGATCGCGCCATCACGGCCGAGCGGCAATACGTATCGCAGGACGACCAACGCCAACAGGCCTTGCTGGAACAACAACGTCAATCCCTGCACTCGGCGTTCAAAGCCGATCTCACCGAGCGGAAAGAATTGCATAGCGACTGGGTGGCCAAGCACGTGCGCGTGTACGTCGCCGCGCACCAAGCCCTGACCGAGCAACACCACCGTATCCAGCAGGCCTACCGGACACGTCTGGACAACCTGCAGGCCGCTTCCCGGGCCCAGCAGCGCGCCATCGCGCTCATCGAGCAACAGGACCACCTGCTCCAGGCCGTCCCCGACTTGCGACGTTGGCTTGTGCAACAGCAATCATCCACCCCGGAGAACTGACATGACCGAACCCGACTCCATCTCCCCAACTTCACTGCGCGATCTGGTTGCCGGCCGACTTGAACTGCACTGGCCCACCTTCGTCGAGCAACATCCCCACCTGGCCGGGGCCATTGAGCGGATTCAACTGGTCGATTCGGTGGTCGATCGGATATCCGACGACCCGCTCTACCGTCAGGCGATGGAGGCCGCGGGCCACGACGAACGGATCCTGGCTGCGGCGTTGAATCTGGCCACACTGATCGACACCTGGGTCGGCCGCACGTTGGGTCTTTAACCGCTTTTTTTCAGGAGTCACACCATGTCCAATCGCTGGACCAGCCGAAAGTTCATCACCACGCTGATCGCCCAACTCGCCGCGCTGGCGGTGTTGTTCTGGCCGCAGCATGAGCAGGCGATCCTCGATTCGTCGCAATCGATCGCCGCGTTGCTGGTGATCGGTTTGGCCGCCGCCGGCTACACCGCCGCCGAGGCCTCGGTCGACCGTCGGCGCCAAACCACAAGCGATGAAGCCGAATCGCCGTTGCCTTCAACGCCATCTTGAACCGCCACACCCGCCGACATATGCTCTGGTCATGATTTCGCAGCGCACTGTGGGATGTGTCGCCCCGATCGCACTGAGCATAGCCCTGCTGGGTTCGGTTGGTTGTGAGTTGTTCCAGTTCAAGGGCGACGGCGCCGAGGAGCAGATCGAGCAGCCCGGTCCGCAGTCCTGGCCGTTCGTCCCCGTGGCGATGCGCATCCACCCCTTCACTTCCATCGAGTGCGACGACCAGACCCAGGCGGTCGTCCTCGAAGCGCGCGTGGAATTGCTCGATCGGGTGGGCGACATGACCAAGGGCGTCGGCCGGTTCCGCTTCGAGTTGATGCGCACCGCCGGCCGCGCTTCGGCCAATCCGGTCGAGGACGAACGGCTCTATTCCTGGGACGTGCCGATGGTCACGCTGGACGAGAACGCCCAGCACTACGATGCCATCACGCGCACCTATGCTTTCAAATTGAAGATGGATCGCCTTCCCGCGCCCGGCACACCGCTGCGACTGATCGTTCAGTTCGACAACGCCCACGGCCGCCGCCTCGCAGCCGAGGCCGAACTGACGATGAATCCGGTGGAAGAGGAACCGGCAACGGGCGCCTGAACAAGCCCGCTATTGTGCGATCAAACCTTCGATCTCTTTCACGAGCGCAGAGGCGGCGTCCTGATCCGGCGCCTCGGCGATGATGCGCAGGATCGGCTCGGTGTTCGACGGCCGCACGTGCGCCCAGCGATCTTCAAAGTCGATGCGGATGCCGTCCTGCAAGTCGATGCGCTGGTCGGCGTATTTCTGTTTGAGTGTTTCGATGGCCTGTTCGGCCATGCCGGGTTGAATGGGCGTCTTGGCTTTGATCATCGCGTAGGCGGGGATCACCTTGATCAGTTCGCTGAGCGAGCGGGCCTGCGAGCAGATCAACTCGAGCGTCAGCGCCATGCCGACCAGGGAATCGCGCACGTAACCGACGGCCGGCCAGATGATCCCGCCGCCGCCTTCGCCGCCGACGATGGCGTTGTGTTGTTTCATGGCGGACACGACGTTGGCCTCGCCGACCGGGGCGCGGTGGGCCGTTCCTTCGAACAGGGCAGCCAGGTCGTCGATCATGCGCGATGAGGAAAGGTTCGCCGCAGCCACGGGGGCTTCGATCTCGCGTCGACCGAACACCTGCCACGCACCGAGAACCAGTGTGTATTCCTCGCCGATGTATCGGCCCTGATCGTCGACGATCGCCAGGCGATCGGCATCGGGATCCTGCGCAAATCCCAGGTCCGCCTGATGCTCGACCACCGCATCGCACAGGCCGGTCAGATTTTCCGCCAGCGGTTCGGGCGCGTGGGGAAATTGGCCGGTGGGTTCGGCATAAAAATGCACCACTTCCACGCCCAGTGCATGCAGTAACATCCCCGCCTCCGGCCCGCCGGCGCCGTGCACCGAATCCACCACAACCTTCGGGCGACGCGTGCGGATCACCTCCGCATCGACCTGCTGCAGCACCTTTTCGACGTGAACTTCGTTGGCGGACTCGTCCTGCTCGATCGACTGCAGACGGTCGGTGGAAACATATCGGATCTCGTTGTTGTTGAATGCATCGATGATGCGGCGTGCTTGGTCGGCCGGGGGAGCCAGACCTTCGTGGTTGAGCGCCTTGATGCCGTTCCAGTTGATGGGATTGTGGCTGGCGGTGATGACCATGCCTCCGTCGGCCTCGGCGGCGACGACTTTCAACGCCACGGCCGGGGTGCTGGCGATGCCCAGCCGACACACGCGACAGCCCGCGGCGGTCAGCCCCGCAATGGCGGCCTGCTCGATGATCTGCCCCGAAGGTCGACTGTCGCGCCCCAGCATCACCAGCGGCTGCTCGGTTTGGCGCGTTTGCTGGAAATGATTGCCCACGGCGGCGGCGTAACGCGCGGCAATATCGGGTGTCAGCGAGTCTCCGATCCATCCACGCATTCCGCTGACCGATAGCATCAGGGGGTGTTCGGGCATGGTGTGTTCCACGGCTGGGACTGAAGTTCATTAAAACGCATTGCATACTATCGCGGTTTGAGAACGATCGGGCAAATACGTAGCTGTTTGCAATTCAACTCCCGGAATACCCTGGCTATTAAGGACTTAAACACGCAGCGCAATATGGCCGATATCCTTTGTGAAAGTAACATTCTGCGCTTGGCTTCCGGGGAATACCCGCTTGTCGGGTTGAAGTGCTATGAAGGAAGTCAAGATCACACAACTGCGTGAAGGGGAGCGTCTGGAACATGCGCTCTATCTTCCAACCGGCCAGAAGCTGCTGAATCCTCAGACCGCGCTGACGGCGCGCCATGTCGAGCTGCTGCTGCGGCAACCGTACGACACACTGATCCTGGCCGACTCCATGAACGAGCTGGCGCAAGCCGGCGTCGTGATGCAGCTGGACAGCAATACGGTTCACGTCGGCGAACGCGCCAGCCGTCAGATTGTCGGTTTGGGCGGCGGGGTGCTGGTGGAAGAAGGCCAGGACATCGAAGAATATCACCTCGATGCCATGCTCCGCGGCGGGTATGTGCCTGACAAACCGGTTACCAAGGCCGATCGCGATCGCGAGCGCATGCTCATGGCCGATCTCGCCGTGGAAGATCTGCACGAGGCCATGCAATTGATGAAGCTGCGTGTCCTGCCGCGCGGACTGGAAGTCTGGGGCAGTCACGACTGCGACGACTCGAACTGGCCGCCGATCGATCAACTGATCCGCCAGCGTGGAAAGCATGTCGAACAGTTGCGCCAATGGTTCGGTGAACTCTATGCCGGTCTGACCGTGTCCGCAGACGACTTTGAAAGCATCATCGATGAGTTGATGGACCACATGCTCAACCACCGCAGGCGCTTTGCGCAGTTGGCCCTGCTGTGTCCCCGGCGGGACGATTACCTGCCCGAACATGCTTACACCTGCGCCGTGTTGGCGATGGGCGTCGCCGGGCAGTTGACCTGGTCGCTCGAAGACGTGCGTCTGATGGGCATGATCGGATTGCTCTTTGATCTGGGCATGATGCTCATTCCCCGACGTATTCGCACCGGTGGTTTCCAGTTGACCGACATCGATCGCAATCTGGTCCGCCGGCACCCGGCCTTTTCGCTGGTGCTGATCAACAACATCGAGCAACTCGACGAGCGGGTGAAACTGGCTGCCTACCAGCACCACGAACGGGAGAACGGTTCGGGTTATCCGGGCGGCCTGCGTCAAAGCGCTATTTTCGATTACGCGCGCGCGTTGGCGCCGGTGGATGTCTTCGCGGCATTGACCAGTCCGCGCAGCTACCGTAAGGATCTGCTGCCGTACCAGGCGATGGAGGAAATGGTGCGCCTGGCCGCCGCCAACCAGTTCTACAAGCCGGCGGTTCGTGCGCTCGTGCAGTCGGCGGGTTTGTTTCCCGTCGGCTCGTACGTCCAGCTATCCAGCCGCAAGTTCGCCTTCGTCCTGGCGACCCATCCCAAATACATCGATCGCCCGGTAATCCATCTGCTCGACGAGCAGGGCCGCCTCAGCGGCGAACCGGTGGACCTGTCCGGCATTTCGGCGGAGAAATTGTCGATTGTGCGCCCGGTATCCGAGTCCCAAGCGAAGGGCCGCGGTGAATAGCCGTCCGCCACGCCTTATACTACTGACATCATGTACGAATTGATCATCGAGCGCGTTTTCCACGCCTGCCATGCGCTGCGCCTGGACGGCGAACTGGAGCCGATGCACGCCCACGACTGGAACGTACAGGCGCGCATCGCACGCCGCGATCTCGACACCGACGATCTCGTGATGGATTTTCATGAACTGGAACGTTTGCTCGAGGAGGTTCTGAACCCGCTCCGCGATACCACGCTGAACGATCTGGAGATGTTCCGGCGGGTCAATCCTTCAGCGGAGCGCGTCGCCGAGCATCTCTTCCGGACGCTCGCCCCGACGTTGCCCGACGAAGTGAAACTGGTGGAGCTCACCGTCACCGAAGCGCCGGGTTGCCGGGCGGTGTACCGGGGCAGCGGAGATTGACGCAAAGCCGATTCAAACAATTCTCAGCGGATCGGCGTCTGCGGATGAGAGATGAACTTCAATTTTGTTGTTGAGCATCTCGCCCAGTCGCTCGGCGAGGACGGGCAGATAGGGCCGTTCGGTGTTGGTGTGATCGGTCAGGATGACGCTTGCGCCGCGTTCGTTGGCGGTGAGAACATCATGGTGACGCATTTCTCCAGTGAGATACACTCCGGCGGATTGACCGGCAAGAACCGAGCCGCCCGCCCCGGCGCAAACCGCAATCGAACCGATCAATGCGTCGGCTTCGCGGTGTTGCGGCGCTTCGGCCAGGCGCACCTGCTTCAAGCCCAGGTGCTTTTTGGCGCGTCGAACAAGCGTCGTCAGGGAAGTCCACTTGGCAAGGTGAAGCAGGCGACCCTGACCGACGCCCGGCGCGGGTTTGGGTTGCAGGGCATAGACATCCCAGGCCGGTTCTTCGTATGGATGATGTTCATCGATGGCGCGGGCGACGTACGGCAGCGCCGATCGCGGGCAAACCATCTCCAGACGGACTTCCCGGACGTGCTCCAGTTGCTTTTTCTTTCCAACGGCCGGGTTGGTCGTTTTATCGCCGAGGAAACTGCCCGTCCCCTCCACGCCCCATGAGCATTGTACGTACGCGCCGATGTTTCCCGCCCCGGCATCGCCGAGCGCAGCGCGCATGGTATCGACGTGTTTGGTCGGCGTGAACACCACGATTTTGAACCCATCGTCATCCGTTACGTCGGCCGGTTGAATCGGCTCGATTCGGCCGCGTCCGAGCCCCGAGGCCAGCCAATCGTTCACGCCCCCCGGCGCCGCATCCAGGGCGGTATGCGGAGAGTAAACGGCAATGCCCTCTTCGAGCAGGCGCGCCAGACGGCCGCCGATGCGCTTGATCGGATCGAAAATCGGCGGGTGATAGGCGACGATGCACTGCGCCTTCGTATGGATCGCTTCATCAAGCACCGCACCGGTCAGGTCGATCGTCAACAGGATGCGCTGCACGGGCTTGGGGCGCGTCGGTTCGATCAGCAGGCCGACGTTGTCCCACGGCTCGGCGTATTCCAGCGGCGCGATCGCGGACAGGGCCTCGATGACGGTTTGAAGTTTGGCGCTCATGATGGACGTGATTGTAAACCATCCAACCGGCCCGCAGAAGCGGATCGGTCTGCCCGTGCCGCCAAGTCAATCGGTGTTCAGAGCGGCGTGTCGGGATGCCAGCGGACGAAGCCCTCGATGCCATCGTACTCGGCCAGGCCCAGGGCGTCGTACAGGTTGGCGGTGGCCTTGTTGCGGTCTTCGGCGCGCTTCCAGAACTCGCGCTCGTCGATGCCGGGGAACAGGGCCTTGTCCTTCTGCGATTCGTGCTTGAAGATGGCGAAGCGCTTGCGCGTCAGTTCCTGCGGGCTCAAGGGGACGGCCATTTCGATTTGCTGCGGCTCCCATTCCTGCCACGCCCCGCGGTAAAGCCAGACCTCGCACGGGCTCATCCAGTCGCGGTCGGCCAGTTGGCGCAGGGCGGTGGTGATGGCGGCCAGGCAGGTGCGGTGCGTGCCGTGGGGATCGGACAGGTCGCCCGCCGCATAGACCTGGTGGGGCTTCAGTTGCTCCAGCAGATCGATGATGATCCGGATGTCCTGGTCGCTGAGCGGCTTCTTTCGAACCCGGCCGGTCTCGTAGAAGGGCATGTCGAGAAAATGCAGCCGTTCCTCACAGACGCCGCAATAGCGCGCCCCGGCTTTGGCTTCTTCCCGTCGGATCAATGCCTTGATCTGCTGAACCTCGGGGCTGTCCACTGCGCCGGGTTGCTTGTTCTTGAGGAACTGCTCGATGCGGCTTTCCAGTTCCAGGCCGCGGTTGTCATCGATATCGAACATCCGGTTGAACTCGATCACAAAGTTGACGAAGTGGCTGGCATCGTCGTCGAACACGGCGATGTTGCCGGAGGTCTGGTAGGCCACGTGCACTTCGTGTCCGTGATCGGCCAGTCGGCCAAGCGTTCCGCCCATGGAGATGACATCGTCATCGGGGTGAGGCGAGAAGACGAGGATGCGCTTGGGGTGGATTTCGTCTTTGGGTCGAATGATGTCGCCGGGGCGTCGTTCGCGCGGGGGCTTGCCGCCGGGCCAGCCGGTGATGGAGGCCTGCAATGCGCGGAAGGCGTCGAGGTTGATCTCGTAAGCCGGACCGTGCGAGGCGACCAGTTCCTGCAGTCCGTTTTCGTTGTAATCGCCGTCGGTCAGCTTGAGGATGGGCTTGTCGATGCGGCGCGCCAGCCAGATGACGGCTTTGCGGATCAGCGCCTGATCCCAATCGACGGTCCCGAGCAGCCAGGGCGATTTGAAGCGGGTCAATTCCGCGGCGGCCGCGGCATCGAGCATGATTGTGGCGTTGGGATGTTCCTGGAGATAACTGGCGGCGACGGCGGGACTGATTTGCCCTTCGATCGCCTGGGCCACCACCGGCGCCTTGTTTTCACCGAAGGCCATCAGGATCACGCGCTTGGCGTCGAGGATGGTGCCGACCCCCATGGTGATGGCGCGGCGGGGCACGTTATCGATGCCGAAGAAATCGCTCGCCGCATCGAGTCGCGTCAACCCGTCCAGCCAGATCATGCGGGTGCGGCTGTCGCGCGCCGAGCCCGGCTCGTTAAAGCCGATGTGGCCGGTGCGGCCGATGCCGAGAATTTGCAGATCGATTCCCCCGGCGTCCCTGATTTTCTGTTCGTACCGGCGGCAGTAGTCGCTGACCTGCTCGACCGCCTGTTCCCCGTTGGGCACGTGCACGTTGGCCGGGTCGATATCCACGTGATCGAACAGGTGCTCGTTCATGAACCGCACGTAGCTTTGCAGCGCCTGCGGATCCATGGGGTAATACTCATCGAGATTGAATGTGACGACGTTGGCGAAGGAAAGATTCTCCTCGGCGTGCAGGCGGATCAGTTCGGCGTAGACGCCGGTCGGCGTGGAACCGGTCGCCAGGCCCAGCACACAGGATTTCCCTTCCGCAGCGCGCTCGCGGATGATCTGGGCGATCTCCGCGGCAACGGCGCCGCTGACCTGCGCGGCGTTGTCGAATACCGCGGTATCAATACGTTCGGGACTGGCGGACGGATGATGCATGGAAAATATCCTTCGGGGGGAACAGGCCATGATAGTCCCTCGGCGGGTCGCATCAAGACCCGTCGATTGAGAATTATCCGGTTTCGCAGCGGTGGATCAGAGATGCTCGACGATCAGTGAGGCCAGTGCCGAGCGTTCGCTCTTGGCCAGCATGACGTGTCCGATGATCCTGTGGCCCTTCAACTGCTCGACCATGTAGCTCAGGCCGTTCGAGGAGGAATCGAGGTAGGGATTGTCGATCTGTGCGATGTCGCCGGTGAGGACCAGCTTGGTGCCTTCGCCGACGCGGGAGGCGATGGTTTTCACTTCGTGGGGCGTGAGGTTCTGGGCCTCGTCGACGATGAGGAACTGGTTGGGAATGGAGCGGCCGCGGATGTAGGTCAGCGGTTCGAGGACGAGTTTGCCGGTGTCGCGCAGGGCGCCCAGCCGCTGCTCGACGGTTTTGGAATCGGGCGTGCCGCTTTGTCCGCCGCGCGTCGACAGCAGGTAGCTGACGTTATCGAAGATCGGCTGCATCCAGACGGACAGTTTTTCATCGACATCGCCGGGCAGGAAACCGATATCGCGTCCCATGGGCATGATGGGCCGGGCCACGAGCACGCGCTCGTACACCTGCTCGTTGATGGTTTTGTGCAGGGCCGCGGCCAGCGCAAGCAGCGTTTTGCCGGTGCCGGCGGTGCCGAGTAACGTCACCAACTTGATCTCATCGTCGAGCAGCAGGTCGAACGCCATGGTCTGCTGGACGTTGCGCGCGATGATGCCGAACACCATCTTCTTGTTTTTCACCGGAACCAGGTGGTCTCCATCGTGGCTGCGACGGCCCAGTCCCGTGTGGGAGCCGTCCACCGAATTGCGCATCAGCACGTATTCGTTGGGATGGATCTGCGGATCGTCGGGCTGAACGTGATCCGGCACGTTCGATGGGTCCGGTTCGGCCTTGAGAAAGGGAGCCAGCGCTTCGATGTCGACGCGTTTGTCCTGGTAGAGCTGGTCGATGATCTCCTGGCTGACGTTCAACTCGCAGTAGCCGCGGTAAAGGCGGTCGGCATTGACCTTCTGCGCCTCGAAGTCCTGCGTGGTGATGCCCAGCGTGTCGGACTTGATGCGCGCGTTGATGTCCTTGGAAATGAAGACGGTCTGGTGGCCTTCTTTCTGATGCTGGTGGGCGACGGTGATGATGCGGTTGTCCGGGGTGTCGTCACCGAGATGGGGCGGCGGCTCGTACTCGTTCATGTCCACCTGGATCTGCCCGCCGTGGCCGTTCCATTGCACTCCTTCGCTGAGCTTGCCCTTGATGCGCAGTCCGTCGAGATGACGAATCACCTGGCGGGCATGCCGGCCGATGTCATCGCTGTTTTTCTTGAAGTTGTCCAGCTCTTCGATGACGGTGAAGGGGATCACCACCAGGTTGTTGTCGAAGGCAAACAACGCCCCGGGATTGTGTAACAAGACATTCGTGTCGAGAACGAAATGCTTGGGCGGATGATTCGAGGCGCCGGCAGGGGTCGGTTCAGACACAGATTTCTCCGACGGTAATTTCGCACCGGTGGGACGATGCGGCGTGTTCTCTTTCTACGTCGACGCGTTGCCGACGGTTCATCTTCTTTTGCTCTGCCCACCTGCTCAGCCGAGTTTACAGGGTCTATTCGGCTTGGTCTATCTCCGGCGGCGATACGAATTCCGAATCGACGATCCCGCTGGATCGCGTCAGCACGTCATCGGCCAACTGGTGAGGTTCGACACCGAGGGCGTGAAGGATATACGGCTCGATCACGAACTGTCCCCCGATCAGGTATAGCCCTTCCTGGATCAGCCGACTGAATCGCACGCTCAGCCCCTGGCTGCCGACGCGCATCCCGTGGGCCTGGAAGTTGATCCGCCACAGACTGCCGCGATCCAGGTGACGGGGGCAGAGGAACCCCGCGCCGCCTCGGCTGATATCCCGCAGCATCACCGCCAACGGCGGGCAGTCGGCCCCGGGCGTGTCGATCTGTTCCAAGTTGGCATCGCCCCGGACGGTAAAGCGGCGAAAGCTGCGCTGGTTCGCTTCGGGATTATCTTGCCGCCAGTATTCCAGCCGTGAAAGAACTTCAATGAGATCTCGTGGTTCGGCTACTGACATGTATGATCCTTTTCACAAGGAACCCTGACATATCCGCGCGGCCCGGACCGACCATGCGATACCGGTAAGGGATACCACCACGCTTACTCAGGATTTATCGGCACTCCTGTGCCGTTTCTTCAATGTCCCCACGGCCCACAAGACTGAAAGAACACACAAAAATGCTTGTCAGCATGGTTTTTTATGTATATGGTTAGCACAGCATGTTTTATGCCCTAAAGTCTGAATTGACACATGGTTGAGTTTATTCTTAATACACTGGCACTGGCGCTGGCCGCCGGTCCGTGGCTGCTGGGGGGCTTGCTGGCCGCGGGGCTGATCCGCGCCTTTGTGCCGCACCGCATCGTGGCACGGGTCATGGGCGGGCGTGGGCCCGGCGGAGTACTCAAGGCCTCGTTGATCGGAATTCCCTTGCCGTTGTGTTCCTGCGGCGTATTGCCCACGGCCATCGGCTTGCGGCGTCAGGGCGCATCGAAAAGCGCCACGGTGTCGTTCCTGATTTCCACGCCGGAGGTCGGACTGGATTCCTTCGCGCTGTCGTACGTGCTGCTGGGGCCGTTCATGGCGATCGCGCGTCCCATTGCCGCTTTCTTTTCCGCCCTGTTCACGGGTGTGCTGACGACCCTGATCGATGTTCGTCAGGAAGCGCCCGCCCAGGATGGCGCTGCTGGCGAGTCGCCCAAATCGGCGTGCTGTTGTGCCTCCAAGCCAAGCGACACACCCGCCCACGAATCACCGTTGCGGTCCCTCGGCCAACGGTTCGGCGAAGGCATGCGGTATGTGTTTACCAAGTTGCTTGACGACATTGCGATCTGGCTCGGCGTCGCGTTGCTTGTTGCCGGCGTGATGACCACGGTGTTCTCCACCGAAGATCTGGCCGAATACGGCAGCGGGCTGGGGGCGATGCTGGTGATGCTTTTGGCGGGTGTGCCGCTGTACATCTGCGCCTCGGCCTCAACGCCCGTGGCCGCGGGTCTGCTGGCGGCGGGGGTTTCGCCGGGAACGGTGCTGGTGTTCCTGCTGGCCGGACCGGCGACGAATATCGGCTCGATCGGCGTGTTGCGAAAGGAACTGGGCAACGCGGTCACCGCGCTCTACCTGCTGGGCATCGCGCTGACGAGCATCGCCTGCGGCCTGGCGCTCGATGCGGTTGCCGGACACTGGCAGATCGACATCACCGCCCAGATGCAACATACACACGAGATGATCCCGCTGTGGATTTCCATTCCTTCAGCCGTCGTGTTGCTGCTTGCGGCTATCCGGCCGCTACGACGGCGTCTGTTAGGTTGGATCGGGGCCGGCAAAACAACGACGCAGGTCAAGCCCTGCTGCGATGGCGGCAAATGAATTCGTGATTACAATGCGTACATGACACTGGCGTTGTTCATTCAGCGACTGGCCGATGCCCCGCGTTTCTTTTTTGCGGTGGTGATCACGGTCGTCATTTCCATCATGCTTCACGAGCTGGCGCACGGCTGGATGGCGATCCGTCACGGGGACGACACCCCCATCCGCTCCGGCCACATGATCGGTAATCCGCTGGTGCATATGGGTGGTTTTTCAATCATCCTGTTATTGGTGGTGGGAATTGCCTGGGGCGCGATGCCGATCAATCCGTCGCGCATGCGCGGCAGGTATGCCGAGGCGAAAGTCGCTGCGGCTGGGCCGGCGACCAATCTGCTGCTGGCCCTGGTTGCGTTGACGGCGCTGGGTTTGTGGATGCGGCTGGGGACGCTGCCCGAACCGGACACGCCGATGGCCAACGTCAGTTATCTGCTGGGGATCTTCGGCTTCATCAATCTGGCATTGTGTCTGTTCAACCTGCTGCCGATTCCGCCGTTGGACGGCTCGCATATCCTCGCCAATTTCCACCACGGCTACGCGCGGTTCATCAACAATCCCCACAACCAGGGCGTCATGCTGCTGATGTTCTTCTTTATCTTTGTTTTCGGTTCGGGAATCTTCGCCGCATCAACGCGCGCGGCACTGTGGTACACGGAACTGATTGCCGGATACCCGCCTTTGTTCATCTTCTCTTGATTAGTAGGTAAACACCACGGTGTCACGGCCGATGCGACCGAACAGTTTTTTGCGATCGGCCACTTGCGCGCCGTCAACCAGATCGTCGGCGGCAATCGACTCGGCCTTCATGCAATGCGGGCAAACCAGCACCACCGCACCGCGCTTCTGCAACGCGGCCAGCTTGTCGGCGACCAGCCAGGCCTGACGATAGCCCCGCAGCGGAACCCCTTTGACAGCGACCTGGACGCCCTTGACGTTGAAGAAGAGCACGACGTTGCGCCCGTCGTCCAGCGCGTGCCCGGCCAGTTGCAGCGCCATGGTTACTTCGTGGAGATCGTCCCGGCCGGAGGTGATGTTGAACACAACGGTGTGCCGGTTTGTCGCGCTGGGTTCGATTGCCCCGTTGCCCTTTGGCTCGACGGCACAGCCGGCTAAAACCGTCATTCCAAGCATCGTTACGATTATGTGACCCATCTTCATAGCTGCTCCTGTCGTCGCACCAGGCGAATGATGGATAATCCCACTTGGCCTACCGCGTATTCAGTCACTGTTTGCGGATCAGGTTCGTCAGTTTTCCATGATATAGCGCGGCGCGAATATCACAATCCTTGGCATCGAAATGATTTCGCGGCCCGTAATACAGCAGGTAAAGGTTTTTGTCCGTTCGCATGATTTCCCCATCGTGGCCTTCCAGGAGATTTTTATTGACTGAGGTCCAGTGCAGTCCGTCGTGTGAGGCGGCCACGCGCACCGTGCTGACGGGACAGTGGGGGCGCTTGAAATCTCCGTAGAACATGTACCACACGCCGTCTTCGATCAGGACGTGGGTGAACTTGTACATTCCCGGATAGTTTTCACCGTCAATACGCAACGGCTGTGCGTTCTTGAAATCGAAGTCGGTTTCATTGACCGAGGTGGCGCGGAACAGCCCCATCGGCTCGTGGCGACGGTCCCAGTAGTACATGCGGTAACGGTGATTCTGAAGGTCGTGGACGACGTGAGCATCTTCAACCTGACCCAGGTGACTGATCCGGCCTTTCTTGGTGAATGCCGTGCCGTCCTTCGATTCGGCGTAGCCCCAATCGCACACTTTCTGCCCGCCGCCGTACCACATTTTGAACAGGCCGTCCTCGTAAATGACGAAAGGGTCCCACGTGCCGTTCCGGTCCCACGCATCGTTTGTCTGGCCTCTGGGGATAACGGGATTGGCCGGGTCCTTGGTCCAGTGAATGCCGTCCGTGGAGGTGGCGTGCCCGATTTGCAATGTGGCGTATTCCTCCGCGCTCCATTGCTTTTCCGATCGTACGCCCCAGGCCTCGTAATACATGTGATAAACGCCATGCACTTTCACCACCGTCATCGAGCCGAGTGCCCCGGCATCCCATTCTCCCTCGGCGCCCGGACTGATGATGGGATTGCCGACGTATGGTTTGAAACCGTTTTTTCCCGCCGGCACGATCCCATGGTTCCGGTTGCACGGCCCCATCTTTGTGGAGCAACAGGCCATGCCGCCGATCAGCAGCAATCCAACGAGAAAGCATTTGGGTATGCAATACATGGCGTAATGCCTCCCTTGTTGTGAACAGACATTATAAAACCCCCGCGCGGGCGGGGGTGGATCGTTAACAGTTCTTATTGCCGGTTACCCGGGGCTTCACTCACTTCATTCGCTGCGCACCCGGCTTAACCAATTAACCGATTAACCAGTTAACCAATCAACCGGCTCACGCCAGCGCGGCCTGGGCTGCGGCCAGACGTGCGATCGGCACGCGGAACGGCGAGCAGGAGACGTAGTTCAAGCCGACTTCATGGCAGAAGGCGATGGACGACGGGTCGCCGCCGTGCTCACCGCAGATGCCGCACTTCAGCGATTTCTTCACGCCGCGGCCCTTGGTGACCGCACAGTCGACCAGTTTGCCCACGCCGGTCTGATCCAGCGACTGGAACGGATCCTTCGCGAGGATTTCCTGCTCGAGGTAATCCGGGAGGAAGGTGTTGATGTCATCGCGGCTGTAGCCGAAGGTCATCTGCGTCAGGTCGTTGGTGCCGAAGCTGAAGAACTCGGCGTGCTTGGCCACTTCATCGGCGGTCAGCGCCGCACGCGGAATCTCGATCATCGTGCCGATGGGGATGTCCAGCTTGCCGGTGTACTTCTTCGCCTTCTTGACGTTGGCGATGGTTTCCTCGGCCAGGGCCCGCAGAATCTGCAATTCCCGGTAAGTGCCGATCAGCGGGATCATGATTTCCGGCTGGGCGTCGACCTTCTTCTTCTTGCAGTTGATGGTGGCTTCGGTGATCGCGGTGACCTGCATCTCGAGAATTTCGGGATAGGTCACGCTCAAGCGGCAGCCGCGGTGTCCGAGCATCGGGTTCATTTCGTGCAGCTGACTGACGCGCTGCTTGATGCGGGCCGGCTTGACGCCGAGCAGGGAGGCCAGCTCCTTCTGCTGCGCCGCTTCGTGCGGGAGGAACTCGTGCAGCGGCGGGTCGAGCAGACGAACGGTGACGGGCAGGCCCTTCATCGCGGTGAAGATGCCCTCGAAATCCTTGCGCTGGTAGGGCAGGAGTTTCTTGAGGGCGGCGCGGCGGGCGCCTTCGGTCTCGGCGATGATCATCTCGCGCATCGCGGTGATGCGATCGCCCTCGAAGAACATGTGCTCGGTGCGGCACAGGCCGATGCCCTGCGCGCCGAACTCACGGGCACGCCTGGAGTCGGCCGGGGTGTCGGCGTTGGTGCGGACCCGCAGCTTGCGGTACTTGTCGGCCCAGGTCATCAGCTTGGCGAAATCGCCGGACAGCTTGGGCTGCACCGTCGGCACTTCACCGGCCATCACCTGGCCCGTCGAGCCGTTGAGCGAAAGCGTGTCTTTGTGGGTGAACTTGCGGCCGTTGACGGTGATGAAGCGACTCTTCTCGTTGATCTGGATCGCGCCGGCGCCGGCGACGCAGCACTTGCCCCAGCCGCGCGCCACCACGGCGGCGTGGCTGGTCATGCCGCCGGTGCTGGTCAGCACGCCCGCGGCGTGATGCATGCCGTCCACGTCTTCCGGGCTGGTTTCCTTGCGGACCAGGAGCACCTTCTCGCCGGCCTGGGTGCGTTCGACGGCTTCGTCGGCGGTGAACGCCAGCTTGCCGAACGCGGCGCCCGGCGAAGCCGGCAGACCCGTCGCCACCACGTCGAGCTTCGCCTTGGGATCGAAGGACGGCAGCAGTAACTGGTTCAGACTGTTCGGCGGAACGCGCAGAACCCCTTGCTTCTCGGTGATCAGTTTCTCCTTGACCATGTCGACGGCGATCTTCACCGCCGCGGGCGCGGTGCGCTTGCCGCTGCGGGTCTGAAGCATGTAGAACGTGCCGCGCTCGATCGTGAACTCGATGTCCTGCATCTCGCGGTAGTGCTTTTCGAGTTTGACCTTCACCTTGAGAATCTGGTCGTAGACCTTCTTGCCGAGCGTGGGTATCTGCTTGGTCTTCCACTTGGGCATCTGCTTGACCGGCAGCGGGGTGCGGATGCCGGCCACGACGTCCTCGCCCTGGGCGTTGATCAGGAACTCACCGAAGAACTCATCCTTGCCGTTGTTCGGATCGCGCGTGAAGCCCACGCCGGTGCCCGAGTCGTCGCCCATGTTGCCGAAGACCATCGTCTGCACGTTGACGGCCGTGCCCTGCAGGCCGGTGATCTCTTCGATCTCGCGGTACTTGACGGCCTTGGGAACCATCCAGCTCTTGAACACGGCCTCGATGGCCAGTTCGAGCTGCTTGAAGGGGTCCTGCGGGAAGTTCTGCTTGGTGTGTTTCTTGTAAACGGCCTTGTAGGCGTCGCACAGTTCGACCAGACCTTCGGTCGGAACGTCGGTGTCTTCGGTGACGCCGTACTTGGCCTTGACCTTGTCGAACGCCTGTTCAAAGTGCTCGTGATCGACTTCCATCACCACGTCGCCGTACATGTTGATCAGGCGGCGGTAAGCATCCCAGGCGAAGCGCTCGTTGCCGGACAGTTGCGCCAGACCGACGACGGCCTGGTCGTTCAGGCCCAGGTTGAGGATCGTGTTCATCATGCCCGGCATGGAGACCGCCGCGCCCGAACGCACGGAGAACAGCAGCGGGTTGGTGTTGGAGCCGAACTTCTTGCCGGTTTCCTTCGCGATGATGGCCACGTTCTTGTGCACGTCTTCCATCAGGCCTTTGGGCAGCTTGCGGCCGGACTTGTAATACGCATCGCAGGTTTCGGTGGTGATGGTGAAACCGGGCGGGACGGGCAGGCCGATGCTGGTCATCTCGGCGAGGTTGGCGCCCTTGCCGCCGAGCAGTTCCTTCATTTCCTTCTTGCCTTCGGTTTTGGTTTTTCCGAAGTAGTAAACGCGCTTGCCGGCGGTTTTACGGGCGGTGGTCTTCTTCTTGGCCATGGTCTGATTCCTTGGATCAGGGGGTGGAAAACTCGTTTGGCACGGTGTTTCAGGGCGAGCGGAGCAGTCGTGGGAAGCCGGGCCCACGGGGGATACCGCTTTCGCCGGAAACTGGGATCGACGAGTATAGTATTCCTGCATGAACTTTCAACGCGCAAGGCGATCGGCCGACCCGGCTCTGCGGGCTCTGGATGAAGGGGAAATGGCGGGGCCGGTGCTCCTGCTGCACTCGGGACGATTCGACCCGCGCTGGGCCGGCCGCAGCGTGCTGGGCCGACCCCGCGCCTGGTATCGGTACACCGCCGATCGACGCAGTTGCTATCGCTCCGCCGCCGACTTCCAGCCACGGGATATCGCCCTGACCGATGACCTTTGGACCGATCTTCGGAATTTACTCAACCACCCCGCCCTACCCGGCCGGTGGGTCGGGTACATCGGTTACGACGTTGGGCGTTTGATTGAGCCGGGGAAATTATCGCAACCCGTACCGGGTACTTGGCCGCTGGTGGAGCTGGGCTACTGCCCGGAAGTACAAACTTTTTCACCTCCCCAAGCCGGACCTGAGTCGATGCAAAGCAGCGACGAAGGTCCGGACAGCACCTGCGACATTAATGCAAAACTCACGGCCGATTTCACGCGCCGGCAATACGAGGCCGCCGTGGCGCGGGCATTGGAGCACATCGCCGCCGGGGATGTTTTTCAGGTGAACTTGGCACAACGGTTTATCGCGCAACACATCGGCTTGCCGTGCGATTTGTACCGCAAGCTCGCCGGGATCAGTCCCGCCTGGTACGGCGCGTACCTGGAATTGGCCGAGCCGGACCGTGCGATTCTTTCCACTTCTCCCGAACTGTTTCTGCAGGTCCGCAACAACCACGTCATCACGCGCCCCATCAAGGGCACGCGCTCCGCTGGAACCGAAGTGGAGGATTCCAACTACCGGGATTTGCTTCACAGCGAAAAAGACCGCGCGGAACTGGCCATGATCGTCGATCTGTTGCGTAACGATCTGGGGCGTGTCTGTTCGTACGGTTCGGTGCGCGTCACGCAGCCGCGCGAAATCGAAACCCATCCGACGGTTCATCACACCACCGCCACGATCGAAGGCGATCTGCACGAATCCAAGGACATCGTCGATCTGTTGAAAGCGACGCTGCCCGGCGGGTCAATCACCGGCGCGCCCAAGGTCCGGGCCATGCAGATCATCGACGACCTCGAACCGGTCCACCGCGGCCCGTACTGCGGGTGCATCGGAATGATTTCGAAGGATGAGCTTTGTCTGAATATCGCGATTCGGACGATGTTGATGGAAAGGGACGAAGGGACGAAGGGGCGAAGGGACGAAGAAGTGTGGAACGTCAGTTTCAGCGTTGGCGGGGGGATTGTCGCCGATTCCGATCCTGCTGCGGAGTACGATGAAACACTGACCAAGGCCCGCGCGATGCTGCGGGCGTTGGAGCCATGACGAGCATGTTCTGAACAATAACCTACACCGCGGAGCGCGGCGCGAATTCACTCACCAGACCCGTCCGGGAGAAGCGAACCGTATGACGATCGGAAGCCCGGTTATTCCAGGGTGATCGCCGAGGTGGGGCAGACCGGCTCGCAAGCGCCGCAATCGGCGCAGTCTTCCTCGTTGATGACGGCCTTACCGTCTTCAATCACGATGGCTTCGGTGGGGCAGACGTCAACGCAGTCGCCGCATCCCTCGCACTTTTCGGCTTCCACAACAGCAGGCATAAGGCACCTCCGTTCAAATCGGACCTGTCGGGGCACGATAGCGATTCCCATCGGCCGATGCAAGGGTGTTTGTATAGTTTTTCCGGGCAATCGCACCGGTGCGGAGCGGATTGACAACCGCTCTCAACCGCGCCACGATTGGCGCGATGAAAGCTTACGTCAATGGACAAATGCTCGATGCGCAGCACGCCGCGATCAGCGTCCACGATGCGGCGATCCAGCACGCTGTCGGCCTGTTCGAGACGATGCAGGCCTTCGACGGCCGGGTGTATCGGCTCGAAGCTCATCTGAAGCGGCTGATCGATAGCGCCACGGAACTGGGACTGACGAATCGCCTGGTCGGTGAAGCGCTGGCGGAACTGGTGAATACGACACTGCACGCCAATGCCCTGGACGAGGCGCGGGTGCGTCTGACGATCACGGGCGGCAACCTGGCGCTGTTGGGACGCGGCGCAGCGGATGGAAAAGGCCCGCCGCATCAACCGGGTGTGATCTGTGTCGCCACACCGCCCACGGAATACCCCGCCGAGTATTTCGAGCAAGGCGTGACGGTGACGATCGCCGATCCCAAGGCCAACCCCTTCGATCCACTGGCCGGCCACAAGACGACACACTACTGGACGCGCCTGCGAACGCTGGTCGAGGCCGGGAGCGCCGGGGCGGGCGAGACGCTGTGGTTTTCGGTGACCAATCACCTGGTGGGCGGTGCGGTCAGTAATGCCTTCGTGGTCAAGGACGGCCAACTGGCCACGCCCATTGCGCGCGGCGAGGAGCCCGGCGGAACGCTGCGCAGCGCCACGCTGCCGGGCATCACACGCGCGGCGATCATCGAACAGGCCGAGTGCGCCGATATCCCCGTGCATAAAAGAATGCTGACCATCGACGATGTGTTGGGGGCGGACGAGTTGTTCCTGACCAATTCGAGTTGGCAGGTGTTACCGGTCGTGAAGATCGAAAAGGAATCGATCGGTGGAGGTCAGCCCGGCGAGATAACGATGAAACTTCGCCGCATGCTGATCGATGATATCGCCGCCTGTAGCGGAAATAATCAATGACCAATTTCCAATGTCAACTGAATGCTCAATGACCCAATGCCCAAGTCGGTCAAGATAATTTTCAGGTTCTATTTGGTCGTTGGATGTTGGTTATTCCTTTGCCATTGGTGATTGATGATTGGTTCTTACTCTCATATTGCAGATGCCTCCAATTGAGCACGCTCGTTTTCCATCACGGCGCATTGGGCGATTCGGTTCTGCTCTGGCCGATGCTGCGGGGGATCGGTGAGGCGGTGCTGGTTGCCCCCGGTTCTCGTGCGGCACTGGCGGCGAAGTGGCTGCCGCATGTTGAGGCGATCGATATCGATTCCCCGGAGTTCTCGCGCCTGTTCGCACCGGCTGCGGAGATGGAAGTGGCTGACCGCGTGCGTGCGTTGCTCGGCGGGGCGCAGCGCATCATCAGCTTGGTCAGCAATGGCGATGATCCCTGGTCGCAGAACGTGCGCGCCATGGCGGCCGAGGCCGAATGCGTTTTTCTACACGCCCGACCGGGAGAGAACGATCCGCGCGAACCGATCGGCGCGTTTCACTTGCGACAATTGTCGGAGCAGAGCATGGCGATCGGGCCGGTGCAACCGGCCCT
>JANQHK010000010.1 GCA_028282685.1 Phycisphaeraceae bacterium
TGTGGAGGGCTGTGTGGTTCGGTCTTCCATCCTGCTGAAAGCGGACGGCTGACGACTGCCCGCTTTCGGCGACATGAGCGCTGGCCTTGCCGACCGACAGCGCCGGACGGTTCCCCCTCGGGCAGAGGCGAGTAACTGGGGACACGGGCGCCGGTGACGGGTGCGGACAGGCAGGCGATCGGGTGCCGGGCCTAACGGTCCGTTTGTCCTCTGCCAACTGCGACCACCCGCCGATGCCGCTTCGTGCCTCGCTCAACAAAACGTGTGTTGTAACGATCCCCGTGCGCACGGCGTGCATCCCGCCGCACGCGCGGGGTTTTATTGCAGAAGGGACAAAGGGACAAAGGGACGAGGGATAAGGGATGAAGGATGAAGGATGAAGGGGTGGAAAGATTTTTGTTTAGCCGCGACCCGCAGGGGAGCGCGTTGAACCGACGATCAACGATCACCGCGGGCATTGCGTCATGCGCGCCGCGGGTAATGCGTCATGCGCGGTGTGTATGGCCCGATAAGCCGGCCGGTCAAGTCGGAACATGCCATCTCCGATGAATGTAACGACTGTAGCGGTTGTACGGACTGAGCGAGTCCGGCCGAGGTCGGGATTTCAAGCATGCTGTTCAATTCCTGGATATTCGTCGCCTTTATCGCTGTGGTCATCCCGGCCTATTTTCTGTTGTCCAAGCGATGGCAGAATGTCCTTTTGCTCGCGGTCAGCTATCTTTTCTACGGCACCTGGGATGTGCGGTTTCTCGGGTTGATTCTGCTATCGACCGTGGTCGACTACGGCGTGGGCTTGTCGCTGGGCCGCTCCGAACGCCGCTCGATCCGACGGGCTCTGCTGGTCTTCAGTTGCCTGACCAATCTGGGCATCCTGGGTTTCTTCAAATACTTTGATTTCTTCGCCGCCAGCGTGGGGCAGTTGCTGGGCGTTGTCGGGCTGGACGTATCCGTTGAGCGGTTAAACATCATTCTGCCGGTCGGCATCAGTTTCTACACGTTCCAGACACTCAGCTACACGATCGACGTCTATCTCAAACGTCTCAAGCCCACGTCGCACCTGCTGGACTTCGCCTTGTTCGTGGGATTTTTTCCGCAGTTGGTTGCCGGGCCGATCGAGCGGGCCTCATCGCTGCTCCCTCAGATTCGCCGGCGTCGCCACGTCACCGGCGAGCAAATCGCCAGCGGCGCCTGGCTGATTCTGCTGGGCTATTTCAAGAAGCTGGTGATCGCGGACAACCTGGCGATGCTGGTCGACCCCGTGTTTGCACAGACGGCGCCGGACGACGGCTGGACCGCCCTGCTGGCCGTGTACGCTTTCGCGATCCAGATCTACTGCGACTTCAGCGGCTACTCGGACATCGCGCGGGGCGTGGCGAAAATCATGGGCATCGAACTGATGGTCAATTTCGATCGGCCCTACCTCTCACGAAGCCCTTCGGAATTCTGGCGGCGGTGGCACATCTCGCTTTCCACCTGGCTGCGCGATTACCTGTACATACCGCTGGGCGGCAGCCGGGCCGGGAAATACCAAACCTATCGCAACCTGACGCTGACCATGCTGCTGGGCGGACTGTGGCATGGGGCGTCCTGGAAGTTCGTGGTCTGGGGCGGGTATCACGGGCTGCTGCTATCGGCGCAGCGCTGGCTGCGGGGCGGTGAGAAAGCGCAGGCCCCGGCGCGAAGCCGGCCGTGGCTGGCGGCGCTGCAGGTGCTGGTCATGTTCCACCTGACCTGCCTAGGTTGGTTGATCTTCCGCGCGGAGAACACCGCGCAGGTCTGGCATTTCCTGCAAGCGATCGGCATGACGCTGATGCCGACCGCGGGCATGCATGACCTGTTGATACCGTTTTTGTTTTACGCCGGCCTGCTCGGTGCCGTGGAATGGTACACCCGCAACTCCGATCATCCCGCAAGCCGGTTCGGCTGGCGCTGGGGCCTGGGACCGGTCACGGTGTCGTGCATGCTGATGGCGATTCTGTACCTGTCGGCGCCGGGTGGATCGCAGTTCATTTACTTCCAGTTTTAGGAGCGGTCGATGCCCGACAAGTCCGACGCAACACCGATGCGCCTCTCGCGTTGGATCCAGCGCGCCTTGTGGGTGGTGATTCCGTTGTTGATGTTCGGCACGATGGAACTGGGCATTCGATACGTGATACACAAGCGCGGGGTATGGTATCAACGCACGGCTCGACGGGTCGAGCAACAGCCGGTCGATTACCTGTTTCTGGGTTCCAGCCGAGTCACTGCAGCGATCGATGCGGATGTCTTCGCACAATCCATCGAGCAACGGACAGGCCGACGCCCCACCGTCGACCTGCTCGCCCGCGGGTACACCAACCTGATCCATAATTACCTGGCCTTGCGAAACCTGACGGACATTCATCCGGAGCACCTGCGCGGCTGCGTGGTGATGCTGGAACTGCCCAGCGGCTTACCGGCAACTCACGGTTCGTACGCCAACACGCCCACGGGCCTGCGCGGCGCCTGGCTGAACTCCCAAAGTTGCGCGCACCTGTTGAGCGCGGTCATGCAAACGAGGGATCTGCCCGCCCTCTACGGTTCGGATACCGAACTGGAACGGAAAATCGAATTGACGTTTGGCTGCCTGAGTCGGCCGATCTGCAGCGTATCCCAACGGCAGCGCGTGCACGAGGTGTTCCGGGCCAATTTGAATACACTGGCATACAAGGTGGAAAACCGACTGACGCCGACTTTGCCCCGCGAAGCTGCATCCGTGGACCTGTCCGACCGGGGGGGCATCCGCACCGACGCCGAGGGCGTGGCGGTGGTGCGTCGTTACGCCGCCATGCAAGCCCGCCAGGCCAGCGCCAATCAGAAACCGTTACGCAACTGGGAAGATTCGCTGCTGCCCGATCTAATCGCGCTCTGTCGGGATCACCGGATGCAACTGGTCTTCTTTGAAATGCCCGAAGCGCCCGATTACGTGCACGGATCGCAAACGCCGACACGGCAAGCCGATCGCCGGCACTTTCGTCAATGGGCGCAGGGCGAGGGCGTACCCATCATTCGTTTTGATTTTCCGACCCGCCAAGCGGACTTTCCCGATGGCTTGCACCTGTCGCAGTCTCGAGGCCGGGCATACAGTTCCGCCCTGGCCCGTACGTTCATGAGACAACTGCGGGATGCCGAACAACGCATTGTGCAAGTCGAGCCGCGAACCGAGTAGTTCCCGGAATGCGACCCACAGTGCACAGCGAATCGTTGTCGGTTGTCGGTTACACGATCAAAACTGCTTGCGGCGCCGGGCGGGGGGAATGTTCAACTGCTGGCGGTATTTGGCGACGGTGCGGCGGGCGATCTCGATTCCCTTGGCCTTCATCGCTTCCACGAGTTGTTCGTCCGAGAGCGGCTTGGATTTGTCCTCTTTATCGATCACCTGCTTGAGCTTGGCCTGCACCGCGCCCCAGCTCATTTCCTGCCCGTCCGTCGATTCGGTCCCGCCGGAGAAGAACATGCGAAGCGGATAGATGCCGCGCGGCGTCTGGACGTACTTCTCACTGACTGCCCGGCTGACCGTGCCCACATGGATGCCCAGTTGGTCGGCCAAGTGGATCATCGGCAGCGGCTTGAGGTGCTCGGGCCCGTGGTCCAGGAAGTCGCGCTGGTGTTCGATGACCGCCCGGACGACACGCAGCAGCGTGTTGTTGCGCTGGTCCAGCGAATCGATCAGCCAGCGCGCGTTGGACATGTGCCCGGCCAGGTACTGGCGCGTGGAGCGGTCCTGGCTGCGGTCCTTGCTGAGCTTGCGGTACTGCGGGCTGATGCGCAGGGCGGGCTGGCGGCCGCGGCTGAGCGCGGCGACGTATTCATCGCCTATCGGATCGTACTCGACGATCACGTCGGGATAGATCGCCTGCGGTGTCTCGGGAGCGAGGCGACGGCCGGGGTGCGGATCGAGGCGACGCAACCGCGACAGCGCTGCCTTGACCTGGTCAATCGTCAGGCCGGTGCGCTGCACGATGCGCGGCAGGCGATTCATCTCCACGTCCTTGAGATGATCGTCGAGCAATAAACGTGCGTGCTCCCACGGCTCGGCATCGGCTTCGTCTTCGAGCTCCGCCAGGCGGGCGTCGATCTGCAAGCGCAGGCAGTCGGATAAATCGGTTGCACCGATGCCCGTCGGGTCCATGCGCTCGCGGATGAGCTGCAAGGCCTGTTCGAGCTGGTGGCGCGTGACGTGGGCCGGGGCCTGGTTGAGCACCGGCTCGAGATCGGTGCGGAAATAGCCATCGTCGTCAATGAACTCGATCAGCAAGGCGCCGGCATCGCGGACGGTGGGGTCGGCCTCGACGAAGCGCCACTGATCGTACAGCTGGTCGGTCAGCGGGGCGGCGCGGGCGGCGGTGTTGGCCATGGCGTCGATTTTCGCATCGCGCTCGCCGGTGTTGCGCCGGGCCGGGCGGTATTCGCTGGATTCGCCGGTGTTCTGCTCCCACTGCTGGCCGTACTGCTCGGCGATGTTATCCAGACGACGGAAATCCTCGGTCTGGTTGCGATCGCTGTCGTCGACCACCAGCGGCTCGGCGGCATCGTCGGCCTCGTCGGGTGCCCGTTCGGCCTGCGGCTCCTCCGGCTCGACGGCGGCCAACTCCAGCACCGGATTTTCCGACAGCTCCTGCTCGATGCGTTCCTCCAACGCCATCAGGGGCAACTGGAGAATCTCCATCGACTGGATCATGCGCGGGGAGAGCTTCATCTCCTGCCGCATGCCCATGTGCTGTCCGACGTCGATCCGCATTTCCGTCTCCTTAAAGGGGGCTGGCGTTGTTATGCATCGACCAACCCGATACCTCAGCTTACCTCAGCACGGTGGATAAGCAATACGACGGATGATTATTGGCAAGGAATTTGCTGATGGGTAATAATTCACCCAAACCGGACCTTTGGGGTTCTACCCCAGCGGCTGGCGGCTGGAGATGGCGTCGGAAAGCACCGAGCGGTTGGCGTATTCCAGTTGCGTGCCGGCGGGCAGGCCGCGGGCGAGACGGCTGAGTTGCACCGCGCCGATGCCCTGGAGACGGTCGGCGATGAACAGTGCCGTGCCATCGCCTTCGAGGTTCGGGTTGGTGCCGAGGATGACCTCGACCCGGCCCCCTTCCGTGGCGAGTCGGCGGACACGCTCGACCAGCGCTTCGATGGTCAGGTCTTCCGGGCCGACGCCTTCCAGCGGTGCGATGTGTCCAAGCAGAACGTGGTACACGCCGTCGTAGAGGCGCGTCTGCTCGAGAGCGATCACATCGCGCGGCTGCTCGACGATGAGCACCTTGCGCTGATCGCGCTCGGCCGAGGCACAAATCGCGCAGGGATCGGATTCGGTCAAGTTGAAACAACGCGAACAGTGCTTGACGTTGGTCTTGACGTGCTCGATGGCGTGGGCCAGTTGCAGGGCCTGCTCGGGCGGGGTCTTGAGCACGTGGAACGCCAGTCGCTCGGCGGTGCGGCGTCCGATGCCGGGCAGCCTGGTGAACTGCTCGATCAGCGCATTCATCGACTCGGTGTATTGCGGCGTGTCGGGCATGGGTGTTTCTGACTTTCACGTCGATCATCGATCGACCGCCAAACCCGGTCAATGGCGGATCATCGCAACGGCGTATCCGATATTCATTGGTTCATCATATCTTCCAGGCCCGGGGGCAGGTCCATGCCGCCCATCATTTTTCGGGTTTCTTCCATGGCCAGCGCACGGACTTTTTCGTTGGCCTGATTGACGGCCGCGGCGGCCAGTTCTTCGACCATGGTTTTGTCGTCGCCAGCCAAACCGGGCAGCAGATTGGCATCGAACCCAACGTGCAGGCAGACGCCTTTGCCGTTCATGGTGACGCGGACCGCCCCGCCACCGGCCTCGCCGGTGACCTGCTTCTTTTCCAGTTCGGCCTGGAGTTCGGCGGCCTTTTCCTTGGCCTGCCCGGCCATCTTCATCAGGTTGCCCAGGTTTTTCAGTCCATCAAACATGCGTGGTTCCTTTTTCATTAGCCGGCGGCCAACGACCGCCGGAGAACCGGACTGTGTAAGGTCCGGCTTGATTGCTCAAGACTCAGGACTCGGAACTCGTTTCGTCTTTTCGAAGATCGACCAGCGTGGCGTCGAACATATTCGCCACTTCGCGCACCAGCGGCAGTTGCATGGCTTGGTCTTTCTCGGTTTGGCTGATGCGGCGCGCGCGGGGACGGGCTTGCGGCTCGGGCTCGGCTTCGGCAGTTTCCGTGACGACCGGCGCTTCGATGGCGACCTTGACGCGTCGGCCCGCGGCTTCGGCGAACAACTGCTCGAGCACCGGGGACTGGGCCTGCATGAAGCGAGCCCGGCTGCGGACGTGGGGCTTGATGCGCAGCGTGATGCGGTGGTCCTTCACGTCGACCAGTTCCAGATCGTTGATCCAACCCAGCGCCGGCTTGTCCCCGACGGCCTCGACGGCGGCCGACCAGAGATGTTCATCCGATACCGGTGCGGAAGAGGCGGGAACACTGATTTCTGATTGCGGATTGCTGATTTGGGGTTTGGGGATAGCGCGGCTGGGTGTAGGTTTGGCGTCAGTTACTTTTTTTTTTGCCAAGCCAGAAGCCAGGGCGGCGATGTCACCGAATTGCTCGCTGAGCGCCAGGCGTGCGAGGGCAGCGTCAAGCAGGGCGCGCGGCACGCTGGATTGACGGATGCTGCGCTGCAGATGTTCGCACAGGGCGATCATGTGGATCAGCGCCGGAGCGTCGAACTGCCGGGCCTGTTCGGCCAGATTCTTTTTGCTTGTTTCGTCCAGTTCCACCAGTTCGCAGTCGGCCCCGCAGGCGCGCAGGAGCATGAGTTGGCGCAGGTGTTCGATGAGCGCGGTGAGGAAGGGTTCCTGCCCCACGCCGCCGCTGAGCAGTTGTTCGGCCAGGCGCAGCGATTCGGCGACGTCGGAAGCAACGAACGCATCGACCAGGCGCGTGATCAGTTCCCGGTCCGGCAGGCCGAGCATCTGTTCGAGCAGTTTGGGCGTAAGCGGGTCTTCCCCGGTGGCGAGCATCCGCTCCAGCACGCTGAGCGCATCGCGCATCGAGCCGTTGCCGAGTTTGGCCAGTTCAAACGTCACGCCCGGCTCGGCCTTGACGCCCTCGGCATCGAGCAGTTGTTGCAGGTGCTGTTCGATGAGGGCGGTGGGAATGTGACGGAAGTCAAAGCGCTGGCATCGGCTTTGGATGGTCGGCAGGACCTTTTCCGGCTCGGTGGTGCAGAGGACAAATTTCACGTGCGAGGGCGGCTCCTCCATGATCTTCAGCAGCGCGTTGAACGCGGCTTTGGAGAGCATGTGCACCTCGTCGATGATGTAGACCTTGTAGCGTGCGTTGGCGGTGGGCGCGAGGGTGGCGTTGGCGATCAGATCGCGCACGTTGTCGACGCCGGTGTTGCTGGCCGCGTCGATCTCGATGACGTTCAAATCGTCGCCGCGCATCACGGCTTCGGCCATACGCTGCTGCACATCGAGCGGCGGGTACCGGTCGTGATCGGGCGGTTGGGGGCAGTCGTCGACGGTATCGGGCGCGTTGAGCGCGCGAGCGAACAGTCGCGCCATGGAGGTTTTGCCCACGCCGCGCGTTCCGGAGAAGAGGTAGGCGTGGTGGGTGCGTCCGGCGGCAATGGCGTTGGCGAGCGTGCGGGCGATCGGTTCCTGCCCGACCACCTGGCCGAAGCTTTGCGAACGGTAACGCCGGGCTAGAACGGTGTAGGACATCGTGGGCTGTTCAGTATTCCGTGTTCAGTTTTCAGGGATAGCTTGCTGGTGAGCGGGGGCGTATTCGGCGTTCGGACTCAACCTGAACACGGAATACCGACCACTGAAAACTTCATCGCGTGTAAAGGTGGCCAGGACACCGTCGGCACCGGGCGACGACCGCTTATGGCTGCTGCGGTCAAGCCCTGACCAGGTTCACGGGCCACCCGTGCAACGGGCCCGGCCACGTTTACACGCGACGAATGCCTTATCATAATCGCCCGCCATGCCGGGGGCAATGGAATGTCGGACAGGGGATTTCGGATTGGCCATCACGGTAAAAAACGCGCCGATCTTGCATTCCTTATCCGGGGCTTCGCTCATTTCTCACCCGGCTTAAAGCACACCACCCAGTCGCACATGTCTTCTCACAATAGCGGGCTGAACAGCTTGGCCAGGTTCAGCTTCAGCCGCTCGGGGAAGCGGCGCGCCGCCACCTGTGCCGCCGTCACGGCGTCCGCCTGTTGCAGGTAACCGGTCTGCAGGTACCGCAGTCGGTCCACGGCCCCGGTGTGGTGGATCAGCAGGTTCAACTCGAAATTGAGATGGAACGAGCGGATGTCGAAGTTGCTCGTGCCGAACAGGGCCATTTGATCGTCGATCGTCATGGTCTTGGCGTGCAGCAGTCCGCCACGGAAGCGGTAGACGCTGACGTTGTGGCGCACGAGATAATCGGCGTAATAGGTTCCCGCGGCGTGAACGAGGGGATGGTCGCAGCGCGCCGGCAGGATGAGTTGCACGCGCACCCCGCGCGCCGCCGCCTGGCGCAACGCCAGCAGCATCGGCTCGTCGGGTACGAAGTACGGACTGGTGATGATGATCTGCTTGCGCGCCAGATGCACGGCTTCGACGAGCAGATCCTGGAACAGTTCGGTGGGGTAATCCGGTCCGGTCGGGACCACCTGGATCGGCGCCTCGCCGACCATCCGGCTGACCGGCAGCAGGCGCGGGTCTTCCAGCAGTTGCCCGGTTTCGTGGAACCAGTCTTCCATGAAGATCAACTGCATCTGCATGACGGCGGGCCCGGATATCCACGCGGCGATGTCGCACCAGACGCCGGCGGTGCGGTGGCCGTAGCTGGGCTCGATGATGTTCTGCGAGCCGGTCATGGCGATGTCGCCGTCGATGACGACGAGCTTGCGGTGATTGCGGACATCGATCCGGCGCAGGGGTCGGCGGAGGAACGAGGCGCGCAGGGCTTCGGCCACTTCCACGCCGCGCTCGCGGAACCAGGGCCCCAGCGTTCTCAACGAGCGCATCGAGCCGACCGAATCCATAATCACCCGGCACGCCACGCCGCGCTCGACCGCACGCGCCAGCGCCTCGGCGACGCGCCGGCCCACCGGGTCGTCGGCGAAAATGTAGAACAGCAGGTGCACGTGATGCTCGGCGCGGTCGATCTGGTCGACCAGCCGATCGACCACGCGCTCGGTTTCGTGCTCGAACTCGATGCGGTTGCCCCCGACGATGGGCAGGCCGCCGGCCTGTTCGGCCAGCCGCACGAACACCTGGTGATCCAGGTCGCGCTGCGGATCGATGCGGTGCGTATCGCGCGCCTGGGGATGGAAGGCGGCATCGAAGGCGACGTACTGGCGCAGGCGCTCGATGCGCCGGCGTCGGCCTAAGCGCGTCTCCCCCACCAGCAGGTAAAAGAACAGGCCCAGCCAGGGAATGAAGAAGACCAGCGCCAACCACGCCAGGCAGGTGGACGGCCTTTCCTTGCGCATCACGATCACCGGCAGCATCACCAAGCGGATCAGCCATTCGGAGATCAGGTAAATCAGCGACCAGTCGATTTCCATCATGGACTGCCGCCAGTGATTTCAACGGACGGACGTTTTCCCGTCGCGCCGCATGCGCCAAGATCGGATCAGGTCGTTTCGGGCTTGTCGTCGCCCTCGCCGGCGATCGAATCGCGCATCGAGGTGTCGGCCATGATGTTCTTCATGCGGTAGTAGTCCATGATGCCCAGGTTGCCCTTGCGGAAGGCGTCGGCCATCGCCTTGGGCACCTCGGCCTCGGCCAGCACCACCAGCGCGCGGTTCTTCTGGACCTCGGCCTGGAACTCCTGCTCCTGGGCCACGGCCATGGCGCGGCGTTTCTCGGCCTCGGCCTGGAAGCGGCGCTTGTCGGACTCGGCCTGGTCGGCCTGGAGCTTGGCGCCGATGTTCTCGCCCACGTCGATGTCGGCGATGTCGATCGAGAGGATCGTGAAGGCCGTCTCGGCGTCGAGGCCCTTCTGGAGCACGACCTTGGAGATGGTGTCGGGATTTTCAAGGACGGCTTTGTGGCTGGAGGCCGATCCGATCGTGGTGACGATGCCCTCGCCGACGCGGGCGTTGATGGTCTCCTCGGTCGCACCGCCGACCAGCTTGGCGATGTTGGCTCGCACGGTCACGCGGGCGCGGGCTTTGAGCTGAATGCCGTCCTGCGCCACGGCGTCGATGGTGGTTCGGCCCGAACTGGAGCTGGGGCAGTCGATCACCTTGGGGTTCACCGAGGTCTGCACGGCGTCGAGGATGTCGCGGCCGGCCAGATCGATCGCACAAGCGCGGTCCCACGGCAGATCGATGTTGGCGCGGTCGGCGGCGATCATCGCACGGACAACGCGCGGCACATCGCCCCGCGCCAGGTAGTGGGCTTCCAGTTGCGAAGCAATGAGGTCCAGTCCGGCCTTGACGGCCATGATGCGGCTGTTGACGATCACGGAGGGATTGACCTTGCGAAAGCGCATGAAGATCAATTCGAGCAGCCCGACGCGCGCCCCGCTGAGCCAGGCCTGCAACCACAAACCAACGTACTGGAACAACATGGCGAAGATGATCAGCAGGACGATGCCGAGCACGATCGCCAGGGGCCAGAAGATGTAGTTCCAACTGAAGCCGTCGGGCTGGGCGAGAAAGAATGAGCTGAGAGTCATGGTTGCATCCCTTTACGGTGAAGTTGTATCGGATCGGTTGGGCGCGGGTCGCACGTTGATTTCCAAACCCCGCACCGAAGCCACCACCACGCGTGTTCCTTTTTCGATCATGCCGGACTCGGCCAGGCAGTCCAGTCGTTCGCGGTCGAACCGGCAGGTGCCGCTGGGTCGCAGGTCCGTCAGGGCGGTTCCGATTTTCCCGACCAGGGCGTCGGGCGTTTCATCGCGCATCTTGACGTAGCTGGTCGAGTCGGCTTTTTGCCGTTCGGTCAAAGCCAGTCGCTGCCCCCAGGGCGAATCGGGCAAGAACTTGATAAAGAACCAGACGACGAACGGGGCGGCAAGCAGCACGAGCACCGTGGCGATCACCCCGGCCGTCTGATCCACAAAATACAGGCAGACGATGCCCCCGATCAAACTGGTGGTGGACACCAGGCCGATCAATCCCCCGCTGGGGATGAAAATTTCCACCGCGTAGAGCAGCAGTGCGATCAAAATCAGAGCAATGGCCCATCCGAGCATTACGCCACCTCCTCCACAACGATACGGCAATCCTGCACTTCGGTCACCACGACCTTGCTGCCCGGTTGCACCCATTCGCCGCTGGCCAGCGCATCGATGATGAAGCCGTCGATCTCCACGCGTCCCGAGGGGCGCAACGGCGTGACGGCGGCGCCGGTCTGGCCGACGCGGATGGTCGTCTGCCCGGTGGTGGATTCCACCCGGGACGAGGCGCCGGTTTCGGCAACCGTCGCGGAGCGCCGTTGGCTTTCATGCAGCACCAGTTTGTTCAACACGGGGATCGCCCCGTAATGCCTGGACAGGAAATAGAACATGACGCAGGCGGCGATGAGCGTACCGATCAGCGTGGCCACCGCCATGCGCAACTGCGCCCAGGTGCCCGGCAGCGTGGGGATGAATCCGCCGTTGCCCGGTTCGCTCTGCACGAAGGCCATCATCATGCCCGTGAAAATAAGGATCAGGCCGGAGATACCCGGCAGACCGAAACCCGGAATCAGGAAGATCTCCACCGCCAGCAGCGCCACGCCGATCAGAATCAGCACCAACTCCCAGACCTCGGCCAGACCGGTCAGGTACGGCGCGCCGAGCATGATGACCAGGCAGACCACGGCCACGATGCCGCCGAGCCCCAGGCCCGGGGTCTGCAGTTCCATGTACGCACCCAGCAGGAAAAGCAGGAAGATGATGCTCTGCACGACGGGACTGGTCAGCCAGGCCGCCAGTTGTTCCGACCAATCCTGCCGGTAGGTGACGATGTCGGGTCGGGTATTGAAATGGGCGGACAGTTCGGATTCATCGGCAACGATGGCCCGGGTGAAACCGTAGCGCAGCGCTTCATCCTGGCTGAGCGTGAGCAGGCGATCTTTTTCGAGCACCTTTTCCACGATCCGCCACTCGCTCGGCGCGGATTTGAGTAATCCGAGAAAGCCCCCCCGCTCATCGGCCTCGCTGGGCGGTTTCAGCTTGTATTTGCCCAGGTCACCGGAACGAACGAAAATCTTTTTCGATTCATCTTCCTTGTGTTGAATCAGGTAGATCGCCGGGCCGAGCGTGATCATTGCTTCACAGAGGATTTCGTTGTAGCCGTTGCGCTGGGCCGAATCGCGGAACTCCTCGCGGATAATCGTCTCGATTTTTTCCCGCTCGGTCTTGCCCATGGGCTGTGCGCCCTGGGGACCGGCCTGAATGGGCGCGCAATCGCCGATCTTGGATCGCGGGGACATGACGATGCCGTCGGTCGCCAGGGCGATCAGCGCCCCGGCGGAGATGGCCTTGGGATTCACCCACGTGTAGGTCGGCAGGTCCAGGTTTTTCAGGTAGTCGCTTATATCCAGCGCGCTGGTGACCAGCCCGCCGTAGGTATCCATCCGAAGAACGATGATCTGGGCGCCCTGATTGTGTGCTTTTTCGATGCGCAGCTTCATGGAGCGCAGGGTCACATCGTTGATCATGCCTTCGACGGGCACGATGGCGGCGGTGACCGGTTCGTCGAACGGTGTGGTGTCCGCCTCCGCGGCAGTGGCGGGCGGCGTCTGGGAATCGGGCGGCTCGGCCTGGGCAACAAACAGCAAGGCCAGCGCCACCACCGACGCCGACACCCAACGCCATCTCGTTCTGATATCCGGATTCCCGATCATCAGGTTGCATTATATCAACGCATCGCCGGCGCGCCTGTCGATGGACGTGGAAATCGGACAGAATCATTCCACGTTTGCCTGACTCCCGGCGTGGGCATACATTGCGGGCCATGTATCGGCTGACGACCATAGCGGCGGTGGCGATGGGCGGGGCCGCCGGGGCGCTGGCGCGCTGGGCGATCAGTGCCGCGATCAATGCCCGTCGCGCTCCGGGGGGCTTTCCGCTGGGTACACTGACGGTGAACCTGCTCGGCTGCGTGGCGCTGGGCTTCTGCTACATCTGGTTGCGCCAAAGCGGGCTGCGCCCGGAGTTCAAAACGGCCATGACGGTCGGTCTGCTCGGGGCGATGACGACCTTCTCCACCTTCTGTCTGGAAAGTTATACATTGATGGAAACCCGCAGCTATCTGTATGCCGCGGGGAATCTGGTCGGCAGCGTGGTCGCGGGAATGCTTGGACTGGCGGTGGGCATGGTCATCGCCAGGGCCGTCGGATTCTGAGACCGAGGCAAACCGCGTTTCAAATATAATGGAAATTGTGAACTGGTAACTGGCAACCGGTAACTGCAAATTGCATTGATGCTCAGAGAACTGCACATCTCGAACCTGGCCGTCATCGAGGATGCGGCGATCGAACTGGCCGAGGGACTGAACTGTTTCACCGGGCAGACCGGGGCCGGTAAATCGCTGATCATCGGGGCGTTCGAGGTGTTGCTGGGATTGCGCGGCGCCGGGAACCTGCTGCGAGGCGGGTGCGAGGAGGGGCGCGTCAGCGGCGTGTTCGATCTGAACGACGCCGAGACCATCCGGCAACTCAACGAAGCCGCCGACCTGGACCTCGAACCGTCGAGCGCCCACGAACAACTGTTGATCACGCGCAAGCTGTTCACTTCGGGTCGCACCAGCGTGTCCATCAACGGCCAACCCGCCACCGCCGTGATGCTGCGGCAGATCGGCGAACTGCTGGTCGATGTGCACGGCCAGCACGATCACCAGTTTCTGCTCAAGCCGGCCCACCAGTTGCTCATGCTCGATCGCTTTGCTGAACTGGAGGACTTGCGCCGCCGGTTTGCCGAAACCCACCGCCAACTGCACGAACTGAAACAACGCCAGGTGGAACTGGAGGCCTCGGCCGCGCTGCGCAAGCAGCAACTCGAACTTTACGAATTTCAAGCCGATGAAATCGACCGGGTCGAGCCGACCGAGGGGGAATACGAAGAATTGGGCGCCCGGTACAAATTGCTGAACAACTTACAGCGCATCGCGCGTGAATCGACCGCTGCTTACCACGCGCTGTACGAGGGCGAGGGAGCGATTGTCGAGCGGCTCCAGGCAGTGTTGGCCATCCTGCGCGACCTGGCGGAACTGGATGCCGAATTGCAGCCGATCCGCGATGACATTCATGCCGCCGCATCGCAACTGCAGGACGCCTCCTTCACGCTCAGTCGCTATAGCAATCGGCTCGAACTCGATGAAGAGGAACTGGCCGAGACCGAGCAGCGTCTCAATGCGCTCAATCGGTTGATCGCCAAGTACGCGGACCACGGCGGGACGCTGGAGCAAGTCATCGCCTACCGCGCGCAGATCGGCGGGGAAATCGACCAGCTGCGCGCCCGCAGCGATGACATGCAATCCATCGCGCAGCAAATCGCGCCGTTGGCCGAGCAGTTGCAGCAGCTTGGTGAAGAACTGACGAAAAAACGCAAGGCCGCGACGAAGAAACTCAAGCCCCTGATCGAGGAGCAACTGGCTGAGCTGGGTATGGCCGAGGCGAAGCTCGACGCGGCATTCGAGCGCACCGATCCGCAGGAGATACACAGCCCGACCGGGTTCGATGCCGTGGAACTGTTGATCCAGCCCAACCCCGGGCAGCCGGCCCGGCCGCTGCGGCAGATCGCCAGCGGCGGGGAATTGAGTCGCGTCATGCTGGCCATCAAGTCGATCCTGGCTTCGGCCGACCGCGTCAGCGTGCTGGTCTTCGATGAAGTCGATGCGAACATCGGCGGACGGATGGGTTCGGTGATCGGCTCGAAGCTGCGCAAGCTGGCCGACACCCACCAGGTGTTGTGCATCACGCACCTGCCGCAGATCGCCGCGTATGCCGACCGCCACATGAAAATCGACAAGCGTGTGGCCAAGGGGCGGACGGCGACGCATGTGTCCGCGCTGGACGACGGCCACCGGCTTGTGGAACTGGCTGAAATGCTTTCGGGTAAGGACGCCACCGCCACCACACGTCAACAGGCGGAGGAAATGCTCGCTCTGGCCAACGGCCGCAAGGCGTGAGCGACGGTTACATCGGAATCTCAATGCCCGTCCAGACGTCGGGAAGCGTTTCGCCCTTCAGGTAGATCAGCGGCCCGGGGCGCTTCTCCGGATTCATGATGCGATGCGTTTTGCCGTTGATGGTGATTTCACGCACCATGTCCTTGTCCGGTTTCTGATCGGCGGGCGGCATGGGATCGGCCCGGCCGGATTTGATCAGGGCTTCGAGCTTCGCGGCGATCCATTTGTCACGCTTGATTTTTTCCTGCCGGTCAGCTGGATTCATCAGGTAGAAGATATCGCCGTTTTGCAGGTAAACCTTGCCTTTATGGCGCAGCACCTTGTCGCCCCGGGTGCGAATCCACCGCTCCACGAAGCTACGCAACTGCATGTATTCCTTGAGCGACCACTCCACATCCATGTGCTCATAGACATATCGCACGGTATTGAGCTCCGGATCGGTCTTGGGCACCATCGGCGGGAAATGGATGCTGGGCCAGTTGTCGGGCTTGGTCATGAACTCGCGAAGCAGCAACGCGCCGATGGCGTATGCGGCGCGCGTGTGCGGCTCGTTGGCGTCGTAGTGAACCAGTTCGCGCAAGCGAAACATCATCGCCAGGCGCGCGGCCTTGGGGGAGGCATGGCGCAACGCGGTCAGGTCGGCATACGTCTCCTGCACGTGCACGTACAGCGATTGATGCTTGGTGAACAGCTCCATCGACTCATGCAACGGCAGGCAGAGTGAAACGTAGTTGTGGCCCAGTTCGTGCCAGACGATGGTTTCGGCCAGGTCCTTGCGACGCAGGCCGTGCTCCTTGGCCAGCCAGCCCTTGAGCGGCGTATCGTCGTTGACCATCTCCGGACGCCACGTCACCACGATGCGCAGACGGTTGTTCTCGATACCAACCGGCGCCTGCAAGCCAAGGAACTCACTGGGCCAGTACTCGGCGACAAACGCCTTGTGCCACATGGTGGCTTTGAACTTGGTCTGCGCCGTGCTCATCACGCTCGGCCACCACGAGGGGCTCAATTCACGACGGAGCTTGCCCAGACTGTTCATCTGCATGCGCAACTGCGGCGCCAGACGCGCCCGCGTGCGTGCGGCGCTTTTGTACAGCGTTTCCAGTTCGTCGAGCCGACTGTTCATCAAACCGTCGTATAAGGCGACGAACTCCTGCGGCGTTCCTTCCGGGAAACGGTTGTCCTCCCCGGGTTCCTCCTCGGCTTGGACCGGGGTTTGCGGCTGGGTTTCCTCCTGCCCTTCCTGGCCGTTCAGTTCATTGGCTTGCGGCTTATCGGCGGCGACCGCGCCGGGCCACAGCCCGATCAGCAGGAATAACGCTGCGCCCAGAGACAACCAGAATCCCCTCGCGAATTGGTTTTGCATCGGCATGCCAGACCCCTCAAAAAGTGAGAACGATCCGTTGCGGTACGAATCGCCGGACGCACTGTACAACATCTGAAAAGGAATGACAAGAAATTTCGGACTTTACTCGGTGATGCCCGATAGCCGCAACAGCAGTGGGATCATGATCCGGTAGCCCATGAGCATGATGATCATGGCCAGCAGCGTGATGGTGCCGCCGGACCGAATGAGACTGGCGGCGGGTATCTTCCCCGTGGCAAAGGCGATGGCGTTGGGAGGCGTGGCGACGGGCATGGCCATGGCGATCGAGGTGCCCATGGCCACGAGGACGGCCAGTTCGGTCCGGCCCGCCGCGGTGGGCACGATCGCCAGGGCAATCGGCACCAGCAGGTTGGCCGCAGCGGTGTTGCTCATGAAATTCGACAGGGTCACGGCCACCAGCACCGTCACCAACGGCAGCCAGATCCCCTTCAACGATTCTACGGGCATTTGTGTGATCAGCCCCACGGCATCGGTCTGCATCATGGCCGTGCCCAGCGAGAGCCCGCCCCACATCAGCAGCAACACGTTCCAGTCGATCGAATCGACATCGGAGCGGTCCAGCACGCCCAGACAGGTCAGTGCCGCCGCCGCGAGCAGGGCCGTCACCCCTTCGTGGATCGGATGCCATTTGCCGGTCAGCCACAGGCCGATGGTCGCCAGCAGAATGACCAGCGTCAGCCAGCCCATGCGATCAATCTTCCCCGGCGCCTCCAGCTCGGGCAGCTTCATTCCTCGCTCGGGGGGGAAGTAACGGTAGAGCAGGAATCCGGCCAGCACCAGCAACAGCAGCACCAGCGGAATGGCGATCAGCATCCAGTCGATGAAGCCGATGTCGATGCCGATATCCCGCAGAAATTGCAGGGCCACGGCGTTGGGCGGGGTGCCGATGGGCGTGCCGATGCCGCCGATGTTGGCGCCGAAGGGCACGGCGAGGATCACGGCCCGGTGGTACTTGTCTTCGCTGGGCAGTTGCCGAACGATGGGCGCGATGATCGCGAGCATCATGGCGGCGGTGGCGGTGTTGCTCATCCACATCGAGAAAAACGCCGTGATGCCCAGAACGCCGAACACCAACATCAACGGACTGCGCATGAACGGGCGGATGAATCGCCCGGCGATGATGCGGTCGATGCCGTGCTTGGTCACTGCGGCGGAGAGCAGAAAACCGCCCATGAACAGGATGACGATGCCGCTGGCGAACGGTGCCAGAAACACCTTGTAGGAAAGCGTCGTCTCGGCGCCATCTTTCATCGGCCAGTCGCCGACCGTGGGCAACAGCCGCGCCAATCCGCCCTCGCCGGCCAGGAACAGTATCTCCATGCCGACGACCATCAGCGAGGTGGCGAACAGCGGCATGACCTCGGTGGCCCAGAAGACCGCCGCGACCAGAAAGATGCACAACATGCGCCGCTGCAACTCGTCGATCACCACCCCGCCGATCGACGAGGGAAGCAGAAAATACACCGCGATCGCTGCCGCCGCGGTCAGGGCGACAATGAGCAAGCGGCGTTTGGGATGGTTACCGGCGGGACTGAACATGATCGGCGGAATCGATGGATGGCGGCGGTGCAATCCGGTGGGTCGGTGCAAATCATAGTCACCGAGTTTCAAGCAAACAAGGCAAGCCCGTGCTGCGTTTCTTTTTGAACAACGGTCGGGAACAGAACGAAGGTGCTGAGAAAGTGTGTGAGAAGAGTTCTTGTACGAGCCGCGCCCGTGAGGAAGCGGTCTGCACAACGCCCGAACCCGGCGGGGCAGGTGCGGTCATTCGCCTGCGGGAGAGCGGAAAGTCGGACGCGGATCAACGGCCCGACGACCGCTCCCTCACCGTCGCGGCTCGTTTTTTCACTTCTCACACACACTCTGAGAAAAATCCGCGTGGATTCACCGACGTGACCCGAATCATT
>JANQHK010000028.1 GCA_028282685.1 Phycisphaeraceae bacterium
CGATGTTGACGCGGATACCCGGGGCGTGCGCGAGCGGTCCGCCGGGAGAACCTCGTCCGTGTTCTGCTGCGCCTTTGTGCCCACATCGCGGCGGTTGAAGGCGAACATCGCCTCCAGCGCATCGGCCCGGATGGTCCGCTCTTCACTGACCACCTCGACATCATCGCGAAATGTCACCTGGTAATATTGCACCTGCCGCGATTCGTCTTGATCGTCGCGCTGCCGGGGTTCGGTCGATTCTCCCTGCTGGTTCAGCTCGGTTGGTTTTGCCTGTGACCGGGCTGTCCGATACGTCAGGTGCTTGCCGTGCTGAATGCGCAGGTAGTCGATACGCTGCTCCGGCTCGTTGTACACCACCACCAGGCCGCGCCCGGAAAATTCCACCGCATGCTCGGCGGTAGTCGGCGTGACCACGCGCACCGGACCGGTCGATTCGATCTTGCCCAGCATGATGTCGAAGTTCGCCTCATCCAGATGCGCGCTGAGCACGACGTCCGGCGAGTCGGCAGACAGATCGGGTATGGCGCCGCGCTCGGCTTCGTAGATCCGAATCACCAGGTTGCCGCTGAACGTGCCGCGGCGCGGACGATCCCCCGGCGCGACGAAGTAGCCCCGGTCCGAGCGCATCTCGATCACCCGATGCGGCGCCAGGTAAAAACGCGCCTTGGGTTTTTCCGCGTCGACTTCGCCTTCCTGGCGCGGATTCAAGTGAGCGAAAAAGTATTCCTGCGTGAGGCGGCCGGTCTCGTCGGTCCGTTGCAGGTGCAGGTCCCACGATTCGCTCTTGATCGTTCCCGCCGGCTGGGGGGCGATGTCCGTGTCAAACGGCGGAGGGTTTTCCGTGGCGTCTGTTGTCAGTTGATCGTCCTGCGACCGATCGGTCAGCGAACCGACCAGCAGCACGATCAACAGCAGGGCCGCCAGAACTCCGGTGATGTAGGTCAGTCGTCGCAGCATGCAACCATCCGTGTCTCGGCTACAGTCCGTAGCGCTCCAGGACCCGGTCCCACAGGCCCTTCTCCTTGAGGACGTGCTCGACGGCCTCGCGTACGCAACCGCGCCCGCCTTTCGCCTCGGTCACCCGTTTCGCCACTTGGCGAACCTCCGACACCGCATCGGCCGGGGCGATCGGCAGGGCCACCCGGCACAGCACCGGCAGATCGTTCAGATCGTCGCCGATGTAGACCACCTGTTCATCACGGACGCCGACTCGCCGGCACAGGTTCTCGTAGCCGGTCAATTTATCCGCCGCGCCCAGCGTCACCAGGTCGATATCCAGTTCCATCGCCCGCAGGGTGACCGCGCGCCCGCTGCGCGCCGATAACAGGCCGACCTGGAATCCGCAGCTCTGCCAGGCGCGGATGCCCATGCCGTCTTTGATGTTGAACCGCTGAACGGACCGGCCGGTTTCGTCAATCAACAGCGACCCGTCGGTGAGCACACCGTCGACATCGAGAAGCAAAAGTTGGAGATCGTCGTACATGGGTTCAGTTTTTAGTGTTCAGTTTTCAGGGCCATCTGAAGGCCATTGCCGTTGGTTTGCAGGCAACTGTTTTTCATGATTTTTTTCCAGTCCGTTGAGCATTCTGACGCATTCCCTGTATCGGTTGCCGTATTCATTGTACTGCTCATCGCTGATATATCCCTGAAGCTTTGCGATGTACAGATGATGAATCGTTTCCAATGCTTCACCGCGTGACCGATTTACTCCTTCGATACGATTTTTCACGTGTCGATCGCTGTGCTTTTCCGCAAGGTTGGCGGGTGCACTGTTTGAGGAACGCCGAATTTGCGAGGTTAATGCGTATCGCTCGTCCTTGGGCCAAGGGGTGGACAATCGACAAATCTCCAAATGCAGTTGGCATAGTTTCTGATACACATGTAAGTCTTCAACAAGCAGTACCCGGCCCATATGGCGTCCCCTGTTGGTCTGGATATCTCTCCGTTTCCCACATCCTGAAAACTGAACACGAACTCTATTCCTCAATCACCTTCAGCGCCATCAGGTCCTGCACGTCGATCAGGCCGACGGGTTGGTCGTCGGCGTCGACCACGGGCAATTCGTCCACGCGGTGCTCGCGCACCATCTGCACGGCATCGCGGACCAGCGCATCGCGGTTCAGTCGGCGGGGATGGGCCGTCATCACCTCGGCCACGGGAAGGGCCAGCGCGGCCGGACCGTCGTCGATCAGCCGACGTCGCAGATCGGCATCGGTGAAGATGCCGGAGAGTTTACCGGCGCTGTCGACCAGCAGCACCGCGCCGGCGCGCCGGTTCTTTGCGGCCTCGTGCAGCACCCGCTCGACGGTCTGGTCATCGCGGACCAGCGGCAGGTTCTGCCGGGCCTTGAATCGTAGGACCTGCGTGATGGGCATCATCATGCGCCCGAGCGATCCGCCGGGATGCCGCTTGGCGAAATCGTCGGCGGAGAAGTCGCTGGCTGCGCTGACCGTCAGCGCCAGCGCATCGCCGAGCGCAAGCATCGCGGTGGTGGAGGCGGTGGGGGCCAGTTGGTGGGTGCAGGCCTCGGTCACATCCCCCACGCGCAGCGCACAGTCGGCGATGCGCGCCAGGTGGCAGTCGGCCCGGCCGGTGATGGCGATCACGTTGACTCCGTCTTGGCGGACCAGCGCCGCCAGCGCCAGCACTTCATCGGTCTGTCCGCCGTAGCTGAGCAAAAGCAGCAGGTCCTCGGCGCGGATGCGGCCGAGATCGCCGTGCATTGCCTCGGTGGGGTGCAGGAAATGGCTGGGTGTGCCGGTGGAGGCGAACGTGGCCGAGATTTTCCGCGCGATGATCCCGCTCTTGCCCAGCCCGCCGACCAGCACGTTGCCCCGGCAATTCAGGATCAACTGCACGGCCCGGTCGAACTGCTCATCGAGCTGACCGATCACGCCGGTCACGGCCGCGGCCTCGGCGCGCAGCACATGCTTGGCCTGTTGGCGCGGCGGTGCATCGGAAGGGGCAGGTGTCGAAGCGGGATTTTGGCCCATGTCGGCTCCACGGGTACACTTAAAGTGTAACCAACCATTATCACGGCGGCGAGCGAACGGTTCAACGCGCCGCTGCGGACCACGGAAGCGCCCATGAACGATTACCGCGTGGAACTGGATATTTATCACGGCCCGCTCGATCTGCTGCTCTACCTGATCAAGCGCGACGAGGTCGATATCCACGACATTCCCATCGCGCACATTACCGAACAGTACATGCAGTACCTGCACTCCCTGCGCGAGTTGGATATCAACCTGGCCGGGGAATTTCTCGTCATGGCCGCGACGCTCATGGAAATCAAGTCCGCCATGATGATGCCCCTCGAAGCCGGCGAAGGCGAAGACGCCCTGGCCGGTCCGGCGGAAGATCCCACCGACCCGCGCTACGAGCTGGTGCAGCAGTTGCTGGCCTACAAGCGCTACAAGGATGCCGCAACGCAACTGGAGCACCGCCGCGAAGATTTCACCGCGCGCTTCCCGCGCATCCCCGTGCCCGATGAGCCGGACAAGGAACGGATGCCCGAGCTGGACCTGGAAGACGTGCAACTCTGGGACCTGGTCGAAGCGTTCGGCCGACTCATGGAGCAGGTCGGCGACCACGGCCCGGTGCACGAAGTGGTCGACGACGACACGCCGGTCGAACTGCACATGACCGATCTCGTCGATCGGCTCGAGCGCGACGGGTCGATGACATTGCAGCAGGTCTTTGAAGGGCGCAGCCGCGGGCAGAGGGTCGGCCTGTTCCTGGCGATGCTTGAATTGACGCGCCAGCGCCGCCTGGATATCCGCCAGGATCGGATTAACGGGGAGATCGCCCTGTCCCTGCGCAGCGCCGAGGAAGTCCGGGCCATCCACGCCGCCGAGGCCGATGCGCCCGATCGCGAAAAGGCCGATCCGAATCAGCCCGACGATTACGACTGGCCCGATGCCCGCAGCCGCGAGCGTTACGCCAAGCGCATCGACCGCCGCGCCAAGGGACAAAAGGTCGAAGAGGACGCCGAACTCGAAGCCGACATCGCCGAACTCGAAGCCGAGGAAGGCAACGAGGAGGATTTCACCACGGAAGACACGGAGTAGGATCGTATTGGATATCGTGATGTTTAGCGGTCGATCGTAGATCGACGTTTTCCTCCGCAGCGCGTTCTGTTTTTCTGCTTCAGCGCGTCGGATGCGGTGGTGTGCTCCCGGGAAGCGGCGCAGGCGTTCCGCCTGCGATCGTCAACACCTTTCATAGCCGAGACGGCCGTGCCACGGTTCAGCTCCCCGCCGAATGACATACCTGCACAACTTGGTTACACTTTCGCGCGATGAGTCCCACACCGCCTCCGCAACCGATTCCCGATGATGGTCAATGGTCGCCCAAACGCTCGGCAGAGTTGTATCGCGTGGACGGCTGGTCCGGCGGGTTCTTCGATGTCAACGAAATCGGGCACGTGATCTGCAAACCCACGCGCGACGATCAACCCGCGCTCGATCTCCATGAAATCGTGGAGGGCATGGTCGAGCGCGGTTTCAGTCCGCCGATCATCCTGGCGTTTCCTGATCTGCTGGCCCGTCGCATGGCCGACTTGCGCGATGCGTTCCGGGCCGCCATCAAAGAATGCGAATACCGGGGCGACTACGCCGGCCTCTATCCCATCAAGGTCAACCAGCAGCGGTTTCTGGTCGACCAGATCGAGCGTTTCGGGCGCGATCTGGACTTGGGGTTGGAAGTCGGCTCGAAGCCGGAGCTGCTGGCCGTGCTGGGCATGACCTGTCAGACGCCCGAACGGCTGATCGTCTGCAACGGCTTCAAGGAACGGCGCTACGTCGAGCACATCATGCTGGCGACCAAGCTCGGCCGTCGGGTGGTCAGCGTCATTGAAAACCTCAACGAACTGGACCTTGTCATTGAACTGGCGCAGGCCTATGACGTACGGCCGATCATCGGCGTGCGGGCGCTGATTTCCCAGGTGGGCCCGGGGCGGTGGGGCGTTTCCTCGGGCGAGCGGGCGAAGTTCGGCCTTTCCGCGCCGGGAATTCTGCGCGTGGTGGAACGTCTCGAACAAGCCGACCTGCTCGACGCCCTGCAACTGATCCACTGCCACATGGGTTCGCAGCTCAGCGACATCCGCGCGATCAACGCCGGCGTGAACGAACTGGCGCGCGTCTATGCCGAGCTGTGCAAACTGGGCGCGCCGATGCGCTACATCGATGTCGGAGGGGGGATGGGGATCGACTACGACGGTTCGCAGACCGCCTGGGATTTCTCGGTGAACTACACCATGGAGGAGTACGCCGCCAACGTGGTGTACCGCGTGATGAGCGTCTGCGATGAAGCGGAGGTGGCGCATCCGACGATTCTCACCGAGGCCGGGCGCGCCATGGTCGCGCACCACAGCGTACTGGTGTTCAACGTACTGGGCGCCAATTGCACCGAGCGCCACCTGCCGCCGGATGACTTTTCGTTGGGCGACCTGTCCGACGAGCCGCCGCGTCCGCTGGAAGATCTGGCCGAAGCGCGGGACGACATCACCGCCGCCAACGCCCTCGAACGCTTCCACGATGCGCAGCAGGCGCGCGAAGAGGCGCTGACCCTGTTCAACGTCGGCCACCTGTCCCTGGAGCATCGCGCCCTGGCCGATCGACTCTACTGGGCGATCTGCCTGGAGATTCGCGCGCTGCTGGGACAGCTCGATCCGTTGCCCGAGGAGTTGGCCGAACTGCCGCAGACGATGGCCGACCTGTATTTCGTGAATATGTCGATCTTTCAGTCGCTGCCGGACAGTTGGGCGATCGATCAGGTGTTTCCGATGATGCCGATCCATCGACTCGATGAAAAGCCGGACCGCCGGGGTACGCTGGCCGACATCACCTGCGATTCCGATGGCAAGGTCAATCGTTTCGTTGACTACCAGGACGTGGCCGCCTCACTGCCGTTGCACGCGCTCCAGCCGGGCGAGCCCTATTACCTGGCCGCGTTCCTGATCGGCGCCTACCAGGAAACGCTGGGCGATCTGCACAACCTGTTCGGCGATACGCATGTGGTGCACGTGGGGATCGGCGAGGACGGAGGATGGGAGGCGCGCGCGTTCGTCGAGGGCGATAGCGTCGAGGAAGTGCTCGGTTATCTCCAGTACGAGCCGCGCAAACTCTACGAAGCGGTGCGCTGGGATTGCGAACGCTCGGTGCGCGCCGGACGCATGACCGTCGCCGACAGCCGCACGCTTCTCAAGACCTACGAACGGGGGCTGGAAGGGTATACGTATTTGGAATAACTAACCGCAAAGGAATATTTGACAGGATGAACAGGATCAAAAGGATGGTAAGAACGACGACCGGTCAGGTTAATTGCAGCCGGATATTTCATCCTGTTAATCCTGTCAAAAAAAATTCTGGGTCCCTGGCGTTTCTTTGCGCTCTTTGCGGTTCGAGGTAACTCCCATGAACGTGATGCGATTCGGCGATTTGCCCGATGAATTGGCTGACTTCGAGCGTGCGGCGGTCGCCGTCCTGCCCGTGCCGTACGATGGCACCAGCACCTGGCGCAAGGGCGCCGATCACGGCCCGCAGGCCATTCTCGAAGCATCGGCCAACATGGAACTCTACGACCTGCCCACACGCAGCGATGTTTCGCAGCGCGGCATCGTCACGCTCGAACCGCTGGTCTGCGACGCCGGGCCGGAGGTGCTGACCGAACGGATCGACCGGCACATCACCAACCTGCTGACCGCGGACAAGTTCCCGGTGATACTCGGCGGAGAACATACGGTATCGATCGGCGCGATACTCGCCGCCGCCCGTCGGCATGCCGATCTCTCGGTGCTCCAGATCGACGCCCACGCCGACACGCGCGAAACCTATGAAGGGTCGCCGTTCAATCACGCCTGCGTGATGGCGCGCGCCCGCGAAGTGGCGTCCATCGTGCAGGTCGGTATCCGTTCCATGGACGAAAGCGAAGCGGCTCATATCGATCCGCAGCGTTTCTTCCCCGCACACCGGATTGTCGACAACGATGACCGATGGATGGATGATGCGATCGACCGGTTGACCGATCACATCTACGTGACCATCGATCTCGACGCGTTCGATTCTTCGATCATGCCGGCCACGGGCACGCCGGAACCGGGCGGCCTGGATTGGCGCACCGTCGAAACGCTGCTGGAACGCTTGTGCGCCGGCGGCAAACGCGTGGTGGGCTTCGATGTGGTGGAGCTGCTGCCGACGCCGGGCCTGCATGCCTGCGACTTTCTCGCCGCGAAGCTGGTGTACCGGTTTCTGTCGATGATCTTTGCGGGGAAAGACTAACCGAAAAATGCGCAAAGAACGCGGAGTTTATTTTTTTGACAGGATTAACAGGATGAAATATTCGGCTTCAATTAACCTGACCGGTAATCGTTCTTAACCATCCATTTGATCCTGTTCATCCTGTCAAATATTCCTCTGCGCTGCTTCGTGATCTTTGCGGTTACAGTTTTACCAACCCAGCACATACGCGAAGATCAGCGGTGCGACGATCGTCGCATCGGATTCGATGACGAACTTGGGCGTATCCACGTCGAGCTTGCCCCAGGTGATTTTTTCCGTGGGAATCGCGCCGGAGTACGAGCCGTAGCTGGTGGTCGAATCGCTGATCTGGCAGAAGTAAGCCCAGTACGGGCACGCTCGGCGCAGATCCTGGTGGATCATTGGCACCACGCAGATCGGAAAGTCCCCGGCAATGCCCCCGCCGATCTGAAAGAAACCCACCGTGCATTCGGCGTCTTCGGGGCGGACGGTTTGGGTTGCGACAATGCCGCCGTCGGGTGAGCCGGCCTGCTCGGGGGCGATTTCGTAGAGATCCTTGCCCGTGGTGGTTTTGACGTACCAATGCGCGAGGTCGCGCATGTACTCGGCGCCGCTGCGCACGAGGTGACAGCCGGACAATTCACCGGTGATCACGTGGGCGACGAAGATGTTGCCGAGCGTGGAATCCTCCCAGCCGGGCGCCCACATCGGCAGGTTTTTTTCCGCCGCCGCCACCAGCCAGCTGTCCGCCGGGTCGATCCGGTAAGCGTCCCTGATCCACCCCTCGTTGATCAACTGGTAGAGGTACTGGTGCGGGAAGAAACGTTCATCGCGGTCATCGGCGCGCTTCCATAACTCGAAGACCTGGCTCTCAATGGCGCGGAACGCTTTGTCCTCCGGAATGCACGTATCGGTCACGCGGTTCAGCCCCGCGTGCTCCAAATCCTTTTCCTGCTGCGGGGTCAGGTTCCGCCAGTCGGGAATCCGCCGGTAATGATCGTGCGCGACGAGATTGAAAACGTCCTCTTCGAGGTTGGCCCCGGTGCAGGTAATCGCGTGCACCTTATCCTGCCGGATCATCTCGGCCAGCGACAGACCGAGTTCCGCGGTGCTCATCGCCCCGGCCAGCGTGACCATCATCTTCCCGCCTGATTCGAGGTGCTTTTCGTATGCCTCGGCGGCCTCGCGCATCGTCGCGGCGTTGAAGTGGCGGTAATGATGCTCGATGAATTTTCGAATGTGCATGGAAAACAGTTTCGATGCAGATGATGTGACGTGCAAGTTTGTGGGAATTGCATGGGCACTGAAGTGACCACGCCTCAAGTCTCACGACTCACGACTCAGGACTGCATCACACTTCGGAATACTCTGCGTTGGTTTCTTCGGGCGTGTCTTCTTCGCCGGTGATGTGCGGCGTGTAGTCGTCGCCGATGACGGAGCCATCCGTCTTTTTGATCGGTTCCTGGGGATGCTGTTTTTCCCAGTTCATCAGCTCCAGTTCCCACTTCTTCTGCACGTCTTCTTCCAGAGACTTCCAGCCGACGCGTCCCTTGCACTTGGGGAAGTTGTTGCAGCTGAGCCAGGGCCCGCGCTTGGAGCGGCGCAGGTTCATCACGCCATCGTCGCATTTGTCGCAGGGGATATCGGTTTCCAGCGGCGGAGGCGTGGGGTGCTTGACGCAACCCTTCTTATCGAGGTTCACGATGCCGTCGCAATCCGGGTACTTCGAGCAGGAAAGGAACTCGCCGAACCGTCCCTTGCGTTTGGCCATGGGGGCTCCGCACTTGGGGCAGGCGATGTCGGTGTGCTGTTCGGGGATCGGCTTGCCCTCGCGATCGACCGGCGAGGCGTACTTGCATTCGGGGTAGTTGGCGCAACTGAGGAATCGGCCGTTTTTGCCGAAGCGGTACATGGTGTCGCCGCCGCAGTCCGGGCATTTGTACGGCGCCGGTTGCGTTTCGGCCTTGGCGTGGCTCATCAACTCGTGCGCCTTGGCCAGGTTGTCCTGGAACGGGCCGTAGAACTTGCGAAGCATTTCCACCCAGTCGTGGTGCTTCTCCTCCACGGCGTCGAGCTCCGCTTCCATGTCGCGCGTGTAGCCAATGTCCATCACGCGCGGAAAACCCTCGGTCAACTTATCCGTGACCACCCCCCCCAGGTCCGTGCAGTGGAAGCGACCGCGGATCTTCTCCACGTACTTGCGCTGCTGAATCACCGAGATGATCTGCGCGTAAGTGCTGGGCCGACCGATGCCCTCCGATTCCAGCTTCTTCACCAGCGACGCCTCGGAATAGCGCGGCGGGGGGGAAGTGAACTTCTGCATCGGATCGATCTGCAGCGGCTCGACGGTCTGCCCCTCCGCCAGCTTCGGCAGAATGGCTTCGTCTTCCGGGTGCGGCGCGCCGCAGACTTTGTAATGTCCGTCGAAGACGAGCGTGCGCCCGCTGCCGCGGAATTTCACCGTGGCCCCGCCGTCGCCCGCCGCGATGAGGACCGTGGTCGAATCCCACTGGGCCGGCGTCATCTGGCAGGCCACGAAACGCTCCCAGATCAACCGGTACAACTTGTACTGCTGGTCGTTGAGCGAGTTTTTCACGGCGGGGTGATCGGGGGTGAGCGTTACGTCGGTGGGGCGGATCGCTTCGTGCGCTTCCTGCGCCTGCTTGTTGGTCGAGCCGAAGAAGTTGGGCTTGGCGGGCAGGTAGTCGTCGCCGAAATTTTGACCGATGAAATCGCGCGCCATTTGAATCGCGTCGCCGGACAGGTGCGTCGAATCGGTTCGCATGTAAGTGATCAGACCGACCTGCCCCATGCCCTTCAGGTCCACGCCTTCGTACAGTTGCTGCGCGGCGCGCATGGTGGCGGCGGCGGTGAAGCCGATGCGATTGGCCGCGGCCTGCTGGAGCGTGGACGTGATGAACGGCGCGCCCGGTCGGCTGCCGGTGCGCTTGGTGGTGATGGATTCGATCGCAAAGCCAGGGCGGCTCCCGGCGGGAGCGCCGATGAGCGTGACGCGGTTCTTCGCCGGGCCTTTGCCGCGCGGGTCTTCGACTTCCTTGCGCTCGATCAGTTCAAAGCCGGCGGCTTGTGCAATTTGCAGGGCCTGCTCGGCATTTTTCGGTTCGACTTTTTCGCCGTTGGCCTCGACCAACTCGGTCAGGATGCCCCCGCGCTCGGCCAGCCACGCCAGTTTCTGGCGTTGCGTCAGTCCGTTGGCGGCCCCGTTGCTGTTCCCGTTGCCGTTGCCATTTTTTCGCGGCGCCTCGGCCGCCTCGGCCAGCAGTTTGGCCCAGTCGTTGCGGTGGGTTTTGGCGTGGGGGAGATCGGCGGTGAAATAGCCGGCGATCTTCCAGTATTCCTCGGGGACGAACGCCTGGATTTCGCGCTCGCGCTCGGCCACCAGCCGCACCGCCACCGACTGCACGCGCCCGGCGCTCAATCCTCCCGCCACCTTCTTCCACAGCAGCGGGGAGACCTGGTAGCCGACGATGCGATCGAGAATTCGTCTGGCCTGCTGCGCGTTGACCTTGTCCATGTCCAGCGTGTGCGGATCTTCAAAGGCGCGTGTGATCTCGTTTTTCGTGATGGCATTGAAGACAACGCGCTTGGCGCGGTCGGTCGGAACGCCCAGTGCCTCGGCCAGGTGCCAGGCAATCGCCTCGCCTTCTCGATCCAAGTCGGTCGCCAGCCAGACATCCTCGGCCTGGTTGGCGGCTTTTTTCAGTTGCTGGACGGTTTTGCCCTTGCCGGTGATCAGTTCGTAGGTGGGTTTGAAGCCGTCCTCGATATCGACGCCGGGCACCGGCTGATCGACACCCTTGGGGTTGCGCTTGGGCAGGTCTCGGATGTGGCCCACGCTGGCCATGACCACGTAATCGGGGCCGAGGTATTTGTTGATGGTCTTGGCCTTGGCCGGACTCTCGACGATCACCAGGTGCTTACCGGCGGCATCGGGGGCCTTCGCCGCGGAACTGCCGGAGCGCTTGGAACGACGTTTTGTGGTCTTCTTTTTGGCCATGGTGTAATGGGCGATATCGGCAGGAGCCGATCCGATCTTCGAGGGTTTTTCCCCGTTCGTGAGGCCCGATGAATTGAACGCTTGGGAAATGATTTGTCAAGTTGCGTACTTAAAGCCATGTAAAATATGACTTTGCATGAATTGCCGTGGCGGCTTCGCGGCCCGGGTCGGGCGGGATTTTCATCGGATCGGGTTTCCGGGCGGCGCTCCGGTCAGCCGGACAAAGCCGAGCGGACCCGTTCGATCGCCTTCTCCGCCAGGTCGGCCGGGGAGGATTGCTCGGCCTCGAGCCAATGCACGTCCCGATACCGCTTCAGCCAGGTGCGCTGCTGCTTGGCGAATCGGCGGGTGTCGATTTTCACCTGCTCGATGGCCTGGTCCCGCGTGCATCGGCCGGCCAGGTGTTCCAGCACCTGCCTGGTTCCGATCGCCTCGCGCGCCTGGGGCCCGAGTCGGCCGGCTTCCAGCAGCCGCCGGGTTTCACCCACCAGGTCCTCGCGATCCGCGGCGGGCTCGAACATCGCCTTGACGCGCGCGTTGATCCGCCGGTTGATCGCTTCGACCGGCCAGTGCAGTCCGATCAGAATCGGATCGTGACGGTATCCCGCATTCCCTTCGCTCCATTGTTCCTGCAATTCACTGATGCGCTTGCCCGTGGCGTGATACACCTCCAGCGCGCGCACCATCCGCTTGCGGTCCATGGGTTTGATCGTTTGGGCGGCGGCGGGATCGACCTCGGCCAAACGCGCGTGCAACTGCCGGGCTTCGACATCACGCAGGGTCTGGCGAAAGTCCGGATCGGCCGGGGGCCCCTCGAACATGCCCTCCAGCAGCGTCTTGATATACAGGTTGGTCCCGCCCACGACGACGGGCAACACGCTGCGCTGGTGCATGTCCGCGATCGATCGCTCCGCAGATTCCAGCCAGTCGGCCACGGTCCACGGTTCGGTCGGCTCGACGCAATCGACCAGATGATGCACCACGGCATCGCGTTGCTCAGCGGTCGGCTTGGCCGTGCCGGCGTCGAGGCCGCGGTAGACCTGCATCGAATCGGCGCTGACGATTTCGCCGCCGCATTGCTGCGCGACCGCCACCGCCAGGTCGCTCTTGCCTCCCGCGGTGGGGCCGAGAATGACAACGATCCGTTGCGTATCCATGCGTGTATTTCACCACAGAGAACCGCGGAGGGCCACAGTGGAGGCGTATTTCTGATTTATGATTTCGGATTTCTGATTTCTGATTTCTCGTGTCTCACACACTTTCTCAGGCATGGTCTTCGTACTAAATCAGAAATCAAAAATCAGCAATCAGAAATGGCTTTCACATGCACCTGCCGGTGGCGCGGGCCGTCGAACTCGCAGAAGAAGATGCCCTGCCAGGCGCCCAGCATCAGTTTGCCGTCTTCGATCAGCACCGTGGCGCTCGATCCCATCATCGAAGCTTTCACGTGCGCGGCGGCGTTGCCCTCGGCGTGACGGTAAAACGGCTGGTCCCACGGCGCCATCTTGTCGAGCTGGGCGATGATGTCCGCGGCGACATCCGGGTCGGCGTTTTCGTTAATCGTCACCCCCGCCGTGGTGTGCGGTACGTAAACCACCACCCGCCCGTTGCTCACCCCCGCCCGCTCGACGATCCGCCGAACCTGCGGCGTGATGGCGATGAACTCGTCCCGGCTGTGCGTTTTCACGTTGAAGCTTTCCATGGGAACATCATATCGGCTAAACCCGAAGTCCGAATGCCGAAAACCGAAACAAACCCAAAGCCCCAATACCAGAACATCGGCGAAGGCATTGGGATTTGGAATTTTGAGCATGGATTCCGGTTTCAGAATTCGGGCTTCGGGTTTGGCACGATGTGCTCTTTGACAGCCGCGTTGCGCTTGTTACATTGTCCGATTCACACCGCACCCAGGCGATGGAGTGTTAAGACATGGCGAAGAAAACAATTACCGATGTGGACGTGGCGGGCAAGACCGTCCTGATGCGCGTGGATTTCAACGTGCCCCTCGATGACAACGCCAACGTCACCGACGACCGGCGCATCCGCATGGCGCTGCCGTCGATCACCAGCGTGATCGAGCGCGGCGGGAAGCTGATCCTCATGAGCCACCTCGGTCGCCCCAGGGGCGAGGCCGGCGATGAGAAGTATTCGCTCAAACCGGCCGCGGAAAAGTTGAGCGAACTGCTCGGCAAGCCGGTCGCCTTCGCCGCCGACACGATCGGCGACGACGCCAAGGCCAAGGCCGCGGCGCTGGGCGACGGCGATGTGCTGGTGATCGAAAACCTGCGCTTCGACAAGCGCGAGAAGAAGGGCGATGAAACCTTCGCCGGCGAACTGGCCGCGATGGCCGACGCGTATTGCAACGATGCCTTCGGCACCTGCCACCGTGAGCATGCGTCGATGTACGCCGTGCCGAAGTTGATGAAGGATGCGGGCAAGCCGGCCGTGGTCGGGTTTCTCGTCGAAAAGGAAATCCAGTATCTCGATGACACGCTCGGCAATCCGGCGCGGCCGTTCGTCGCCATACTCGGCGGCAAGAAGGTCTCGGACAAGATCGCCGTAATCGACAATCTGCTGAATCTGTGCGACAAGGTGTTGATCGGTGGTGCGATGGCGTATGCCTTCGCCGCGGCGCAGGGCCAACAGATCGGCGGCAGCTACCTCGGCGCCGATGAGGATGAGAAAACCAACGCCGTGACCGAGGCGAAGAAGCTGTTCGAAAAGGGCGGCGATAAACTCGTCCTGCCCGTCGATACCCACTGCGGCGATGCGTTCAGCAGCGATTGCAACAAGAACATCTGCAAAGACGACATCGAAGCCGGCTGGGAAGGACTGGACATCGGCCCGGAAACGATCGCGCTCTACACCGGCCTGATCGCCGACGCGAAGACGGTGGTCTGGAACGGTCCGATGGGCGTGTTCGAGATGCCGCCGTTCGACGCCGGCACCAAGGCCGTCGCCCGGGCCATCGCCGATGCCGATTGCGTTTCGATCATCGGCGGCGGGGATTCGGCCGCGGCCGTCCAGCAGCTCGGTTTCGCCGAGCAGGTCTCGCACGTTTCCACCGGCGGCGGCGCGTCCCTGGAAAAACTGGAAGGCAAATCCTTCGCCGCCGTGGATATCCTCGACGAGAAGTAATTGTCGATTTCGGATGTCGATTGAATTGAGCTGCCAAGCCCCACCCTTCAGGGTGGGGTTTTCAAAAATAGTTGGTATGCTGTACCCATGCCGTCCCGCTGTCATTTGCTGAACGATCCGCCGCGCCTGCCGATGATTTTTCCCTCGGTGCTCGGCTGTGACATGACGCGCATTCTCGACGAGTGCCGTTCGGCCTTTGACGCCGGGGTCGATGCCCTGCACATCGACATCATGGACGGCCACTTCGTGCCGAACCTGACGATGGGCCCGCGGATTGTCCAGTTGTTGCGCGAGCATTTTCCCGATGCGTATCTCGATGTGCACCTGATGCTGGACCACCCGGAGAAGTTTGTTACGCCGTTCGCCGATGCCGGGGCGAACAACATTACTTATCACATCGAGCCGACCGTGGGCCGCGACAAGTTCAACGAGCACGAACTGCTGCGCATGATCCACGGCTGCGGTTGTCAGGCCGGGATCTGCATCAATCCCCACACGCCGCCGCAGTCGATCGAGCACCTGCTGATCGAAGTGGACTTGGTGTTGGTGATGAGCGTGCACCCGGGATTCGGGGGGCAGAAGTTCATGCCCGAAGTGCTCGACAGCGCCCGCTGGTTGTCGCAGCGCAAGCCGGATCACGTGCGGTTGCAGATGGACGGCGGAATCAACCCGGACACCACCGCACTGGCCCGCGATGCGGGGGTGGATGTCATCGTCGCCGGGACGGCATTCTTCCGCAGCGACGACCGCGCCAAAATGTGCGCTACTCTTCGAGGGGAATAACCGCAGAGGCGCCGAGTCGCAGAGATGATTCTAAAAAGGAATAATGGAACTGGATGAGTTGAAAATGGAGTGCCGGCCGGGAGTATTGTGAATGAAACGATCCAAGTGTTACTCTGCGCCTCTGCGTTTCTGTGGTATTTCTCATGTCCGTTGATGCGATTGTTTTTGATTTCGACGGCCTGATCCTCGACACCGAGACGCCCCAGTTCAACGCCTGGCGCGAAGTCTTCGCCGACCACGGCCTGCAACTGGAGCCGCGGGAGTGGGTGGATGTCCTCGGCCGACCTCCCGAATCGCAGAACTTTTACGCCATGCTCGAGCGGCGTTTCGGTGCGCCGGTCGATGTGGCGGCGATCCGCGCCAAGCGCAAGCCGCGCCTGATCAAAATGATCGAAGCCGAGCCGTTGCGACCGGGCATCGCCGACTGGCTGGAAGAAGCCGAACGGCTGGGCCTGCGCATCGGGCTCTGTTCCAGTTCCTCGCACGAGTGGGTGGAGGGCAATCTCCATCGGCTCGGCGTGCACCATTACTTTCACGTCATCACCTGCAATGAAGACACCACCGAGCACAAGCCCCATCCCCAGCCGTTCCTGCACACCTGCGGGCGGTTGCACGTTGAACCGGCCCGCGCGATCGCCCTGGAGGATTCGCCCAACGGCGTGACCAGCGCCAAGGCCGCGGGGCTGTTCACCATCGCCGTACCCAATCCCCTGACCCAGCTGTTGAACCTCGATCACGCCGACCGGGTTCTCGAATCGCTTTCCGCGGTGACGCTCGCTCAGGCGATCGAGCAAATGCCCCGTGCGTGACCGCTCCGCATCGCGGCATTATGATGTTCACTTTTGTGAATCGTCGTTTAGCGGTCGATCGCAGATCGACGCATTTGGACCCATGCCATGAGCCAGGACACCGGTAAAAAAAAGAAATTCCCGATCAATCGTCCCAAGACGGCGTTCGCGATGAAGGCCAACCTCGTCCAGCGCGAACCGCAGTTTCAGAAGGTTTGGGAAAAGCAGGATTTGTACGGCAAGATGCGCAATGCGCCGCATCCCGCCGGCCCGTTTATCTTTCATGACGGCCCGCCGTATGCCAACGGCGATATCCACCTCGGCCATCTGCTCAACAAGGTGCTCAAGGATCTGGTCGTGCGCACCCGGCACATGGCCGGGCACGATGTGCATTTCATCCCTGGCTGGGATTGCCACGGCCTGCCGATCGAGCACAAGGTGCTCAAGGAGCAGACACAGAGGCACGGAGTCACGGAGTCACGAAGTAACGATGTTATGAAGACGCGGTACAAGTGCCGCGACTACGCCGCCAAGTACGTCAAGTTGCAGGCCAGACAGATGCAGCGGCTGGGCACCGTCGCCGATTATGACAATCCGTACATCACGATGGACCCGGTTTACGAAGCGGGCGTACTGGAAGTCTTCGCCGATCTGGTGGGCAAGGGGTTGGTCTATCGCGCGCTCAAGCCGGTGCACTGGTCGATCGCCAACCAAACCGCGCTGGCCGATGCGGAGCTTGAATACGAAGACCGCGAAGACACCAGCGTCTATGTGCATTTCGATCTGCTGGAACCGGGCAAGCTCCCCGCGGGGTTGAACGCACCGCAAGGCGAACACGTGACGCTGATGATCTGGACCACCACGCCGTGGACCTTACCGGCGAACCTCGCCGTCGCCGCTTCTGCCGGCGCGCTGTACGGCCTGTACCGCTACACCGATTCACATAACAAGACGCGCCATGTCGTTCTCGCCGACGCACTGGCCGAGCAAGTCATCGCCGCCGGAAGCGGCGCCGATGCCACCAAACTCGGCGATTGCACCGGCAGCGAACTGGCCGAAGCCGGCATCCGCTATCAGCATCCGTTCCTCGATCGCATCAATCCGCTGCTGACGGCCGGCTACGTCACGCTGGAAGACGGCACCGGGCTGGTCCACACCGCCCCCGGCCACGGCACCGAAGACTTCATGACCGGCCAGGCCCACGGGCTGGATACCTACTGCCCCGTGCAGGAGGACGGCACGTTCGACGACTCCGCGCCCCAATGGCTGCGCGGAAAAGATGTCTGGCAGGCCAATCCGCTGGTGATCGAGCAGTTGAAAAAGTCCGGCCACATGCACTTCGATCATACGTTCATGCACAGCTATCCGCACGACTGGCGCAGCAAGACGCCCGTCATCTTCCGCGCCACCGATCAATGGTTCATCAGCGTGGATCGCCAATGCAATGGCGGCGGTTCACTTCAACAACGCGCGCTCGATGTCACCGCATCCGACGTGCAGTTCATTCCCGAGTGGGGACGCAACCGCATGCGCGGCATGCTGGAAAGTCGGCCCGACTGGTGCATCAGCCGCCAGCGCGCCTGGGGGCTTCCGATCCCCGCGTTCTACGGCCCGGATGCCGGACAGGTGCTGCTGACCCGGGCCAGCGTCCAGGCCGCGGCCGACAAGATCCGCGAGAAGGGTTCGGATTACTGGTTTACCGCCGGGGCCGCCGATCTGCTCGCCGATTACGATCCGGCCAACGATCCCGATGCGCCAAAGTGGCTGCGGCATGGGCAGTTCAGTGACCATGCAAACACACTCACCAAGTCCAACGACATCTTCGACGTCTGGTTCGAATCCGGTTCGTCCTGGTACGCCTGCATGGTTCAGCGCGGACTGGCGCGCGAGCAAGGCCCGGTCACCGACCTGTATCTGGAAGGTTCCGATCAGCACCGCGGATGGTTCCAGCTTTCCCTGCTGCCTTGCCTGGGGATGCGCGGCGTTTCGCCGTTCCAAACGGTGCTCACGCACGGCTTCATGGTCGATAAGGACGGGGCGAAGATGAGCAAGTCCGGAGGAAATGCCATTGCCGTGGAAGACCTGCTCCAGGACCAGGGCGCCGATGTCTGCCGGTGGTGGGTCAGTTCGCTCAATTACGCCAACGATGTCAAGGTGGATTGGGAGTTCTTCCGCCTCGCCGGCGAGGAATACCGCAAGGTGCGCAACACCATCCGCTTCCTGCTGGGTAACCTCGGCGATTTCGATCCGGAAAAAGATCGGCGGGAACTGACGCCGCAAGACAAACCGACCCTCGATGGATGGGCTTTCGGCCGGCTATCCATGCTGCTGTCCGCTGTGCGCAAGGAATACGATGCATACAACTTCCGCAAGGCCAACGAACTGATCTACAACTTCTGCAACGAGTCCCTCTCGGCGGTTTACCTGGCGGCGGTGAAGGATCGGCTCTACTGCGACAAGGTCGATTCCGATCGCCGCCGGCGCACGCAGACCGTCCTGTACGACATTGCCGACGCATTGATTCGTCTGGTCGCGCCGATTCTGGTTCACACCGCCGAGGAAGCGTGGTCGGCATTGAAGGGCGAAGCCGCCGAGTCGGTGCATCTGCAACCGCTGCCCGATGCGCCTGCCGTGCAAGTCGATGAACATTGGCAGTCCGTCATGGAACTGCGCGATCGCGTCCTGAAAGAGTTGGAGGATGCGCGCGGCCGACGCGGTTTGGATAATCCGCTGGACTGCGGCGTGGAAGTCGCCTGTCCCCCGGAAGTTTACAAGACGCTGCAACCGTTCATCGTGGACCTGGCCGACCTGTGCGGCGTGAGCCGGTTCGTGCTGGATGAGAATGGCGACGAAACGATCGGCATCGAAGACCTGACCGCCGAGCCGCGCTGCATGCGCAGTTGGAAGCGCGACGGGACGGTTGCCGATTACACCGATGCGGATGGCGATGTGGTGTCACTCTCCCAGCGCGACGCCGAGGCGTTGGGATTGGTCCAGTGACCGGTTGCGTTTAGCGGTTGCCGTGCAGCGACGCGGTTCAGCCGCGATGTAACACATCGCGTGTTCTTAAAACGACAAAACCCCGCGCGGGCGGGGTCAGCCAGTCACACCCATCCTCTTTCTATCGCCCCCGGGGCCTCCGCCCCAAGTTCATATTAATCATACCACATATCCGGGTGAGGACCGTCAATCTCGATCGGACATCGGTATGGAATGGGCAGCAATCTCGGTATATCGCTCCTGACGGCGGGATTATTGGCCGTTGGCCTTTGCTGTCGTCCGCGGGCAACGCTTGCTTAATCCGGAACCCGATCCGGTCGATTCTCTACACGGATGAACGTTCACCACGATCAACATGACAATCCCCGCCCGTTTCGCCTGGTCGGCAGTGAGGGCGATGCCCACGAAATCCCCTCCGAGGGCTCTGCGGGCCCGCCCGATGCGGAGAAAATGGCTCACGAGCTGTCGAATCTGCTCGACGGATCGCTGCGCAACGTCGGACTGGCGTTGCGTCGATTGAACAATCCCGAACAAACCCCCACGGCCGACGCGCAGGCCATCGAGCGCCTCAACGATGCGGCGTTGAGCATGCAGGACATGGCTGCCCTGCTCAAGCGCTGGATGAGCCGCCGCGGGGCCGATTTTGTGGCCGCCTTCGCCGAATCCGACCGAACCCTCGCCCAGGCCGTCGAACACGCTTTGAAAACGGTGCTTCCCGTGGTGCGGCAACAGGGCATCACGTTGGATGTCGATATGCCGCAACCGTTGACCGATCGCCCGGCCGGACCGTTGCAACCGGTCATCATCAACGGCCTGCTCAACGCCATTGAGGCCGTGGAAAGCAATGGGCGCATCCGCCTCTATGTTGAATCCGATGAACAGGGCTGGCTGACGATCTGCATTTGCGACGACGGACCCGGTGTGGCCGAGCATCTGCCGCGCGATCGTGACGGCCTGGTATTGCCCGGCGTGTCGACCCGAAGCAACGGGCACGGCCTGGGGCTGGTGATCAGCCGCGACATCATCCGCGCGCTCGGCGGCGCCATCCGCCTGGAAAACCGTTCCTGCGGTGGAGCGGAACTGACGCTGAAAATTCCTCCGTGCGGCATGGAAACCACGCCATGAGCGATCCCACCCAAACCCAACCCGACGATAGCGCGCTGCTGCTGGTGGTGGATGACGATCCGATCGTCGCCGATTCCCTGGCCGAACTGCTCAGCGAGCACGGCTGCCGCGCCTGCACCGCCTGCGATGGCGCCGAGGCGATGGGCATCCTGCGCGACCACGCCTCCGATCCGATCCAGCTGATCATCGCCGATCTGAACATGCCGCGCATGGACGGCATGGAGTTGCTCAAGCAGGTGCGCAAGAACCATCCGCAGACGGTGTTGGTGGCGATCACCGGCTACGGCACGATCGAACAGGCCGTGGAAGCCGTCAAGGCCGGAGCGTTCGACTACCTGACCAAGCCGATCGTGGATCGCGAAATTCTGCAAACGGTCGAACGGGCGCTGCGCCAGCAGGCGCTGATGGCGGAAAACGTTCACCTGCGCGACAAACTGTCCCGCCATCAGGGGCTGGGTTCGATGGTGGGGGCCGATCGGAAAATGCAGCGCGTGTTCGATCTGGTGGAGGCGGTCGCCGAAACGCGCACCACCGTACTGATCTCCGGCGAAAGCGGCACGGGCAAGAGTCTGATCGCCCGGGCCATCCACGAGCGCAGCGGGCGCGCCGACGGCCCGTTCATCACGATGGCGTGCGGCTCGATCCCCGAAACCCTGCTTGAGAGCGAATTGTTCGGTCACGTCAAGGGCGCTTTCACCGGGGCCGAGTCCGACAAACCGGGCAAACTGTTGGCGGCCGACGGCGGGACCATGTTCATCGACGAAATCAACTCCGCCACGCCGGCCCTTCAGGTCAAGCTGCTGCGCGCCTTGCAGGAGCGGCAGTTCGAGCCGGTCGGTTCCAGTCAAACGCTGAAGGTCGATTGCCGATTCATTCTGGCGAGCAACGAATCGCTGTCGGTCCTGGTGCGCGACGGGCGGTTTCGTGAAGACCTGTATTACCGCATCAACGTGGTGAATGTCGAACTGCCCCCGCTGCGCCAGCGCGGCGGCGACATCCCGTTGCTGGTGACGCATTTTCTCGAAAAATACTGCCGTGAAACCGGCAAGCTCGTGACCGACCTTGGCGACGAGGCGATGCGCGCCATGCGCAGCTACCGGTGGCCGGGCAATGTGCGTGAACTGGAAAACGCCGTCGAGCGTGCGGTGGTGTTGTCGCCCCGTCCGATCATCGAAATTGATGCGTTGCCTGAGACGGTCCGTTACCAGAAGCCGGACGGCTCGCCCGGTTTTCGCGAGCGCCGGCGCGATCCCGGCGGCGCTTCGGCGCCCTGGGATGGAAAGCCCCTGCGCGAGGCCTTGCTGGAACCTGAAAAACGCATTCTGCTGGAGGCCCTCCAGGCCAACGACTGGAACCGCCAGCAAACCGCCGAGCAGCTTGAAATCAATCGCACCACCTTGTACAAGAAGATCAAGCAATTCGGTCTGGAAGAGTTGGCGATGCGGGAAGAACCCACACTGCCCACCCCAGCTACCTAGGTGTGTGGTATAATCCGGCGGGTGCGTTTGGGTGCAGCCATACCGGATGACGTCACCTCGAGTCGATGCCATGGAACAATTCGTCATCCATTGTCCTCAGTGCAAGCATCGGTTGTCCGTGCCGGTGAATTCCAGCGGGCGCGCGGCGCGTTGCCCGTCCTGCAAACACGTCTTTCGGGTGCCCCGGGGCAAGAAAATAATTGACGAGTCCGTGGTGGCCTGGTTGGACCTGGATCGTCTCGACAGCGAAGAGGAAGCGGAAGAGCGAGCCGAGATCGAAGCGGAAAAGAAAGCCGCTCCCGCGAACCAGAGCCATGCCTCCAAGCCGCCCACCCCATCCTCCGACGTGCAGGATGAACAACCGATCCAGGCCGAGTCGTCCGGGGAATCGGCCGAAGAGGAAGACCTGGACAAATTGTCGTTGGATGAGATCGTACGTGAGGCGGGACTGACGACCGACAGTCACGGTTCCTTCGTGGCGGTGGAGATCGACGACGACGATGAGTCGGACGACGTTCCTCAGCCGCGCCAATACAAGAAACCGGAACCGACCAAAGAAGAAAAAGCCAAGTCCAAGGAACCGCCCAAGCCCCCCCGAATCGCGGAGAAAAAGCCGACGCCGGTGATGAGTCAGATCGAGCCGACCCCCCGGGAACCGCCCGAACCCCCACGCAAGCGCATGGAGATACCTTCAGCCGACACCACGCAACCCAAATTGTACGTGGCGGACGTGGGCGGCTTCGGTGTGCGTTTCGGGTTCGACTCGAAGCTGCTGAGTTTGCCGAACTTTCGCGCCTCCATGCCGTTCAAGTGCATGGCGACGGGAGAAACCGATCCGTCCAGGCTGATCGCCAAGCCGCTGGTCTGGCAGGACAAGAACACGGGCAAGTTTTTCAGCGCCGGGGAAATGGAAACGCGCTACGAGCGGAAGGTGAAGGCCGGCCGGACCGTGCGCGAGATCACCGATGCCATGCCCACCCTGGACGAGCTGCCGCCGCCGTTCAATCAGCCCATTCCCTATTACGTGGTCAAGGATCAGGCAGGCAAGCATACGGTGCATGCCGAATCCTACGCCATGACCGAAGGCCTGCGCTGCGAGGTGGTGATTCCCTTCGCTCCCTATGCGTTGGAATGGATGGGCCGGGTGAACGGCGTGATCGGCGAAGACTACACGCAACTCGAAGCCGAGGTCCTCAAATTCCAGGCCAAGGCTTGGCGCGCGATTCCCTTGCAGGCCCGCCACCGCATCGGGATCTGGTTCGATTTCAAAGGCAACGAAGAATTCCTCGGCTACTTCAACGACGGCGACTTCGCCAAGGCCGACGCGGGACTGGCCGGGCTGGTCATTACCAACCGTCGGTTGGTCTGGTGCAAATACCACCATCACGGCGAGGTATCCCTGGATGAGCCACAGCAGTTGCTCGCCCAGGCCGGCGGAGCGTTTTACGATCTCAAACTGGTCAAAGGCGCCACCGCCCGGAAGCTGCTGCACATGCGTCTGGCCGATCTGAAAACGCTCGAATCGCTGCTCAAACGGGTGGAAGCGAAAATCGAACTGATCATCGAGGAAAATTAATCCTCGTCATCGTAACCGTGGCTCGCGGATGTCTGATGAGCCGATGCACGATCCCCCCGAACTCACTGCCGAACTGTTGATCCGCGCCTACTGCAGCGGGCTGTTTCCCATGGCCGAGGCGCGCGATGCCGATCGCGTCGAGTGGTTCTGCCCCCGGCAGCGCGGCGTCGTTCCGCTCGATCAATTCCATTGCCCCAAATCCGTCCGACAGATCATCAACGCATCCCGCTTCGACATCCGATTCGATACCCGGTTCCGCCGCGTCATGGAACTCTGCGCCGCACCCCGCGCCGATGATCCGCAAACCTGGATCAACGACACCATCTGCGATCTCTACACCCGTCTGCACGAGATCGGCCTGGCCCACAGCGTCGAGGCCTGGCGCGGCGGGCGACTGGTCGGCGGGCTGTACGGCGTCACCCTCGGCGCCGCCTTCTTCGGCGAATCGATGTTCCATCGCCCCCACCTCGGCGGGTCCAACGCCTCCAAAGTCTGCCTCGTGCATCTGGTCGAACACCTGCGGCAACGGCAATTCACTCTGCTCGATACTCAGATATACACCGATCACCTGGCCCGGTTCGGCTGCATCGAAATCCCCCACGAACAATACATGCAACAACTCCAGCACGCTCTGCAGCAACCGGTGAAGTGGTAGTTGGCAACTCACCCGCTGCGTCGATAACATCACCCTTTTGCACCCCCAATGGAATACGCACCATGGAAGCGGGAATCGTCGGCCTGCCCAACATCGGTAAATCCACCCTCTTCAACGCGCTGGCCGGCGCGCAGCAGGAAGCGGGAAATTTCCCCTTCGCCACCACCGAGCCCCACGCCTCCACCGTGCACGTGCCCGATCCCCGGCTCGAACTGATCCGCCGGCACATCGAGACGAAGAAGGTCATCCCCGCCACGCTCCAACTGGTCGACATGCCGGCGCTGGTCCGCGGCGCCAGCGAAGGCGAGGGCATGGGGAACAAGTTCCTGGCCGAGATTCGCAACGTCGATGCGCTGGTGCACGTGGTGCGCAGCTTCGCCGACGGCGATGTGCCGCACGTGGACGATTCGGTCGATCCGATGCGCGACATCGAAACGATCGACTTGGAATTGATCGCCGCCGATGCGCAGATCGTCGCCAACGCGATGGACAAGGCCGAGAAACTGGCGCGCTTCAACGATAAGGAAGCGGTGGCGCGTCTGGAGGCGTTGCGTAAGTGCGGGGCGGTGTTGGAGGAATTGCAGCCGGTGCGCAGTGCCGGGCTGACCGCCGAGGAATCCTTCGCCGTGCGCAGTTTCGCGTTTCTGACCGAAAAACCCGTGCTTTATGTGGCCAACGTCGACGAGGACGAAGTGGGCACAGCAGCCGATCCGATGCAGAGCGCCCCGGTGCAGCGCCTCGCCGCGCACGCCGCCGAACAGGGCGGCCAGGCCGTGGCCGTCTGCGCCAAGCTCGAGGCGGAACTCAGTGAACTGGACGAAGACGACCGCGCGGAAATGCTCACCTCGCTGGGTTTGGACGAGCCGGCCTTGGCCACCGTGGCGCGGGCGATTTATCGGCTGCTGGATTTGCAGAGCTTCTTCACCGCCGGGCCCAAGGAAATCCGCGCCTGGCCGGTCCGCATCGGCTCTTCCGCGCCCCAGGCGGCGGGCGTGATCCATTCCGATTTCGAGCGCGGCTTCATCCGGGCTGAAATCTACCATGTGGACGATCTGGCCGAACTGAAAACCGAGCACGCCATCAAGGAGGCCGGTAAGCTGCGCAAAGAAGGCAAAAATTACGTCGTGCAGGATGGCGACGTCTGCCATTTCCTGTTCAACGTCTGACCGTTGTTCAGCCGATTCGTGCTATAATAACGCGGCATGGAATATTCCATTTCTCACGATCGAAACCAGGAACATCCCTTGGCCAAAGCCAGGTGGTTTCAATCCCTGTCTCTGGAGCAGCGGATGGACTATTTGTGTCAGGTCACGGACCTGATATTCGAACAGCAACCCGACATTGCGGCGAGGCGGCATGCTCAATCGACTACGGGCTGTATTCGCGTCCTTACAGGCCCATGAAGTTCGCTATGTGACCATTGGGGGCATTGCCGCGGTTTTGTACGGCGTCCCCCGGGCCACCTTCGATCTGGATATTCTCATCGAAGCTTCGCCGGACAATGCCGACCGTCTGCTTGCCGCGTTGAAGGAGGCGGGGTTGGGGACGGCGGATCTGATTACCAGCGGGGATTTGCTCAAAGAAACCATTACGGTGTTCAACGACCGGGTGCGTATCGATGTGCAAACCCAGACGCCGGGTATCACGTTTGAACAGGCCTGGAAAAACCGCCAGACGATGAGTTATCAGAATCAGGCCTTTTTCGTGTTGGATCGGACCGATCTGATCGCTGCGAAGAAAGCCGCCGGGCGTCCTGTTGATCTGGAAGATGTCCGGGCGTTGGAGCTGGACGGAAGCGATGCGGGCTGAGGATCGCAATGACTGCCGCGATCTGTTGACATTTGGGTTTGAGAATTTTCTCCCCCTTCATGCAACCTTCATCCGCGGGCGCTATGATGGCAGTAGACAGGACGATTGCGGTGTCGGCCCCGGTCCTGTCGCGCTGGAGGGCCTACGAGAAACCGGCCGAACTTTGGAGTTTTGCCATGACGCCTGAGCCCACATCAAACGCCCTGGCTGCACCACCAACCGAGACCGGCTATTTCACCGTCGAACAGGCCAACCGCGCGCTGCCCTACATCCGCCGGGTGGCTGAGGATATCCGTAACACCTTCAAGCAGGCCGTGGAACTGCAACAGTCGATGGAACGGCCCGACATCGCCGACAACGTCAACGCCCTGCGCGAACACTACGAGCAAATCGTCGACAAGCTCAACGGGTACGTCGACGAACTGAGCGAGACCGGCGTGGCGCTGAAGGATTTTGAAATCGGGCTGATCGATTTTCCCGCCCTGCACGAAGGCCGCGAGGTTCTGCTTTGCTGGAAGCTGGGCGAGCCGCGCATCGTCGCCTGGCACGAGACCGACACCGGTTTCGCCGGCCGCCGCGATATCGCAGAGATCGGTTAACCGGTTGATTGGTTAATCGGTTAATCGGTCAAGCCGGACCTGAGAAGTCCCGAGCAGAGCGAGAGACTGCGAAGGTCCGGATGAATTCCATTTCTGACTTCTTACTTCAGACTTCTTAGTTTTCTTTGTGCCTTCGTGCCTATTGCCTCAGTGCCTTCTTTTGCGCAGCAATCAGTTTGCGGATGCCCGAGCGGGCCAGCGTCAGCAACTGATCGAGTTGATCCTGGTCGAACGTTCCTTTTTCTCCCGTGCCCTGCACTTCGATGTACTGTCCGCGGTGGTTCATCACCACGTTCATGTCCACCTCGGCGTTGACATCAAGTTGGTAATCCAGATCGAGCACGACCCGGCCGTCGACAATGCCGACACTCACCGCCGCCACCGGCCCGATCAACGGGTTGGCGGTGATGAGCTTGTCGCGGCGGGCCTGGGTCAGCGCGTCGGCCAGGGCGACGTAAGCGCCGGTGATCGAGACGGTGCGCGTGCCGCCGTCGGCACAGAGCACATCGCAATCGCAGGTGATCTGGATGCCCGGCATTTTCTCCAGGTCGACCGCAGCGCGCAGCGATCGGCCGATCAGGCGTTGGATTTCGGTGGCGCGGCTGTTGGGCCCGCGTTTTTGCCGGTCGGGCGTGGAGCCGGGGAGCATGTTGTACTCGGCGGTGACCCAGCCGCGCGGCGGGTCGGCCTTCTCCAGCCAGGCCGGGGGATTCGTACAGACCGAGGCCGTGCAGAGCACGCGCGTGTTCCCCGCTTCGATCAGAACGCTGCCGGCGGCGGCGGTCTTGTAGCCGCGGGTGATCTTCAGCGGTCGTAACGGGTTGGTGCGACGGGGCATGGCGGCACGATAACACAGAAATCGGCCCGCGTCATTGCGACGGTCTGGGCCCTTTGCTAAGATTCCGTGTTCGATCCTGCGCGAGTAGCTCAATTGGATAGAGCACCTGTCTACGGAACAGGGGGTTGGGGGTTCGAGTCCTCCCTCGCGCATTAACTTTCAGAAGCACCCGCCGAGGTATCGGCTCGCAGCGGCTGCGGGCCAGGCGTCGGTCGGCGGGGAACAGCGCAAGCCGCCGCACGCTTGGTTCGGCCCGACGCCCGCTGCCCGGCGTGCGATTTGCATTTCAGGAGCATCCCCATGGCCGAGTCGCCCACCGACCCCACACGCAACGATCCTCCCGCCGAGGCCGCCGAAGACGAACCCCAGCCCCGCGTTACCGTCGAGGACCTCGGCCCGGCGCAGAAGAAGCTGAACATCGAGATTCCACCCGAGTTGATCCGTCAGAAGATCGACTCCAGTTACGATGACCTTCAGGGCGAAGCGGTGGTGCCGGGTTTTCGTCGCGGCCGCGCGCCCCTGCGGTTGCTGGAAAAACGGTTCGGCTCCGACATCCGCAAGGAAGTCAAAAGCCAGGTGCTCACTGAAGCCCTCAGCAAGGCCGTCGAGGACAACGACCTGCGCATCGTCGGCGACGCGGAACTCGATCCCAAGCCCGATGAAATCGAACTGCCCGACCAGGGCCCGCTCACCTTCACCGCGACCATCGAGGTGGTTCCCGAGGTGGAACTGCCGGACCTGGAAGGCCTGAAGGTCACCAAAACCGTGCGCGAGATCGGCGACGACGCGGTGGAAGTGGAAATCGAACGCCTGGGAGAAATCTACGGCCAGTTCCAGGCCGTCGAAGAGCCCGCCGCGGGCGGTGATTACCTGACGGTGGATGTGCGCATTGCCGATAAGCAGGATCAAACGCTCAATGAACAAAGCGCCGTGCAGATTCTCTGCCCTGGCGAGAGCCGCAAGTACAAGGGCGTGGTCGGCGGCGTGCTCGTCGAAGACCTCGGCAAAAAACTGGAAGGCGTGAAGATCGGCCAGTCCGTCACCCTCTCCGCCACCGGCCCGCAGCAGCACGAAGTCGAAGCGATCCGCGAGGCCGAGATCGATATCCACATCACCGTGCATCGCATCGAACGCCTGCACAAGCTCAGCGCCGCGGAGCTGGTCCAGGCCGGCGGATTTGAAACCGAAGCCGAACTGCGCGATCAACTCAAGGATTCGCTTCAGCAGCGCGATGAGCAGCAGCAGAAGCGTGAAATGCAGGAGCAGGTCACCGAGCAGCTGCTCGACAAGATCGACATGACCCTGCCGGAGAAACTCTCCGCTCAGCAGGCGCAGCGCATTTTGTCCCGTCGGCGTATGGAGCTGATGTATCAGGGCGTCGGCGAGCAGGACATCGAGGAGCAACTGGCCGAGCTGCGCGCCGCCAGTGCCGATCAGGCCCAGCGCGACCTGAAGCTGATGTTCATTCTGGAGAAGGTGGCCGAGCAGTACGGCGTGCAGGTCAACGAGGCGGAGGTCAACGGGCAGATCGCCGCCATGGCCGCCCAGCAGGGCCGACGCCCCGAGAAGATGCGCCAGGAGATGGCGCGCTCCGGACAGATGGATCAACTCTACCTGCAACTGCGCGAGAGCAAGGCGATCGATGCGTTGCTGGACAAGGCCGAAGTCGAGGACGTGGCCGCCGAGGCCCCGGCCAAGAAGAAAACCAAGAAAAAGACCACCAAAAAGTCGTCGGATAAGTCAGAGTCGGACACCGAAACCAAGTCCGAAGAAAAGACGACCAAGAAAAAAAACACCAAAAAGAAGACCACGAAAAAGAAAACGACCAAGAAGAAGGCCGACAGCGACTAGAACTCAATCCAACCGCAGCGGGCATTGACGAGCCGCGCCCGTGAGGAAGCGGTCGGCACAACGCCCGAACCCGGCGGGGCAGGTGCGGTCATTTACCTGCGGGAGAACGGAAAGTCGGACGCGGATCAACGGCCCGACGACCGCTCCCTCACCGTCGCGGCTCATTCGATGCACGAATACTCTGCGATTGGATTGTAAATGCTCTAATCGCGGCCCGGTGTTCGCTCAAACGCTGCTTTCAGGATCGTTTCAACCGACTGGCGCATCGTGAAGTGCTCGGTGATGAAGTCCCGGGCGCGCCGTGCCATGGCGCGCCGTCGGTTTGCGTCGGCCAGCAGGTCCAACAGCACCTCGGCCAGTGTCCGGGGCTCGGCCTCGATGAAATGTTCGCCGGGTGTGAAAGGGCGTGGATCGATCAGCTTGTCGCTGACCATCGCCGCGCCGCAGGACATGCCCATCACAAACCGCCGCCACGGCGTGTCCCACGGGTACTGGTGCAGGTGCAGCAGGACTTTGGCGCGGTTGAGGAAGTCGACGCGTTCGGTTCCCGTGCAGCCCGACCGGACGACCTTCAGCGTGTATCCCTTGCGGCTGAGCATTTTTTCGAATTCCTCCAGTCGCCGCTGACGCGATGATCCCGGCGGCGCCGCGCCCAGAAACGCCACATCGCACGGCCGATCCCCGCCCCGGTCTTCCCCCGATCCCGGGTGATATCCGTAAGGGGCGAAATGGCCGGCGATGCCCATCGACAGAAGTTGCGATTGCTTGTGCATGGTGGTCATGCAGATCGCATCCAGCCAGCCCTCGCTGGTCGCGCGGCGAATCCAGTGTTCGCATTCCGCCGTGACGCGCAGTTGCGTGTACTTGATTTCGGGCCAACCCTGCTCTTGTAACTTTTGATTGATGCGTCGCGCCGCGGCAATGAAATGTCGTCGCGTGCTCAATCGATACAAACGGTGCTGTGCCTGGATACAGGACCGCCATGAAAGTTGTGACGCCGATGCCCATCGCAGCGACGAGCCGATCCAATCGAGCCGGTCGTATTTGGCCGTCAGTTCATGCAACGCGCGGCGTTCATCGGCGGCCAGAATCGGCGGCAACAGCGGATCGTGATGCCAGAGAATGGTGCGCGGCCGATCGGCGCGCCCGCGCAGCATCCGGGCATACTGTTGGAACGTGCGCGCGTGGCCCTTGAGCAGCAGCAGGTCGCACCTCATGCCGCGCCGGTCCCCGTCGTTCATCGCCGTCACGCGCCAGCCGCACCGCTCAAAGTGTTCGACCGCGGGCCGATTGTGGCCGGTGATGCTTTTGTCGACCAGGGCGAGCGTGCGACCGGATCCGGCTTGCAAAGGAGATGGCTGCATCGGGGAACCGATTATATCGGGCCTTGCTCATTCGGCTATACTGTGCGGCTCGATTGCGAACGCCATGTCAGATACCCCGAAGCACAAACCGATTCTCCTGCAACGGCCTTTCCTTGGCAAGGCCGAGTTGGACGGTCTGCGCGCGGTCTTTGACGAGGGCAGTCTAACGATCGGACGCTATACCCAGCAGTTCGAGCAGCGGGTGGCCAACCTGCTGCAAGCCCGGTCCGTGGTGGCGGTCAACACCGGCACCTCCGCGCTGCACCTGGCGCTGGAGGCGCTGGGACTGGAGCGCGGCGACGAGGTGATCCTGCCGTCGCTCACGTTCGTGGCCGGTGTTCAGGCGGTGCTGGCGGCGGACCTGACGCCTGTTTTCTGCGAGGTCGATGAACAGACGCTGCTCATGGATGTCGACGATGCCTTGGCGCGCCGGTCCGATCGCACGCGCGTGCTCATGCCCGTGCACTTCGGCGGGGAGGTTTGCGACATGCAACGCCTGCGCACCGAGGCGAAAGCACACAATCTGCGCGTCGTTGCCGATGCGGCCCATGCATTCGGATCGCAGGAAGAGGACGGGCGTCCCGTCGGCACGACCGGCGATATCACCTGTTTCAGCTTCGATCCGATCAAAAACATTACCTGCGGAGAGGGCGGCGCAATCGTCGCCGACGACCCCCAATACATCCGCAAACTCCGCAGCATGCGCCGGCTCGGCATGGAACCGGACAAAAGCCCCGATTCCCCCTGGCCCTATAGCATCAGCGAGCGGGGCTGGCGCTATCACCTGCCCAACACCAACGCGGCGATCGGTCTGGCGCAGCTCGAGCGCATGTCCGCCATGCGCGAGCACAAGGTGAACGCGGTCCGTCGTTATGACAAGGCGTTTGGGACCTTGAAGCACGTCACGCGCATTCCTCACCGTTACGATCGCAGCTTTCCCTTCTTCTACGTCTTGCGCGTACCGGCGGAACACCGGGCGGACCTGATGGCGCACCTGCGCGCCCGACAGGTCAGTTGCGGCATTCATTACCCGCCGAACCATTTGCAGCCGCTCTGTGCGCCGTATCGCACATCCTTGCCTGTCACCGAGCGCGTGTCCGGTGAAATTCTCACGCTTCCGCTGTTTTATCCGATCGCCGATGAGCAGATTGATCGCGTCATCGAGGCCGTGCGGACTTTCTTCTAAAGCGGACAAGCAGGCCCGACAAAGCGGGGGGCAACGCTGGCCGCATGGACGACCGCAGGCCATAATGAGCATGTTGAAGCCGGAGAAAGAACAGCCCGTCCTGATTCTCGGTAACCGCACCTACGCGGAGGAAATGGCCGATGTGATCGGCGAGATTCCCGGCTGGCGCGTCGGTGGCTTTGTCGAGAACGAAGACCGCGCCCGATGCGCGCAGACTCTGCACGGCCTGCCGATCCACTGGGTGGACGACCTGGCGCAACTCGCTGCCGACCATCACGTGATCGGCGGTCTGGCCACCACCACGCGATGCCGTTTCACCGAGCAGGCGCGCCTGGCCGGCGCGCGATTCGCCACGCTGGTGCATCCCTCGGCGCAGGTTTCGGCGACCAGCCAACTCGGCGAGGGCGTGTTTCTCAACCGCGGCGTGATTGTAGCGACCTACAGTTCCGTTGGTGATCACTGCCTGGTCAATCGCCAGGTCACCATCGGCCACCACACCGCGATCGGTGAGCATTGCACGATTCAGCCCGGTGTGAACATTGCCGGATTGTGCGCTATCGACGAGCGGGTCTACTTCGGCATGGGTGCGACCGTGATCGATCGCATCCGGGTGGGTTCGGGTTCGGTGGTGGGGGCCGGGGCGGTGGTGGTTGACGAAGTCCCCGCGCGTTGCCAGGTGGTGGGCGTCCCGGCTCGCGTCAACAAACGCGACATCGAAGGAAAGTAGGCGCCCCATGGATCCCCTGATCATCAACGTCGCCATCACCGGCATGGTGCCGACCAAGTCGGACACGCCGCACGTGCCCATCACGCCCGACGAGTGCATCGCCGACGCCCGACGGTGCTACGAGGCCGGAGCCGCCATCGTGCACATTCATGCCCGCCAGCCCGACGGCTCACCCACCTACAAGGGTGAAATCTTCCGCGCCATCGCCGACGGGGTTCGCAGCCAATGCCCCGGCATGCTCGTCTGCGCCTCCACCAGCGGTCGCAACTTCAAGACTTTTGAACAACGCAGCGATTCGCTGTCGTGCAAGCCGGAGTTGGCGACGCTGACCGTCGGTTCGCTGAACTTCCCACGCCAAGCGTCGGTCAACGAACCGCACATGATCGAACAACTGGCCGCGGCCATGGCCGAACGCGGTATCGTGCCCGAGTTGGAGTTTTTCGATCTGGGCATGATCGATTACGCGCGGCAATACCTGGCGCGCAAGGGGCTGATTCGTCCTCCGTTCTACGGCAACATTCTTCTGGGCAATCGCGGGACCGCCGCGGCCACGCCGGCCAACCTGGCTTACCTGGTCAACGCGCTGCCGGAAGGCGCCACGTGGTCCGCCGCGGGCATCGGACGGTTTCAGTTCGCCGAGAACACCATGGCCATCAGCATGGGCGGCCATGTCCGGGTCGGCCTGGAAGACAACATCTGGTTCGACGACCAGCGCACCCGCCTGGCGACCAATCCCGATCTCGTTGAACGGCTGGTGCGCATCGCTCGAACTGTCGGCCGCGAACCGGCCACGCCCGAGCAGGCACGGCATATCATTGGCATCCCTTCCGGATCAACACAAGACGCTCCACAGCCCCAAATCCCTCCACTCAATCCTTCCGAGCAACGCCATGTCTGATGCGGCAAAACAGTCCGGGTCCGCCTCGCAACGCATCGCCCTGTTCGGCGGCGGGGGATTCATCGGCGCTCACCTGACCCGCGCCCTGACCGGCCGCGACGGCTTTGCCGTCCATGTCCTCGATGTCGACCAGCGCAAGCTCGACCGCCTGGTCCGGCGCGAAGCATACACCTACACCCCTTGCGACGTGCAGTGCGATCATGCTTGCATGGAGCGGGCCGTCGAGCAGGCCGACGTGGTGGTCAATCTTGTCGCCTATGCCAATCCGGAGATTTACCTGACCCATCCCCTGAAGGTGGTGCAGCTCAATCTGTTCGACAACCTGCGCATCGTCGAGGCCTGCGCGCGGCACGGCCGACGCCTGATGCACTTCTCCACCAGCGAAGTCTACGGCAAGGCCAACGGCTCCGGCGCTGCCTTCAAGGAAGATCAGTCCGATTGCGTGGTCGGTCCGATTCGCAACCAGCGGTGGATTTATTCCTCGGCCAAGCAATTGCTCGATCGTCTGGTCTTCGCGCACGGCCAGGAACACGATCTGCCGTTTACGATCGTGCGCCCGTTCAATTTCATCGGCCCGTTGATCGACTACCTGCCCTCGGCCGACGACGCCAAGCCGCGCGTCTTCAGTCAGTTCATGGCGGCGATGCTGAATGGTCGGGATATGCTGCTGGTCGATGGCGGCCATGCCCGCCGCTGTTATACCTGCATCGACGATGCCATCGAGGCGTTACTGCTTTTGCTCGATCGTCCCGATGCCGCACAGGGAGAAATCTTCAACATCGGCAACCCCGATGCCGAGTTGTCCGTCGTGGAACTGGCGCATCGGATGCGCGACCTGTTTACCGAGCTGACCGGCAACGAACCGGCCGGTGCGATCCGCGAGGTCTGCGGGAAGAAACACTACGGTCAGGGTTACGAGGATTGCGACCGCCGCATCCCCGATATCTCCAAGATCCGCGCGCTCGGCTGGCAGCCCCGACACAACCTCGAACAGACCCTCCGCGCCACCGTGCAGTATCACCTGCAACACCGGGATGAGCTTGCCGACGTGCCCGCGGCGCTCAATCACGTCCACTGTTGAAATCCGACGGTGGGACGAGATACCATGAATGGATGATTCTCCCCGGCATGATGTTCATGACAGCCCGAGTCGGTCAGGACCTGGGGCCGCTGTGGCTTTGGGTCGGGGTGTTGGTTATCGCTGTACTGGTTTTATTCACGCTCGTGCTTGCGGCGCGCAAGCGATGGTTCCATGAATCCGAGCAGGCCGACGATGCTCCTCCGTTCATGCTCTCCGAACTCCGCAGCATGCACGACCGCGGCGAATTGACGGACGAGCAGTACGAGCGCGCCCGCGAACGCATTATCGGAATGACCGCTCCGGCCGCCGATGACCCCGATCAGGTCGTGCGGGCGTCTGAACTTACAGCGGACCCTCCGGAGCCGACCGAGGCGCCGGCCGAGGAAAATTCCGAGCCGCCGCAGGAGGATTCGCCGCCATCTGACCGATAAAGGGTCCTCGCTGGGCCTTTTTCGCCGATTCGTGTAGCATAATCGGTCAAGCGGCTTGGCAATGCAGTCGATGGAGAAAGCAGGAGACGGTGTCGATACCCCGGCTTCACGACGCCGAACGAAACGCCAACACCCCATAACACGCTCATGGCCAAATCCAACGGTAATTCAGGCGACGGCGAGGGCTTTCGAGGACGCAAAGTCACCACATGCTCCTTCTGCGGCAAAACCAGCCGCGAAGTCGGGCCCATGGTCGAAGGGCCCAACGATGTCTACATCTGCGCCAACTGCACCGAGCTCTGCCAGAACATCTTCAAGCAGGAAAAGCGCCGCGTCACCAGCGCCCGGCCCCTGTTCAGCGCCATCCCCACGCCCCGGCAGATCACCGAGTTCATGGATCAATACGTAATCGGCCAAGACCTGGCCAAGCGGTCGCTCGCCGTGGCCATGCACAACCACTACAAGCGGCTGACCTCCCTGGAAAAGGACGACCGCGAAGGCGTGGAACTGGAAAAATCCAACGTCATGCTCATCGGGCCGACCGGCACAGGTAAAACCCTGCTCGCCCGTACCATGGCGCGCATGCTCAACGTTCCCTTCGCCATCGGCGACGCCACCACCCTCACCGAGGCCGGCTACGTCGGTGAAGACGTGGAGAATCTGCTGCTCAAACTGCTCCAGGCCGCCGATTACGATCTCGACGCCGCCCAGCGCGGCATCATTTACATCGACGAGATCGATAAGATCGGCCGCACCAGCCAGAACGTCTCCATCACGCGCGACGTGTCCGGCGAAGGCGTCCAGCAGGCCCTGTTGAAAATGCTCGAAGGCACCATCGCCAACGTTCCCCCCCAGGGCGGACGCAAGCACCCCGAGCAGCAGTACATCCAGATGGACACCTCCAACATCCTGTTCATCTGCGGCGGGGCGTTCGACGGCTTGGAAGACATCATCCGCAAACGACTCGGCTCGCGCCGCATCGGTTTCGCCAGCGAGGTCGACGACCGCGAATCCATCGATTCCACCGCGCACGTGCTGGCACAGGTCATGCCGGAGGATGTACTGGAATTCGGCCTGATCCCCGAGTTGGTCGGTCGTTTGCCGGTGCTCACGCCGCTCATGCCGCTCGACACCGGTGCGCTGGTGCGCATCCTCACCGAACCGAAGAACGCGCTGGTCCGCCAGTACCGTTACTTCTTCGCGATGGAAAACGCCGAACTCGAGTTTTCCGGAGAAGCGTTGCGAATCATCGCCGACAAGGCCATGAAGCGCGACACCGGCGCCCGCGCCCTGCGCGGCGTCATGGAAGAACTCATGCTCGACCTCATGTACGACCTGCCCGATTACGATGCCGCCGGCACCAAGTTCATCATCGACGCCGAGGCCATCGAACACGGCTGCACCCTCGATCAACTCCAACAGATCAAGAAAAAAGAGTCGGCGTAAACGAATCGTCGCGGTGCGACTCAGGTCCGGCTTGGACGTGCCGCGTGGGACGCATATGACGCAGCGAGTGATCGCGCTGCATCGTATCATTAACGTGATGCGCA